>JANOXJ010000086.1:0-3047 GCA_031418455.1 Flavobacteriales bacterium | reverse complement strand
TATCTTCGCGCGCCCAATATTTCTTTTAGGGTAGCCACTATACAATGAATTTAAGAGACGAAATAGCACGCAGAAAAACCTTCGCCATCATAAGTCACCCGGATGCGGGTAAGACCACGCTAACAGAAAAACTACTTCTGTTTGGCGGTGCTATACAAACTGCAGGCGCAGTAAAGAGTAACAAGATAACCAAAACTGCGGCCTCTGACTTTATGGAAATAGAGAGGCAGCGCGGTATATCGGTTGCCACATCGGTTATGGTGTTTGAGTACAATGGTATGCAGGTAAACCTGCTGGACACTCCCGGTCACAAAGACTTTGCTGAAGATACATACCGCACCCTTACGGCAGTGGACAGTGTAATACTTGTGATAGATAGTGTGAAGGGTGTAGAGTCGCAAACTGAGCGCCTTATGGAAGTGTGCCGCATGCGCGACACTCCTGTAATAGTATTTATAAATAAAATGGACCTTGAAGGCCAGGACCCCGATGAGCTGCTGGATGAATTGGAAGAAAAACTAAACATAAAAGTGCAGCCCTTGTCGTGGCCTATATCCAAAGGCTACTCTTTCAAAGGTGTCTACAAATTGTACGACAAAACACTCAACCTTTTTGAATCGCTCAAAACAAAAGTGAGCGATGAAATAGTATCGATAAGTGATTTGCAAGACCCATTGCTTGACGAACTAGTGGGCGAATATGCGCAACAATTGCGCGATGATGTGGAGCTTATAGAAAGTGTGTATGACCCATTTGACAGACAAAAATATTTAGAAGGAAAACTTGCACCAGTTTTCTTTGGTAGTGCTATGAATAATTTTGGTGTAAAAGAATTGCTCGACAAATTTTTAGAGATTGCCCCTACTCCACAACACCGCGAATCCAGTGTGCGAGTGGTGGAACCTACCGAACCAAAATTCTCTGGCTTTGTATTTAAAATACATGCCAACATAGACCCACGCCACCGCGACCGCATAGCCTTCTTGCGTGTGTGTAGTGGCACATTTCAGCGCAACAAGTTTTACCACCATGTGCGGCTGGACAAAGACTATAAATACCCCAACCCTGTAACCTTTATGGCTAGTGCCAAAAGCACTATAGAAGAAGCCTTTGCTGGCGATGTAGTGGGATTGTACGACACGGGCAATTTTAAAATTGGCGACACACTTACTGAAGGGGAAGTAATGATGTACAAAGGCATACCTAGCTTTTCGCCAGAAATATTTAAAGAGCTGCTGAACAGAGACCCCATGAAAACCAAGCAGCTTGAAAAAGGCATACGCCAACTGACTGAAGAAGGTGTGGCGCAGCTATTTGTGCAAGAACCGGGTACACGAAAAATAGTGGGTACCGTGGGCGAACTTCAGTTTGAGGTTATTAAATATCGACTGGAGCATGAGTATGGAGCCAAGTGCGAATTTGATACTAAAACATATTACAAAGCTTGTTGGATAACCACCGATAAGCAAGAAAAACTTGACGAGTTTATCCGCATTAAAGGACAAAACATGGTGAAGGACAAAGAAGGCAACGATGTGTTTTTAGCACCTTCTAAATTCATGTTGGAAATGGAACAAAAGAATTACCCTGAATTAGAATTTCACTTTACGAGCGAGTTCAAAGTGGCTGCTCAATAGTCAACTTTACATTTTTTTGTCATCAGGTTTCGGCTTAACGCACATCAATGCTTTGAGCCTATGTTGTGATGCACCTTTGCAGGGCAAATAATAGATAAACACACACAACATGGACAGAAAAGACTTTTTGAAAAAAGGACTCATAGGTGCCGGAGCATTGGCTGCCACAGGCGCTGCCGCTGCTGTTGTAACAAATAATATAGATGAGTTGCAGCCACTGGTGCCGCAGCAAGTAGGTTTTAACCACATACCCAATCCACAAACTGTGACTACAAAAAACACTGTATTGCACAAGGCTGATACCCGCGGCAAAGCGGACTACGGCTGGCTGAAAACAAATTATTCATTTTCATTTTCCAACTACTACAATCCGGAGCGCATGAACTTTGGGGTACTGCGCGTGCTAAACGATGATGTAATAGCTGGTGGAATGGGCTTTGGCACACACCCGCACGACAATATGGAAATAATAACCATACCACTAGAGGGCGCAGTGGAACACAAGGACAGTATGGGCAATGCCGGCACTATACCCGCAGGTGAGGTGCAGGTAATGAGCGCTGGCACGGGCATATACCACAGTGAGTTCAACCATATAAAAGACAAAGAATTAAAGCTTCTACAGATTTGGGTATTTCCCAATAAAGCAAGTGTAACACCACGCTACGACCAAGTAAAATTAAAACCTGAAGTAAAAAACAAACTCAACCAAATACTGTCGCCCAATGCCGATGATGAAGGTGTGTGGATACACCAAAATGCATGGTTCCACATAGGCACTTTGGAAAAAGATGTAGCTTATACCTACACCTTAAAAGATGCAGCTAATAATGGTGTGTATGCTTTTATAATAAGTGGCGATGCAAGCATAGCAGACCAAGACTTAGGCGCACGCGATGCCATAGGAGTGTGGAGCACAAATGATTTAGTAATAACTCCTAAAAGCGACACTCGCATATTGCTCATGGAATTGCCTATGAAGGTGAGCTAACAAAAATTATTTTTATAAAAAAGGAGAGCTAAACGCTCTCCTTTTTAGTTGTATTTTTTTTATCCTTAGCATAGCACTATCAGAACAAACTGTTCTTCTTGCGCTTTCTGGTGCTGCCCCCAAGACCTAATACTCCAAGTATGCCACGTGCCAACTCACGCACTACTGTAGTGCCCACTTGGCGCACCATGGTATTTTTAGAAGCACGCTCTATCAAGCTTGGCTCTTCTTTTTCTTCCTTTGAGCGTTCAGTTTTCTTCACCTCTATTTCTTCTTCTTCTGTTTCGGCTTTGGCATTGTTCAGCTTTGCTTCTAATATTTCATAAGCACTCTCGCGGTCTATTACCTCATTGTACTTTATGGCAAGCATGCTACCACTTATCACCCTGTCTATCTCCTCGGTAGTAAGTGTGCCCATG
>JANOXJ010000085.1:0-2464 GCA_031418455.1 Flavobacteriales bacterium | reverse complement strand
ACCAAAACCTAGCAACTAAATTCGCCAAGTAAAAAAAACTATAATTATGAGTTTAGCACACGAACGTTTTTCATTCTACAATCATCAATTGATAGAGCTACTTCAAAGCACCGCGCGCAAGCGCGAGAAGGGCTTGGCTTTTTATGCCGGAAGCGCACGCAACATTATTTTCAGAATAGAGGGCTTGTGCAGACTGTACAGATCCGTGGGCGATAAAAAACTGTTTGACCCATGGTACAAAGAATTTAAAGCGCTAGAGGACACCTTGGGTGCAATGGATCACGTAGATGCCATGCAAAAAGAATTTAGCGCATATAAGCCTTTAAAGACAAGCGCTACTAAAATTCTTGGCAGTCAATTCATAAATGAAACTGGTTTTTTAGAAGATGTACTAAAGGGCAACGACTGGTTGAGCGGAGAGAAAATGAAAGCATTTACCGATGCGCTAAATGAACACGAATGGAAAAGTGATGTGGAAGACACCTTTGACTTTGCAGAAGGCATGGTGCTGGAATTGCAAAAGCTGGAAGAGAAATATAGAACGGGTGAAATAGACTTGAGCCTGCTTGAAGATGGCCTACACGAATACAGAAGAAGACTTCGCTGGGTGAGCATATATGCGGCCAGTGGCAATGGCATAGTGCAATTAAAAAGTGTAAGAACCTATGGCGAGGAAATGAAAAAGTATTGCACCAAAGATGTAACAAGCTCGCCCTTTAACGTGATGGCTAAAGCCCCCAAAGGACCAAAGCCAATAAACGTGCAAGCACATTATTTTTATGCAATGAGCTGGCTTATAAACCATCTGGGAGAACTGAAAGACGTGGCATTAAGAACAGAAAATTTTGAAATGCTATGTGTTGCTGCTAATGTCAAAGACAAGAAACTTAAAGATAAATTTTATTCCACGTGTAAGTATACCCCGGCAGATGTACCTGCAATGGCAGAGTTAGCGGTAGATAATTTTATGCAGCGCGATTATGTTATGGAGCGCCTGCAGCGCGACTTTTTGCGTCATCTTGCTAAGGAGGAATGAAGCTGAGTAAAGAATCTTATTGGGCTATAGCCATTACATCGGTAGTGGCTATTGTTTTAATAATTCTGGTTTATTTTTCTTCTGGCAGCTATCAAGGTGGCGACACGTATCAGCATTTTTTAATTGCAAAATATTCTTTTGTTCACTCCGAGTTGTTGTTGCATCATTGGGGCAAACCTTTCTTTACACTATTGTATGCTTTGCCTGCCTTAGCGGGCTATTCTGTAGCTAAAGTGTTTACTTGTGCTATTGGTATTGTAGGTGCCTACATCACGTTTTTAGTGGCGCGCCTACTTAAACAAGCGGCTTCTATTTTGGTTGTATTCATGGTGCTTTTTGCGCCCATGTATTTCATTCATCTCAATTCGGTAATGACTGAAGTGCTCTTTAGCACATGGCTTATTCTAGGTATATATCTGCTGCTAAAAAATAAATTGATTGTTGCTGCATTGCTATTGTCATTGCTTCCATTCATTAGAACTGAAGGCTTTATTTTATTGCCATTTATTTCTGTTTGGATGCTAATGCACAAAAAGTGGATTCCGTTCTTTTTACTTGCATCGGGCACTATTATTTATAGCCTTTTTGGTTGGGTTTTTCAATATCACGATGTGTTGTGGATTTTTCACCAAAACCCATACGCTGTGCAAAGCCCATATGGCAGCGGAAGTTGGATGCATTTTATATTTAGCAATAAGGTAATTTGGGGTGTGCCATTGTTTATAGCCATGTGCGCAGGGCTGCTGTTTTTGTGTTGGTCTTCTTTAGTTGTAAAGACGGAGCAATTTGCAAAACAGTATCTAGTCCTAATAGTTATTCCTTTTTTTGTTTTCTTGTTTTTTCATAGTGCAGCTTGGGCCACAGGCACTCTTGGCTCAAATGGCGAAACACGTGTGATGGTGTGCACCATGCCACTTGCCGCATTGTTAGCGGGTAATGCTTTTAATGGAATAGCAAACTTTATAAAAAACAAAAGCATAGCCAAATGCATATTTATTTTGTTTGCTGCACTGTTGGTTATTACTCCCTTTCAGTTTTTTAAAATGCCGCTGGAAAAGTCAGCAAGACAACAGACGATTGCAAACGCATGTTTGTTTGTACACCAGAACCACGCGGGCGCTACAATTCATTTTGTAGATCCACAAATACCGGTTGAGTTAAACATAGATCCTTTTAACCCAGAACAAGCAGTGCAATGGTTTGCCGACAAACAAAAACCAGAGAATGGAATGCAACATGGCGACATTGTTATATGGGATGCACAATTTTGTCCGCATGAGGCAGGCACTTCTTTTAATGCTTTTAGTGACAATGAAAACTATAAATTATTAAAACTGCTTGAACCACAAAACCCCATTTACATTTATGACAACGAAAAATATTTTGTTGCCATATTTGAATGCGTAAAATAATGGAGATAGAAATTCC
>JANOXJ010000084.1:0-5253 GCA_031418455.1 Flavobacteriales bacterium | reverse complement strand
CCAATCTAAGTCTAGCATAAACTGTGAGAGCACCAAACCTACTATACATGCCGCGGCCTGACTGTCTTCCATTTTGCTGTAAGCATAGTCTACTAAATTGCCCACTACCAGCGGATTGAAATAGTCGCCCATAACTTGTATGTATGACAACGACAACAAGTCGTGATTGTTCATCACCTTGCCTTCCTGCCACATATCTATATCCGGATATTCTCTGAACACCAGCAGGCTATCAAACGTGCTGTGAGTGAGGTTATACTTTTTCATTAAATGCTGTATATAAATTTCTGTATTTGTAGCATCGCCCCAGCCCAGTGCATTTATAAGTGCTATTTTTTGGTCAAGCGAATTATTAGAATCATCTAAGAATGAAATATGCGTGGCAGTAAGGGCAATGTTAGCATTGCCAGTGCTTATGCGCTGCTCCATTATGGCGCCTACCGCAGGCACATCATTATAAGCCATGGCAAAAAATATACTTGTTAAAGGTGAGTCAGCAGTGGCACTTAATGCGAATAATGTGCTGCAAAAAAGAGCGATTAACTTTTTCATGAAGTGAGTTATTTGTCATGGCAAATTACCACCTTTTTCATTAAGTCTGCTCTACGGGGAAATACGTAGTTTTTTGTCTTAACTTAATTTGTAGGTGCTACTATTTTATTTGCTTGATCTAGCTGTTGCTTGGATGTTTCTCAGGCCTCATTTTGCTTTAGCCTTCATAAAGGATACTACGCTTTTCACTGTATTCATTTCCAGTTGTAGTTTGTAGTTGCCTTCGGCTAATGCGCTTATGTCTAAGAAATATTGATGGTATCCTTTAGGTACATTTTCATCTTCTAAATTCATTACCACTGCACCTTTTACATCATATACGCGCAGCATTAAATCGCCTTCTATAGGCGTTATAAAACGCACAAACATGCGGTCGTCACCAGGATTGGGATAGGGCGGAAATACTTCGAGGCCCACGTTTTCCAACGGCTTGCAATATTTGTTGTCTGTAAGGTTAGTCTCTGTATGTTCTATTGGCGATGTTTCTGCTGTTATACATACATAAGGAAATTGTTGTCCTTTATTTTGCATGTATGCATTAAATGTATATTCAAATGATGATGCGCCATACAAAGTGCCATTATATACTTCCAACACAGGAGCATCGTTGCCTACCTGATAGCTGAGTATTAACTGGTGCACTGTTATGTTACCTGTATTTATTATTTGTGCAGTTATCTGCACACCAAAATCTGTAGCGGTGCAAGTCACATTCTGAATCATTACATCCAACACTGGTTTGGCTATTGTAATTATTTGCCCTAAAGTGTCTCTGCAACCTGCATTGCTTATGGCTATTAGTTGTGTGTAGGCTGTACCGTTAAGTGTAAATGTGTGCAGCGGGTTGTATTCATTGCTTTCAAACGTATCGCCAAAGTACCAGTGCGCATCAGTAGCTCCCGTAGACTCATTTATAAACTGACATTCAAAAGGTGCTTCATCTATTTCAGGCTCGTAACTAAAAACCGCTACGGGAACAGCCCACACAGGTATTTGTTGTTGCACTGTGGAGGTGCAACCGTTAAGCGTAGTTACTGCCAACAATGCTGTTTGCAAACCTGTGCTATTAAAAGTAACCGTTGGGTTTTTGCCGGTATAGTTTACATTGTTTATTTCCCAATTCCATGTGGTTATACTATCGCCCACGGCACTGCTGGCGTCTTGCAGCATGAACGGTTGGCCAAGGCATGCGTTCGATATTACAAAATCGGCATTGGGCAAATTGTAAATTTGAATAGGTTGCATAAGCGTATCGCTGCATCCATTAATAGCATGTGCTATAAGTGTAACTTCATAAATATTTCCTTGAGCGTAGAAGTGTGCAGGATTGGGCAGTGTGGAACCCGTGTTGTCGCCAAAGCTCCATATGTATTGTTGTATGGCTCCACTCTGGCTATCGTTTACTTGCTCGGTAAATTGTGTAAGCTCACCTTGACAAGTGGCATCTGCCACAAAGTTTGCCACAGGCGAGGCCAGCACATTTACTGCTTGTGTTATTTCAGTTGCGCAGCCATGTTCTGTGGTTACTTCCAGCATCACATTCTGAAATCCATTTGTACTAAGCATGGCTTGCACATTTTGTGTGTTATAGAATGTGCCACCTATAAGCCATTGCCACGCTACTATATTTCCTTCAGCGCTTGTGGAGTTGTCAGTAAAGGTGATTAATTTATTGTCGCACGGCAGTGTGGTAGCAAACTGTGGCGTGGCTTGTTCAAACACATGCACCTCTTGTGCAAATGTTTGTGAGCAGCCCTCAGCGGTGGTAGCTATAAGTGTTACAGTGTAGTTGCCCGCTGTGGCATAAGTATGCGCCACAATGGCTCCACTGCCGGTTTGTGTATCGCCAAAGTTCCATTGCCAACTTGTTATGTTGGACACTGAAAGGTTGTTGCCTACAAAGTTGGTAGTAGCATTTTCGCAAAGACCGGTAGCGCTGAATGATATGCTGGGTGCTGTACCTATAATGTTTATATGCACAGTGTCTTGCAACGTGCAGCCATTGGCATTAGTGGCTTGCAGCCAATAGTCGCCACTGGTATTTACAGTTATGGTAGCAGTAGTGTCGCTTGTGCTCCACAAATAATTTAGACCATTATTTGCAGTGGTGAGTCCTATAGCATTGCCTTCACACAAGTTTGCATCGGCACCTAGTGTGGCTGTGGTAGAAAAAGTATCTACCGTTATTTCAAAATTAGTGGTGGTGCTGCATCCTAATGTATCTGTAACTACTAGGGAATAATTACCTGCATCTGTTATGCTTATTGTGTTGGCTACAGTGGAGTTGCTCCATGCAAACGTATAATCATTTGCACTTAGTTCTGTATCCCATACAAAGGCATTGCCAATGCAAATAGTATCGTTAGGCAAGTCTAAATTTCCTGGAAAAGAAACTGCAACCGTGTCGTAGTGCATTCTGCCAAATGCATCTTCCATGGCAAGTGTATAGTTGCCAGGTGTGCTGGCTTCATAGCATTGCGTAGCTGTTGTATTGTTCCATACATAATTAGTAAAACCAGAGGGCGCACATAGCAGTGTGTCGCAAAATCCGTATGGAATATTTACATCGGGCAGTGCGGAAAACGTTGGCGAATATTTATTGGCCAAATAATTTTCTACTTGTGTTATATCACCTTCGGCAAGTGGTGTGCTGTATATGAGTACCTCTGCTATTTCGCCCCACCATGTGCGGCCAAATATGTTGAGCTCCATGGTGAAGTGCGTGGCATTGAGTGGTGCTGTGGTAACAAGTGAGGTAATGCAAAACTGCTGCGGCACTTGAGTGGCGCTACCGTTTATGGTTTCAAAATTTAAGCGAGTAAGTCCGTTGTGCACTGCAGCATCAGAAAACGAGGGGTCCCAAAACTCCTTGTTAGGCCCACGCAAATAAGTGAGTCCACCGCTCCAGCCTAACAGCGGTCGTGGCGGACTACCAGTAGCGCCTGCATTTTCGCGCAGCACCCAAAACACCGTGCGCACATTGTCTATTAGCGGAAATTGCATAAAATCTTCCACACCATCAAAACTTATTGCAGGCAATCCATTGATTGCATTGGGCAAAAGCGTAGGGCGAATAACATCAAAATCGGATGTGCAATGGCGGTTGTTGCCGCTCTGGTCGTTCCACTGAGCCACGTAGTTGCCATTGAGCGTTAGGCCACTGTCGGCACTTACCCACAGCTGCAGCCCGCTTATGTCTTGCGGACTAAACTGCGCATGTGCATAAACACTTGTAACCAAAACAAGGAGTAGGCTGTATGAGATTTTCTTTGTGTGGCAGGTGCAAGGCATCGGGAGTTTCGAAAGTAATGTCCCTTGGCTTGCTTTACCTTGCCACCCATGTTCGTTTTCAACACCACACTTTGTATTTCATTTTTTTAGGTTGAAAAAAATTATACAATCCATAGCAGCCATTTTCAGCGACATGCGCAAGCAGGGTTCATTTGCGCAAAACAGTGCGTGGATGTTTTCTTCCACAGGCATTTCCATTGTTATCCAAATGGTTTTCTTTGTGGTGCTGGCCCGCATATATCCGCCTGAAGTATATGGCCTTTTTGGTGTGTTCAACGTATACATCGGTGTGCTAGGTAATGCCGCCACATGGGGCTACACTCAGGCTTTTGTGTTGCCCAAAACGGATAGAGAATTTTCCGCATTACTCAAGGTTACTTTGTATGTATCAAGTGTTTTTTGTTTGCTTGTTTTGTTTGTCACCTTTATAGCGGGCGAAAATATTTTGCACGCGTTTAAGCACGAACAATTGGGCCTTTGGATGTATGCCATAGCACCCATTAGTATGCTTATGTCGCTAGACCGTATAGTGAGCGACTGGGCTATACGCAACAAAGAGTTTAAACAACAAATGATATGGAGCACCTCCACCACATTTGTATCTAAGGCATTCAATGTTTTTTATGGACTGCGCATAGCGCCCACTGTGGCAGGCTTGGTGGTAACTACTGCTGTGCAGTATGTGCTTCGTGTGGCGGGTTATGCTCGCTTTGCATTGGTAGATTTTAAAGAGCGACTGCTACAAAAAACTACACGTGCCGAAATGCGCGAGGTAATGCAGGAATACCGCGACTATCCTATATACATACATTGGGGCAATGTCATAAATATTTTTAGCAACAACCTGCCCGCAGCTTTGCTGCCACTGCTTGGGTTTACCCTTGCAGATGTGGGCTATTACAGCAACTCGCTTATACTATTGGACTTGCCAATACGCATGTTGGGTGCAGGCATATCTGCCGTGTTTATGCAAAAGGCCGCTGAGCTGGTGCGCCACCGCAGGCACGAGTTAGCCACGCATACATGGCGGTTGTATAAAAATATTTTGTTTGTGTCGCTATTGTTTATGATGGTGGTAATGCTCTTGGGCGAACCGCTCTATACTTTATTTCTTGGCAACAACTGGAGCACTGCGGGCCGCGCTGCCGAGGTGCTTATTATATTTTATTTTTTCAGAATGATTTCTGCACCGCTGTCAGCATTGTTCAATGTGTTGCGCAAAGAGAAGAAGTCGTTTATATTTCAAGTATTGCTGGCTGCAGCGCGCATTAGCGGCCTGTTTATAGGAGCATTGTACACTACCGATTTTATACAGCTTATGTGGATATACACCATTATAAATGCTGCTTTGTATTTCGTGTATTGTATCTGGATTTTTAAGCTTATAGAATATCCAATAGCCAAAGCAAG
>JANOXJ010000083.1:0-8643 GCA_031418455.1 Flavobacteriales bacterium | reverse complement strand
GTAAATGCATATAGCGCATCTATTGTTTTGTCGGGCGATGTGCCGGGAGTTAGGTGAATGACAATTTCTACATGCTCGGCAGTATTGTCTTCTACCTTTTTAATTTTTATTTTGCCTTTTTCGTTGGCTTTTAATATGCTGTCGATAACCGAGGTGGTGGTGGTGCCAAATGGTATTTCAGATATCACCAGCAGCTTGCCATTGTCCTCTTTGCGTATGCGCGAACGCACACGAATTTTGCCGCCACGTATACCACTGTTATAGTCCGTACAATCGGCCAAGCCACCTGTTTGAAAATCAGGGAGCAAATGCACACGCTTGCCACGCAGCAAGTCTATGCTGGCATCTATTAGTTCTATAAAATTGTGCGGAAGAATTTTGCACGCAAGGCCCACAGCTATACCCTCTACACCCATAGCTAGTAGCAGCGGGAATTTTACAGGTAAAGTTTCAGGCTCTTTGTTGCGCCCATCGTAGCTGCTTAGCCAAGTGGTAGTTTTAGGATTAAAAACTACCTCTAGTGCAAACTTGTTGAGGCGCACCTCTATATAACGCGGTGCGGCAGCACTGTCGCCAGTGTGTATGTTGCCCCAGTTGCCCTGTGTGTCCAGCAACAACTTTTTCTGACCTATTTGCACAAGTGCATCACCTATACTGGCATCGCCATGCGGGTGATATTTCATGGTATTGCCTATTACGTTGGCCACTTTGTTAAAACGGCCATCGTCCATCTCCCAAAGCGAGTGGAGAATTCTGCGTTGCACAGGCTTAAGGCCATCATTTATATGCGGCACCGCCCGCTCTAATATTACATAGCTGGCATAATCTAAAAACCAATCTTTATACAGGCCCTGCACCTGCACCACATTGCCCAGGTGGGCATCTTCGCCTAGGGGAGTATCTGTTATTTCGTCTGACATTACTAAACTGTTTGAAAAGAGGGCATAGTTAATAGAGAAAACCCGCATTTGAAAGGGGAAAAAGGAAAATTTGCGAACAAGAAAAAAGCGAACCGAGGCGGTTCGCTTTCCAATATATTCTCTTTCCTTTCTTAGGCCCTTGGCCTTGCTTGGGGCCACCGGGGTCTACTGCTTCACAATCCTCTCGCTAATAACCTGCCCACTCTCCAACTCCACACTCAATACATACACTCCATCGCTAAGCGCAGATAAATTCCAAGTTTGATTGGGGTAAAAAACATTTTCTTCGAATACAATTCTACCTGTGGTATCGGTGATAAAAACACGCTCAGCGTTTTGCGTCAGCACGGCTTTTAACGTAGAAGTGAATGGGTTGGGCCATAGTTCAACAAGCTCACTATGACTATTCCCTTCTTCAACCCCCACTACAGGCGGACACCCATTTTCATCTTCATACCCACACGCATCTATTTTCAGTAGCCAGAATTTTTGGGTTGGAGCATAAGTATTTCCTGATATAAGATACCCACTGTCATTGGTTTCAATAATAGTCTCAAGTCTTTCATCAGTACTCATAATGGATGGTTGATATTCATAAAGCCACTCAGTAATTCCATTCATGTTCAACTTGGTTACATAGTTTACTACCTCTCCAAGGCATGAAGATGAGTAGTTACCGACCAAAACAATTTTGTTGTCAATAGTGGAGATGGCTTGCCTATGCCCAGCACCAGTCATCAATAGATCTTGATAAGGATATTCATCTGGAATGATGTCATAGATAAGACTCAAATCTGAATCATACATCATATAATGTGGTTGAGCAGTGATACAATAGTTGTTGAAAATGTCCCAACTCAATAATTCATTGTATGCAATGAATATGTTTCCATTTTGAAGTAACAATGATGAATGACCAACATCCTGAAATTCCGAACTTCCAAATTGCACCGAGTCCAACATATTGCCTTCATAGTCGTACTTAGCTATCATGTTCTGCTGGTCGTTGCCATTGTAGGTAGTGCCTGTGCAGAGCAGATAGGTGTCCATATCATATACATGGGTCAGATTTGTTTTCCATAGGCCAACAGATTCGGTGTAGTAATAGTGGTTTTGAATGTTGCCATCAAAATCGAAGTAGGTAAAGGCAAGGCCAAATTGATTTTCGGCTTCTATGTACCTGCTGATAACTACAAATGTGCTGTCATTTATTTCACAGGCGGTCATTTCATATAGTTCATTTTCCAATTCACAATCTCCAATAAGCTCTTCATAGCTATGATCCCATATTATTTCATCACCCATCCATTTGTTCAATTGAATTGTGGTTTGATATGAGTTGCAAGGCAAATGAAGATTCATTTGAATAATACCTCCATCACTAAGTCTTAGGCAGGAAAATTGACCATTGATTCCAGGGGTTTCGTAAACAACAGGCAAGCTCTCATGCTTTAGATTCAAAGTGTTCCCTTCGAAGTCAGTAGTTCTTGCTACCCATCTTTGCCTATAGAAGCCGTCTTCAACCACAATAGCAGAACCATAACTGATATAATGGTCATCATACATAATTGTATTGGCCAAGAGGCAGCTTGCAGTATCAGGCAAATACATATACACGTTGTTGTAATGAATGTATTGCCCTTGTGAAATAAATGGAGCTACCAACAGAAAAAACATCAAATTCTTTTTCATCTTCAATAAATTGAAAGAGCCTGTTTCATTGAACGAAACAGGCTCTTTGTTGCTATTAATTCTTAATGAATGGTGCTGAGTAAATAACATCGCCCCTTGCATTGCGTATGCTCAGTATGTAGTTGTTTATTGGCAATGCTGTCACACCTACAAGCGTTTGCATTTGGGATTCCTCAATGGTCTGTGTCCATAGGATTCTGCCTGTAAGGTCAGCTATGGTTAGTTCTGTAGCTTCAGGCTGCGGTTGAACCAGTTTTACTTGCAAAAGAGAGTTAGCGGGGTTGGGCCAAAGTTGCAATGACTCTTCTTTTGTTTCACTGATCCATGCTGTTGCCTCTTCACTCCTTGTATCTGCCACTTCTGCTAACACATCTAGCTCGTAACCAAGGTAGGCATGTAACAATACATTGGCCTTGGTGCCGCATCCATCTGTATTGTTTTGCCATACACTTTCTATATAGGCAATTTCAGCAGCCGTCCACTGGTGCGGCTCGTTGCGCTGTATGGCGTATTGCAATTGCATCAACTCGCTGTAGGTGTTTATCTGTGCAGTCTGCAATTCACTGCCTTTGTATTGCATAGCAGTCATTAACAATGCCTCAGCATCGGCAGGGTTACCTGTGCGGTAGTGCATATCTGCCTTTATCAGGCATTCGTTGGTGTGGCTGGCATCTAATTGATTGATGTAATCCTCGTTGGATTGATTCGAGCAAATTCCTGCAAACAACGCCATTTCAATATTGGCTCTTGCAATGCTGATTTCCCTTTCTATTGCTTCTTTTTCGCTTTGCCAATACTGACCTTGCATCACTTGTGCCATTTGGTAACTGTCTAATGGCACAGCCTTTTCGTCCAATGCTTGCTTTACTTCAATGCTCTTAGAAGCCTGGGGATTGCTCGCAAGCACCATGGCAAGCAAGGCGTTGGGCAAGGCATACTCCTGCTGTATAGTGCGTACCATCACTTCCTCGCTTAAAGCAGGGCTTTCGCTCAGTAGCGAGTGGTAGAGGGCCATGGCTTGTGCATAGTTGGCAGCATCCACTTCCGACAGCAGCAGTTGGGTATTGCCACCATCGGTTATTTGTTGTAAAACCCCTTGCTTTTCTGCAATGGATTCGCGCATCTGCTCCATCTGGTATTGTGGCATTGCTTCCAGCAATGCAGCCCAATCATAATTGCAACCATTAAAACCATGTTGTAGGGGTTGATGCACAAAAACACCGCCTGTTTGCACCGTCATTTCTGCAACACCGTTGGTGATGTCATTATTGTGATACCTGTATTGATGCAGCGGCAACAATTCTGGATTTCCTTCAAAATATTCATTTTGGCTAGATACTTCATTGGTCAAAATCATTAGTACAACAGAAATCAAAACAGTGGTTAATTTAGAATTCAATTTTTTCATTGTGCATAGTTTTTATTTTATTACAATAAACTTCTCTTGTACATATTGCCCCGACTCATTTACTGCCCTCAGTAGATAATTTCCATTGGGAAGTTCCGAGATATCCATTCGATAGGTGGCCGATTGTAAATTACTTTGCCAAGTTTTTATCATTTGGCCACTTAAATTATAAATTTCAAAAGTGCTGCGTTGCTTTAGTTGTGCATTTTCAAAATGAATATTCAATACGTTAGCAGCGGGGTTTGGATAAAGACCCACTGCTAATTTTTGAATGCTGTGCTCTGCCACGTTCACTAAAGTATCGCAGCCCGGCACAAGGCAACCCATGCTGTCCAGTCGCACTATGTATGTGTCTTGTATCCATCCGCTTTGCGGACCATCGCCTGTGTAAGTAGCTAGCTCACCAATTGCTGTGATGCCGCCATCGTCATTTATTACAAAATCTACTAATGAGGCAGAAGCGGCCGGAAAACCATCAGACGCATACCAAGTTGGTACAATGGTTCGTTTCCAAATACTATCACCATCAGCTGAGAACTTCATAACAAATGGAGCTTTGCCACCTCCTTCTACTGTTTGATATACATTATCTTCTCCTGTGCTTAAGTAGTTCCCGTCCATCAGAGGGCGTATTTGTTTAAAGTGGTTAGAGCCCAAAAATGGCCCGTAGCCCTTTTGCCAAATGGGTTCACCATTGTCGTTATCCAGTTCCATTAGCATGGGCCTGTTGTAGGGAAGTTGCCAGTTGCCCTCAGTTATTCCTGCGCCAACAAGTAGATTGCCATTCTCTAGAACCACACAGGTTTCTGCATGCCAATCGCGTGCAGTAAAACTTTCCTGTGGTATGGAATGTGACCAGTAGATAGTGCCATCGGTATTACATTTTAGAATATATTGTTTAAGTGGTTCTTGCAGATTGCCAGTCGAATTGTCTTGGATAAATTTCCCCACAGCATACAAAGTGTCATTATATATTTTTATATCGTGTAATCGTGTAAAATAATTGGTACCAACATGAACATGCCATTGGTAATTTCCATCCGAATCCGTTTTCATTATAAAGCCTCTTGAAAGAATATTTGCAGTTAGATTATATTGGCTACCACACATGTAAATAACCCATCAGCTCCTTGGGCTATGGAACTTGCTTCATAATTGCCTACAGAAGTAGGCGTATAACGAACTGACCATAACGTGTCGCCATCTGCATTGAATTTTAATAATGTTGGATATGTTTCAACCTGACCAGGACCCGCTACATATTCTGTGTAAATGGCCGCCAAATAATTACCATCGTTGGATGGTATCATGTTGTGATAATTCAGATTAGTAAAGTCAAGACTATCCAATGTATATCCCTTCTGAAAAAGTTGATTGCCTTGTTCATCTAATCCCATAATCATCAAGTCAAATTCATATAAATCAATAAGGTCATTTGTATTGGACAAGGTGATATATCCATAATCGGTCTTGGCAATGGAGTAGCCGATATTGTATAGCTCATTATAATCATAATGGTATTCCCAATTTTGACCAACAACTCTTCTGCTAAGCAGAAGAGTTGTAGTCAAAAAAAATACATATAAGATTGTTTTTACTCTCATGGTTTTAATGTTGAACAATCATAGTGGCCGTGCCAAAGTTGATGCCGTCCACCCCCGAATGGCGCGGGTTTAGCGCAGCGTAACCCGTGCCTTTCACTTTTGAGGGCTTGCAGCCCGCATTTCATTTCTGTTTCTTCTAACATTTTGTTCATTTTTCTCTACCCCTTCACAATCCGCTCACTCACCGTTATCCCACTCTCCAACTCCACACTCATTACATACCCTCCATCACTCAAGGAAGATAAATTCCAAGTTTAGGGCTGCTAATTCTTTTTAATATAAAATGCATTATCAGTGAAGCCCTCCTGTGTTCTTGCTTTACTTTAAGTGTTTAGATAGCCACGAACTCGGCTAAGCCAAAGTACGCTTCGCTTCGCGAAGCATTGCATTTAGAATGGTACATAAGGTTAACTCGGTTTAAATTAGTTAAGGAAGTATTTCCTTGATGCTAAGATGCACAAAAGTTTTGAATTCCATAAATAGTTGAAAAGTATTTTTTTAACTCAATAACAATTTAGCGCAAAAAAAGCGAACCGGGGTGGTTCGCTTTCCAATATATTTTCTATCCTTTTCTAGGCCCTGTCTGGGGCCACCGGGGTCTACTGCTTCACTATTCTTTCACTAATAAACTGCCCACTCTCCAGCTCCACACTCATCACATACACGCCATCGCTAAGCGTAGATAAATTCCAAGTTTGGTTTGGGTAAAAAACTTTTTCTTCGAATACTTTTCTACCAACGGCATCGAATACCTTTATGTTAGAGATGGGTATATTGGCATTGGACTTCACGGTAATATTATCTTCTAAGGGATTGGGAAATACTTCAAGCCAAGAATTTTCCAGCTCAATTACATTATCAAAATTACAATTACCCTGTATTAAAGTAGGATAGGGAGTTGTGTATTGCTCATAATATGTAATCCCATTATAGGAAAAACATTGAATACCGTTTAGTATGGAGCTAGGTAAGTTTTGAAAGAGACCGCCAAAGCTCCCGATTCCTTCTATTATTATCCCTGGATAAGTTTGGTTCGTAAAATTACTTTCTACTGCCACCACATAATAATTCCTCCATTCATCTGAAATCAAAATACTATCTAACTCCAAAATCAAAAATCCCGTTGTAATTGAATCGTAAGGAGATGAAATTAATGGATGTGAAAAAAGTGTATCTCCAACATCGCCCTCAAACGCATAGAGCAACTCCTCTGCACCAAGCTCTACATTATAGTTATATATACGGTTGCCTTGTGACCGTATAAGGTGACAATAATAATCACCACAATCGTGACCAAGTTGTTGATTACTTTGAAAATTATTTACCATTTTCTTGTATACTAAACCATTGATTACTGAATCACTAACGATTTCATAATGCGATAAAAATGTAAACCCGAAACCTGGTGACTGTATCCACCATTCTGGATTTCCTTCAAAATATTCATTTTGACAAGTTGCAGCATTGGAGCATGTTGTGAGCATAATGCATGTTGTAATTGATAATAATTCAAATTTGACTTTTTTCATTTTATAATTACTTAATTACTGCAAACTTTACATCAATAAATTGACTCGTATCATTTAGCATTCTCAACACTTAAATTCCGCTGGGTTTAATAGAACTTAGAACTCTTTTTTAACGGCCCTGCTGCAGGATAGCTTTGCTCTTCTGGGCATTACGTCTATAAGTGTGTCTAAGGTAAAATCAAATAGTTATTTTAAAGGAAATATTCCCTGATGCTAAGATGCACAAAAGTTTTGAATTCCATAAATAGTTGAAAAGTATTTTTTTTCAACTCAATAACTATTTAGTGGAAAAAAAAGCGAACCGAGGCGGTTCGCTTTCCAATATATTCGTTATCCTTTCCTAGGCCCTTGGCCTTGTCTAGGACCACCGGGGGGTCTGTTTGCTTTTCTTTCTTCGCGCTTTTCCTGCAGTTTTTCCATCACCTGTTTTTGAAACTCGCGGTCCAGTTTGGCCAATTGCATGGTGCGTGGTGCGCCTAATATGGGCAGGCAGTCTTTCAAAAATTTACTGTCCAGATCAACTTCCTCCTTGCGCTTTAGGCTCACTAAATCTATAGTGGCTGTGGCCTCTTTGGTAGTCACCGAGTCAGACTCTGACTTTTTTATGGCCTTACGCATTTCCTTGCGCGCAGCATCCTTCTTAGCATCATACTCGTTGTACACCGGCCAAAATTTTTCAGCCTCTGCACTTGTCAGTTCCAACTTTTCGGTATAGTAAGCACGCTTCAACGCCTCCATTTTTTCTTTGCCTTTGCCTTCCATAGGTGGCTCGCCTGGCTGCGCCAAGGCCACTAACGAAGCTGTAGCTACAAGCACCAATGCTATTATTTTTTTTAATTCCATTTTCATTATCTCGCTTTTATTTTTCGTGTTTGTTATAGTTCTTCTAAAAGATCATCATCTGCTTCATTTTCTAAAAACTCCATCATTTCTTCTTCTGTTATGCTGTCCCAATTTAGAGTCTTTGTTGGGGCTTTTGGTTTAATGCTCGGTGCATTTTTTTTATTCTTATCTAAAATATTCGTTGGTGCAGTCGCATCTGGCAATGCCTTTTTAATTGTTGTATTACTGTCTGTGATGGCAGTGTCTGCAAGCAAATAAATATTGTCCATCACCATTTCGTAATACACTTCATCGGTCACTATTTCATCCACCTCTTCTTCGCTTAGTTCTGTTTGTTCCAGCAATTCAGCAAAAGATTTTTCAGTTTGCACAGCGTTGGACTTTGGCCAATAAAACAGAACTGCAAATGCTACACAGGCAGCAGCGGCTGCAGCATACCACATGGCCCTTTTACTGCGTGTGCCTATTGCCACCACCTTCGTTTCAGCATCCGCTGTTTTGGCCAATACTTCATTTTTCAATTGGCTGAAATAATCCGCAGGCACCATAAACTCATCCTTTTTAGGCAACGCACTTTCTAATCTTGCAAGCGACAGAATTTGCTCTTGTTGTGTAGCAAAAAAATCGTTGTCCACATCACCTTCCTC
>JANOXJ010000082.1:0-8526 GCA_031418455.1 Flavobacteriales bacterium | reverse complement strand
ACAGAAGTAGTTTTTCTGTTAGCGTGGTCTTACCCGCATCCGGGTGACTTATGATGGCGAAGGTTTTTCTGCGTGCTATTTCGTCTCTTAAATTCATTGTATAGTGGCTACCCTAAAAGAAATATTGGGCGCGCGAAGATAGCAGGGTAATAAGGAGGATAAAACAATACCTCCATTTACTGTGCAAATGCCTGTTGGAGCTGAATTAATCGGAGTTTAGCCTGGTTGGATTTTTTTATACAAAAAAAAAGGCGCAATTGATTGCGCCTTTATCTGAAAGTATCTAAATGTATGTTTTACACAATTTTGTATTTGTCGTTAAACGCATCCCAATCCCAAATAAAATTCTTCATCAATTCATCCAAGCTTTTTTGAAATATTGGATTTGGAGTTTTCATTTGTTTGAAATAGTCATCTTGAAAATCACACAGGTTGTATTTGAAAAACACACCTTTCGACATGGCATACACAGTGTTTTTTGAAGGGGAGTTAACACGGCTCATAAAACTTCTGTATTCCGATACTTTGTCGGCAAACTCAGTTTTTGTAAGACCAAAAACAGGTGCTAATTTTTCAGTACACTGTTCTATTATTTCTATGTCCTCACCATCTTTAAATTGTTGCGATATGTAGCTGAAATTGCCAGCAATTACTATCATCAAAAATTTACCATAGTCATCAGGCTGTATGTTAGGCGAGGTTATAAATTCTGGCGAATCGTTTATAAATCCCGCTACGTCTGGAAAACCTTGTTCCACTGTCTCTATTATGTTGTGGGAAAATAAATGCGCAGTGCGTTCCGCGTTGAGCTTCTTTTTTCCGAATATAGCTAGCATGGTCATGAGTATTAATTGTATCTAAATAATCTTCTCAAAATTAATCTTTCACTATCAAATCAGCATTAAGGCTAGGTGCATTAATGAACAGAGTTTTCAACGGACTTTTTTGCTTTATCATGCCATTCTGTTGAGATATATGGAACATTATTTTGTTTCGTTTTTTATAAACTGAACTTATTGAATTTGATATTCTTTACAATTTAGTTCTTTAGTGTCGCAAGTGACTATGAGCATGGCTTAGCGGTTATATTATTTAGCTTATTTACCACTGCGCATTTCATTTACATTATAAGAAAAGCAATAAAAAATTAATAGCACATTACTTTAGTCCTCTAATTAAATTTAAAAAGTAAATAGCGTGAATATTCCAAGAACAGATGCAAAGCGCGTGGTCATCATAGGTGGTGGTTTTGGTGGTTTGCAATTGGCAAAAAAACTAAGCAACCAACATTTTCAGGTAGTGCTTTTAGATAAGCATAATTACCATGCTTTTCAGCCATTGCTCTATCAGGTAGCTACTGCGGGATTAGAACCGGGCAGCATTGCATATCCGTTTCGCAAAATTTTTAATCCTTATCTCAATTACTTTTTTCGCATGTCAGAGGTGCAGCGCATAGACACTGAGTCGAAAAAAGTAATAACCAACATAGGAGAATTGGAATATGATTATTTAGTCATTGCTACTGGGGCAGGCACCAATTTTTTTGGCAACAAGAACATTGAAAATTTGAGCATGCCTATGAAGTCAGTTTCTGAGGCATTGGACATACGCAGTTTGCTTTTGCAAAATCTGGAAAAGGCACTTTTGACTAACGATGTGTTGGACAAAGACTCCCTAATGGGCGTGGTAATAGTGGGCGGTGGCCCTACGGGTGTGGAGTTGGCAGGAGCGTTGGCAGAGTTAAAAAAGGACATACTGCCTAAAGACTATCCTGACCTGGATATGCGCGTAATGGACATACATCTTATAGACAGCAATGCGCGCATACTCAAAGAGTTTAGCGAGGAAAGCAGTGCTAAGGCCATGGAAACTTTGATAGACATGGGGGTGGATGTGCGCTTGAATGAGCGCGTGGTAGACTACGATAGTAAAAAAATAATATGCAAGAGTGGGGCAGAATTAAATGCCTCTATGGTGATATGGGCCGCGGGTGTAAAAGCTAATTTGTTAGATGGATTACCTGCTGAAACTGTTGCCAGTGGCCGCATAGCAGTGGACCATTACAACGCTGTGGTGGGGGTAAAAGATGTGTTTGCCATAGGCGATGTGGCTGCTATGATGGACGAAGAAAACCCGCGCGGGCATGCCATGGTGGCTCAGCCGGCCATGCAGCAAGGAGAGTTGCTTGCTAAAAATTTAGTAAATTACAGAGCAGCCAAACAGTTAACTCCGTTTAAGTATAAATACCGCGGAAGCATGGCTACCATAGGCCGCAACAAAGCCGTTACCGAATTGCCACGCATAAAAATGTTTGGCTGGTTTGCATGGATGGTGTGGCTGCTGGTGCACGTGTACCAACTCATTGGGTTTAGAAACAAAGTAGTGGTAATGGTAAGTTGGGCTCAGAACTATTTCCGCCACTCGCGCGATTTGCGCCTCATTATCCGTCCTTTTAAAAGAGGTAATAGCTAAACACTATTTTTTCATTCCGGTAATGATGAAGTTAAGCACTTCGTCTTGCTTGTTGTGCGCGCCTTGTGGCGTAGGCAACACCTCCGCATCGGGCTCTATAGGCTGCGGCTTATACTCAAAACTATTGTCGTAGTTATAGCGAATGGTGGCTATGGTTACACGCAGTTTGCTGTTAGGCAACGTGTAAATGGCCGGGTTGCCCCAAGTGCCCGATACAGGCCCCAGGCAAGCTTCGCCTACCACTTTGCCACGGCTATTGCGCACAAAGCTTTGTGTAAAGTCAACTGCTGCAGATGCGGTGAGGCCGTTTATCATTAAGAAACATTTTTTGTCAAAAACAAGTGATTCACGTTGTTTGGTTTTTTTGAAAAAAAATGTGGTGTCCAATTTGCCCGCAGGTAAATCTATTATGCGAAGAAAACTAACTACATCTTCGTTCTTTCTGAAAAATGTGCGCATTATAAATTTAGATAATCCACGTGTGAGTGGTTTTGCACGCTTCAATGCCAGTGTGCTGTTTTTGGCTATTATATTGTTGGGCGTATTGTGCCCGGCAGTGTCTATAAACGAATAGAGGTATTCCACCCAACTGCTGCTGCCACCACCATTGTCGCGCAGGTCCAGTATAAGCGAGTCGCAATTGTTTTGTGCTATTTGTTTAAATGCATTTTTAATATAGCGTTTGTAATAGCCTGTTTTGGCGGGAGCAAACGAACCTACTTTCAGAGTGGCGCAAGTGTATTGCGAACTAAAATCTAACGTGAGCATTTTATTGCCTTTAATTTGACTGCGCTCGCGTTTTAAATGTCGGTATTGTTTTTTGGTATAACCCTTCAATAGAAACGTAGATGTTTTGTGGTTCTCAAAATCAATTACCTCTACCACATTTACACTGTCCACATTAGCATATAAAGCGGCTATAAGTGGCAACAAAGCATCAGCTACGCGCCTTTGTGGTTGCATAGCATCGCCCTCGGTGCAGGCATATGCAAGGGCGGTGTCGTATAGTTTATTTGCGCTTATACCATTTATCGCTATCAGTTCGCTGCCTTGTGGTATGCTGTCTTGCCAGTCGTTGCGTACATACAATTTAGATTGATAAGTGAAGCAATTGAGCGGCAAAAAATATCCTTTGTCTTTAAAGGCTAACTCTTGCAACTGCCCATAATCTATGCCACTATGCGAGTCGTGCATGGGGCACATTAACTGTGCTACTTGCTTAGAAAATTCTAATGTGGTAATGGGTGCTGTAATGTTGTTGCGAATGGCTATACATGCTGTTTCAAACGAAAGCTGATCAGCAAATCCACCAGGTTTAGGGTGACTGTCTTTTATAGTTTGCAGCAGCGAGTCTATGTCGGCCTGTGCTTCCTGCACAGTAAGCAAACTGTCAGGATGCTGAGCAACAGCGACCTGCACACAGAGGAGCAATACAAGAATTAAAACAAACTTTTTAATCAAGCTCATAGTCTTTCGCGCTTCATTAATCCAACTGGGCTATGCTTGAATTATTCCGTTTGGTTTAGTTTTTTTACCATTGTAAGTATGGTGGCAAGCGCAACTGTTTCACCTGTTTCATCATACACATCTACTAAAAATTTCACTATGCCTTTTGCTATGTCCTCTGGTGTTTTCTTTTCCTGATCGGCTTTTTCTTTTACCGTAAAGCGCACACCAAGTGTCATACCTGGGTACACAGGTTTTGTAAACCGGGCTTCATCTAAGCCATAGTTCAATAGCACTGGTCCCTTTTTAGGATCTACAAAAAGGCCTGCTGCTTTAGAGAGTACAAAGTAGCCGTGAGCCACGCGCTTTTCAAAAATGGTTCCTTCCAATGAAGTGGCATCCATGTGTGCATAAAAATTGTCGCCACTTACGTTGGCAAAATTTACAATGTCGGCTTCCGATACTGTGTGCTTGTGTGTAAACACCGTTTCGCCCACTTGCATTTCTTCAAAATGTTTTCTGAACAAATGTGGATTGGCTTCAGGCTGTGGAGCGCCATATTGATACACATTGGTAATGGCTGTAAGCATGCCGGGGCTGCCTTGTATAGCTGTGCGCTGCATGTAGTGTTTTACACCGCGCATGCCACCCATTTCCTCGCCACCACCTGCGCGGCCTGGTCCACCGTGCACTAGCATGGGCATGGGCGAACCATGTCCTGTGCTTTCTTTTCCGCTTTCTCTGTTTAGCACCAGCACACGGCCGTGGTATGTGGCGCTGCCTATCGCAAATTGGCGTGCTGCCGCTCCATCGTTGGTAGCTATGCTGCACACAAGCGAGCCTTTGCCCAATTTAGTAAGCGCTATAGCATCATCTAAAGTGGAGTAGGGCATAAGGGTGGTAATGGGGCCAAAGGCCTCCACCTCGTGCGATGCTAAATTCTTAAACGGTTTTTTGTTGAGCAACAATACTGGTGACATAAAAGCACCTTGCTCGTTATTGCCATCTATTACCTCTACTTTTTTAGGATCGCCAAATACAATTTCGCTGCTGGCTTTTAGTTCTTCTAATTTTTCCAACACCTCGTTGCGCTGGCTCATACCTGCAAGTGCACCCATACGCACATTCTCATTGCGCGGATTGCCTATGGCGGTTTTTGCAAAGGCTTGCCCTATGGCTATTTGCACATCTTCCAAATATTTTTCGGGCACTATCACTCTGCGAATGGCGGTGCATTTTTGGCCACACTTTACGGTTACTTCCTTGCGCACTTCTTTTATAAAAAGGTCAAACTCCTCTGTGCCTGGCGCTGCATCTAGCCCAAGTACTGATGCATTGAGCGAGTCGGCTTCCATATTAAATGGTACAGCTTCGTCCACTATTTTTGGGTGACGTTTTAGCATTTTGCCAGTAGAGGCGCTGCCTGTAAATGTTACCACATCTTGCGATGTAATGTGGTCCAACAATCCCTCTGCGCTGCCGCAAATAAGTTGCAATGCACCTGCAGGTAAAATACCTGAGGCTATAATATCTCTTGTAACCGCTTCTGTTAAGTAGGAAGTAATGGTGGCAGGTTTTACCACAGCTGGCATTCCTGCAAGTAGGTTCACCGCTATTTTTTCCAGCATGCCCCACACAGGAAAGTTGAATGCATTGATGTGTATGGCCACACCCTCTTTAGGCACCATTATATGATGACCATGGAAGGTGCCACCTTTCGACATTTTGGCCATGTCGCCATCTACATAATACGTCTCGTTAGGAAATTGTCTGCGCAGCGAAGCGTATGCATAAAGATTGCCTATGCCACCATCTATATCTATCCAGCTATCTATTTTAGTAGCACCCGTGCGGTAGCTAAGCTCGTAGTAGTTGTTTTTGCGATCAGTTAAATAAAGTGCCAACGCCTTTAGCATACGGCCACGCTCATGAAAAGTCATTTTGCGCAATGCCGCATTGCCTGTGGTGCGCGCATAATTTAGCATGTCGCCAAAGTCCAGACCTGCGCTGCTAGCGGTGCAAATAATATCGCTAGTTACAGCGTCCAAAAGTGGTTTGCCATCGTTAGTGCCTGCTAACCATTGGCCCATGGCATAGTTCTGTAATTTCATCATTACGTATGTGTACTATTGTTTTTTTTGTTGGTGCGAAGGTGCAAAGGAAATGGTGCACTTAAAAATGGAAGTTGTAAGATATAATTGGCCAAAATGATTTCGCTTCGTGAATTAATTTTAATTTGTCTACACTATTTGAAGAGTACATTTATTTATCTCCTAATAGTAATTTGGCATAATATTCATAACTCACTATCTTTGAATAACTAATCCGCTTTATTAGTCATTAAATATGAAACAGCTTTCTTCACTTTGTTTTTTCTTAATTGTTGCATCGTGTGCATTTTCACAAACCGACTCGTTGCTCATCAACAAAGCGTTTTCGCGCTTAGATGGCAAATGGGAAGGCTATTTCGAATATGCATTGGAAGGTGTAAACCGCACTGCAAGTATGCCAGCCAAATGTACCAGCAAATGGGATGGCAAAAAATGGGTGTATGATGTAATATATGATGAGGGCGAAGGCGAAGTAAGCGGTGGCAAAGGCGAAGCTATAGCCAGTACTGACGACAAAACTTTGCAATACAATGGAGCTGTTTGGAACATAGTTCAGTTCAACCAATCAGGCGACTCCACTTCTTTTGTATTAGAAATTACAGGAAAGGAAAAACGCAAAACCATCACCACGCGTCACACATTTGTTATTACAAAGGACTCATTTTTTATAACCGAATCCGTTCAGCGCGAAGGTGAAACTGCTTTTACTTTTACTAACAAGCATCTATTTAGACGTAAAAAGTAAACAACAATAAACGGAATAACAGTATAGCTCCCATCACTAACTCTTCCCAACCCTTAAGGGCGATCAGGAAAAGAAGTCTTCGTAAAGGATTTTGTTAGGAGGCTTATGTAAGAAGTTTCTATTTTTGAGGTGAATAGTCTCATCTTCCCTTCCCTTTGGGAAGGGTTAGGGATGGGATTTTGATAATTGAATCATGATTCGCAAATTTTATTAAGGTGAAGAAACCTATTTATCCGAAAATATAATTTTTCGTTGGACTCGGTTTAGAAAATTACTTTTTCAAAACCTTGCGATATACTCCTGTAAATTTTTTGGCTACGCTTTTATTGTCAAAATGCTCCACGGCATAGGCACGCATTTCGGTAGAATTAAATTGTTGCTTGTGCGTAGCAAAATGCAATATAGAATTTTCAAGTTCCTCCTCATTATTAGGTGTCACTAAATAGCCCAATTTCGTATGAATGTGTTCTGCAATACCACCCACACGGCTGCTAATAATAGCCATGCCACAAGCTAAGGATTCCACTATTACCACCGGCAAATTTTCGAAATTACTAAACAACATCAGGCAATGCGATTCTTGCATGAGTGTGGCTATTTCAGATGGTGTTTTTTCTGTAAAGAATGAAATGGATTCAGTGCGAATACCTAGTTCTGTTGCCATTTGTTGCCATGGTAGTATGTCACCATCGCCACCTATATTTAAGCGAATGGAATTGTTTTTATCGCTAGCTTTTTTCCATGCACGCAATATTCCACTTATGTTTTTTTGCGTGTCCCATAGGCTGCTTACATGCAAAAATTGAGTATGTGTTGTAGGTTTTTCTGCAAGTGTAAATAACGAAGTGTCCACCACGTTGTATACAGGTGTGTAGCTGCCTTCAAGGCCAAAGCGCTGCATAGTGTCAGCCAAATTTTGACTTACAGGGCAAATGGCTTCAGCATTTTTAGCCACCGCACGCGACAGTAATTTTAAAAAAGTAGGTTGGTCGTGTCGCGCTAAGGTATCATAAATGGTAAAGTGTTCTGTAATTATGTAAGGCAAATTGTATTTCCAATTTAGCCACAGAGGCTGCCATCCGCTGCTCCAAATTACATTGTGGTGGGCCAGGTCAAAATGAAATTGGTTGTTTTTTTGTAAATGAGCAATGGCCTTTTTAAAACCGCGCCATTTGGTATACCAATTAAACAATCCTTTTTTGCAATACACTATTGTTTGCTGCACTCCTGCCTGCGTGTTTTGTACTATTTCAAAATCTTGCTTCGCATTATTGTCAATAGTAATGTACACCACTTGCACATGGTGCATTTGAGCAACGGCCTCGGCATGGCGCTGCACAAAATTGCCCAAAGTGCTGTGCATTCTGCTGGGGTACCACGATGACAAAAACAGTATGTTCAACTTTTTTTCTTCCAAATGCTAAACTTTATGGGCTGCAATGTTACTGATTCATAGGCAAATGGAAGCTTTATTGCAGGTAGTATAAAAACTTGTTGCACTTAAGTGGAATCTGCATTTTATTTGCACCCCGATTTTTACATGGAGGACGTAGCTCAGTTGGTTAGAGCACTAGATTGTGGTTCTAGGGGTCGTGGGTTCGAACCCCACCTTCCTCCCATCGTTCGGAAAGCCCTGATTTATCAGGGCTTTTTTTATTTGCAAGTGGGGTCTATACCATTTACATACAGCTCAAAAGCTTGTGCCGCCTTGGCTTGTGCACAGCCCGAAAATCCTGTTAAGTCTTCATATTT
>JANOXJ010000081.1:0-3116 GCA_031418455.1 Flavobacteriales bacterium | reverse complement strand
CCAGGGCTTGCTGAACCACCGCTTGGTTTGCTTGGTGTAACGCTATTGTTGTTGCGCTCCGGAGCAGAGGGTCTGCTTTCGTTTTGCGGAGGCTTCACTGCAGGTTTGCTATCTGCCGGTGGGCGTTGCGTATTTGGTTTGCTGGTATTGTTATCGTTTCGTGCAGGCGCAGTGTTAGTGCGCGCAGGTGCATTGTTGCTTCTTGCAGGCGCTGTAGTATTAGCAGGAGTCGTATTGTTTTTAGAAGGAGCAGTATTTGTTCTTTCATATTCATAACCACCATTGTTTCTTGCAGGTGCAGTGTTTCTTGCAGCAGGCTTAGCGCCAGTTGTAGAATATACACTTGGTGTAGCAGCAGCAGTGCTCGGCTTTACAAATGGTGCGTTGTTGTTATTTATAGCTGCTGGTTTTGAGCTTACATAGGTTGGTTTACTTGCACCTGCCTGTGGGCGTGGCATTGTAAAATAGTCAGAGGTGCTGTTAGAAGCAGTTACTGGTTTTTCGTTAGCAACTACCGCTGCGTTATCTGTGGCATTCACAATAGCTGGCTTTGTAGCTGCTGTATTGTCAACAGGGGCTGTTACAGGCGCGCTTGAGCTGGTAGGAGCTACTGCAGGGCTTATAGCATTTGTTGGTTTTTCTAAAGCAGGAGCGTTAGTAAAACTTGCATCAGGTTGTTTCTGATTAGTTGGCTTTTCAGATACAGCCGCTACTGCATCGGTAGGCTTCTGCAGTGGTTTGGAATAAATAGGTTTTGCCGTTGGGTCTATTCCATTTACAAGGCCAGGTTTGTTGGCACTCATAAGGCCTATAGAACCACCATCGTAGCTGGAGTTTACTGAAGAGCCTACAGATATGCTTGGGCGTGGGCCATACACCACGCTGCCACCACCGTTGTTATCATTGTTATTCCAGTAGTTATTGCCGTTGTAATAATTATTGCCATACCAATTGTTACCGTAATAAGGCGAGTTCCATCCCCATGGATTGTAATATCCATATGGTGAGTACCAATTATTAGAACACCAGCCACTGCCATACCATGGGTCGTACCAAGGCATATTCCAGCCATAACCACAGCCATATCCACCATATCCACCAAAGCAGTTATTGCCAAAACCCCAGTTGTAACGCAAGCGCCAACCACTGTATGGATTCCATATTAACATAGCATTATTGCCATAGCCACCAAAGCCATTATAGCCATAAGGGTCGTTTATTCCATTGCCATAGTTGTTTTGATACACATTGCCATAATAGTTATTGGTAACACCATTGCCATTAAACTGGTCTTCTAATGAAGTGTTGTTGCCACTATAGTAATCGTCATCCGATTTAACAGAGTCAGAATATTGTGCCTGGTTGTTAGCATTGTCGGCCACATCAGGTTCATTGTCCACAAGTGCAAAATCCGATATATAAGTATCTCCCGGCTGCATGTAAACCTCGTCATTTTCGTAGGTTTTACCGCTTGTGGCATAGCGCTCTTGGCTGCATGAGGCTAACAGTGCAGCTATTAGAGCAAAGGGAAGTAATGTGTTTTTCATGGCCTTTTATGTTTAAAAAGTGTAGTAAAGTTACAACACCAAAATGAAACAGCAATGTATGCCACTTATCTTGGCCCCCAAATTTTACCAACAACCATACCAATCAATAATGGCTGAAAAACTAACCTCACGAGCTACCGACTATTCTAAGTGGTACAACGACCTTGTAATTAACGCAGATTTGGCTGAACACAGCGCTGTGCGCGGCTGCATGGTTATTAAACCCTATGGTTTTGCCATATGGGAGAAAATGCGCGATGCCCTCGACAAAATGTTTAAGGACACCGGCCACCAAAATGCTTACTTCCCACTTTTCGTGCCTAAAAGCTTTTTAGAAAAAGAAGAAGGCCACGCAGAGGGCTTTGCTAAAGAGTGTGCTGTAGTTACACATTACCGCCTTAAGGCCAATCCTGATGAAAAGGGAAAGCTGATGGTAGATCCCGATTCTAAACTGGAAGAAGAACTTATAGTGCGCCCAACCAGCGAGGCTATAATTTGGAATACCTACAAAGGATGGATTCAAAGTTACCGCGACTTACCTATACTTATAAACCAATGGGCCAACGTGGTGCGTTGGGAGATGCGTACGCGTTTGTTTTTGCGCACAGCAGAGTTTCTTTGGCAAGAGGGCCACACGGCACACGCCACCTCACAAGAGGCCATAGCAGAGGCTGAGCAAATGCTTGGCGTGTATGCACACTTTGCAGAAAAGTGGATGGCAATGCCGGTAATAAAAGGCCGCAAATCGGAAAGCGAAAGATTTGCAGGTGCACTGGATACGCTTTGTATAGAAGCACTTATGCAAGATGGCAAAGCTTTGCAGGCTGGCACCTCGCACTTTTTGGGGCAAAATTTTGCAAAAGCTTTTGATGTAAAATTCCAGAGCAAAGAAGGTGTATTGGATTATGTATGGGCCACCTCTTGGGGTGTTTCTACCCGCCTTATGGGAGCGCTTATAATGACGCATAGCGATGATAATGGCCTGCGCTTGCCACCTATGTTAGCACCTATACAGGTGGTAATAGTGCCTATTTACAAAGGCTTGGAGCAATTAGAAACCATTGGCGAAAAAATAAAACCAATAATGGATGCGCTCAAAGCAAAGGGCATAAGCGTAAAATTTGATGGTGACGACAGCAAGCGAAGCGGATGGAAATTTGCCGAGTACGAATTGAAAGGTGTGCCTGTGCGATTGGCTATGGGCCCTAAGGATATGGAAAATGGAACCATTGAAGTAGCGCGCAGAGACAACAGCACCAAAGAAACCAGAGCAGTGGATGGAATAGTGGAGCACATTGAAAATCTGTTGAATGAAATTCAGGAAAATCTTTTCAATCAAGCATTTGAGCACAGAGCTACACATATGACAGAGGTGAACAGCTACGATGAGTTTAAAAAACTATTGGACGAAAAAGGTGGGTTTTTTGCTTGCCATTGGGATGGCACTAAAGAAACCGAAGAGCGAGTAAAAACTGAAACCAAAGCTACTATACGCTGCATACCACTGGATGCAAAGGCAGAAGATGGCGTGTGCATGGTAACAGGCAAGCCTAGCAAGCAGCGTGTGTT
>JANOXJ010000080.1:0-5511 GCA_031418455.1 Flavobacteriales bacterium | reverse complement strand
AGAGGCCGCCTTATTATAAGGCGGCCTCAATAGTTTTTAGTTTTTCAAACGATGTGCTTTTTTAAGCACTTAGTTTTTCAACCTAAAATTTAAGTTGGTTAAAGGTATTGTCCTAAATATCCTTTTATAGAAAATCTGATTTCCGGTTTAGTAGTGGTTGTCAGATCTACTTTTATTTTCAAGTAATACTTGTAGCAGTTGTTCTACTTATCTTACTTCATGGGTGAAAGTATCACATTATATCAGGGTCTTATTTAGCTATTGTACAAGTGAGTGGTTTGCCTACATAAGTGAGTAGTGTATCCTGAAAAATGGTATAAAAACTAGAATAAGAATTATTCGGAAAACGGGAGGTGGCCTAGTTTTTCATTGAGAAACAAAAAGAATTCAGATTTTCTGCGTTGAGCAATTCCAATTTTATAACCACCAGTCAATTCCAGATAACCGCCACGTCCTTTGTTGTATTTGATTATATGGCTTATGTTTATTAGGTGCGAGTTGTGTACACGGAAAAAACCGTGTTGGGCAAGTTGCTCTTCATATTCACCCAAATTGCGCGATGCCACTTTTTTTTGTCCGTTGCGCAGGTATAAAATAGTATAGTTTCTGTCGGCTTCGCAGCGCACTATGTCTTCTATAGTAAGGTAGTCTATACCATCCATGTGTGGTATGGCCAGTGTGGGCTTATTTGGTGCCGGTGCATTGCTTTGGTTTTCGTCAGTGTTTTTCGGTTTGTAGTGGTTTTGGGTGTATCTATTTATGGCTTCTTGAAGCTCGTCCACATTTATTGGTTTCATCAAATAGTCCAATGCTGCAAGTTTTAGCGCTTGTATAGCATATTGGTCGTGTGCTGTTACATATATTATCGGGGGCAGTGGTTTCTCATAATTTTTAGCAAAGTCTATTCCGTTTTCACCCGGCATATGTATATCTAAAAAGAGTAAGTCAGGCTGCAGCATTTCTATGGCCTCTTTAGTTTCTGAGGTGTTTCTGCATTGCTTTACCACTGTCACCTCAGGGCAATATTTCTGCAGCATTTTTGCCAGTGTATTGCGTCCTCTTTCTTCATCATCTGTTATTATGGTTCTTATCATACCACTGGTTTATTTTTGAATAGGAAAAGTTAGGTCTACTCTGGTGCCGGCCTTGCTTCCGTCATTGTTTTTCAAATCGGTAATGCTGAAAGTATAACCTCTTACAGTTCCTTCGTTCATGAGTTTAATGCGCTCGTTGGTAATGTTAGAGGCATGGCTGTTGTGTTTATTCTTGGTTTTCATTTCTTTTCTGCCTGCTCCATTATCTTCTATGCGCACACAAAGTTGTTTATGGTTTATCATAAAAAAGTCAAGAATCAACACGCATTTTCTGTTCGTTTCAAGTATGCCATGCAAAATGGCATTTTCTACAAATGGCTGAATCATCATAGGTGGAATTTTGCATTGGTCAACTTTTAAGATTTCTTGTATTCTCAGGTCCAAATCAAATTTATCTACAAAGCGCATTTGCTCTAATTCTATGTAAGACTTAAGCGATTGTATTTCTTCCTCCAGGGTTACCAGTTCTTTTCTGGAGTTGTCAAGTGTTATTCGCATAAGGCGTGCAAATTTTGACAAAAAGTTATGTGCATTTTTGGGTTCATTGTCGGCTATAAAATCATTTACCGAGTTAAGCGCATTGAACATAAAATGTGGATTCATCTGCGCCACTAATGCATTTTTTTCAAGGGCATTTAAATGTTGTATGCGGTTGGAGCGCTTTATATAAAAGTCGCGTAGTTTTATGTATATAACTGAAAATATAGCGAGTGCAGCGCCTATAATGAGCAGAATAAACCATGCATGTTTGTATAATGGTTTGCCTATGCTAAAGTAGTATTGATGTAAATCTGTTGTTGAAACTACACCATTCAGTACAGGCTTTATTTCAAATGTGTATTGGCCGGGCTGTAGCGAAAGGTATGATATGGTGGTAGCATTGGTGTGTTGCCATGCAGTGTCAGTGGGCATAAGGCGATAGTAAAAAGTAGTGTTGCCAATATTTGAAAACGATATGCAGGTATAATTAAATACAATACTGTTGTTGTCGTAGGCCAAATGCAACGGAACCTCTGTTGTATATACCGAATCTCTGGTGGTAACCGATTTGAAAAGTATTTGTGCTTTGGTAGTCTCTACAGGATAAAGTGGAAAGTAAGTAACTCCGGCATCGGTAGCAGCCCACACAGTATCTCTAAGGCATACTGCATCGCGCACATAGTCAGAACTAAGGCCTGAGCCCGAATCGAAATGGCGTATGTATTTGTAAAACGGATATTCATCTTGAAGCTCTACCATGTCCAGCCCCTTATTGGTACAAACCCAAATTCTGTCTTGGTCGTCAATTTTTACGCGGTTTACAAGGTCGCTCACCAGCCCTTGGGCTTCATCTATTTGTTCTACTTCGTTGTTTCGCAACATTAGCACTCCTGCTCCATGCGATGCAAAAAGTATAGTGCCATTTTTGGTTTTGACCATGTCGCCTAGGCGCAGTGTTTTATCATGTCCGGTTAGTTCAAATGGAGTTATTTTTCCATCTTTATATTGCATAAGGCCTTCAAAAGTGTAAAATAGCACAGCACCCTCACTTGTTGCAATCAAAGAGTGTACTCTGCCAGTGAAGGGTGTTTCTATAACACCTGTTTCGGCATTTATTATGTACAGATTGCCTACTGTTGCTACATAGTAGAAGCCATCGTAGTAAATGGCCGCTTTACAGTTACTTGCAAGTTTTCTTTCTATTCCATTATGGTACTCTCTAAAACCAGATTCTTGGCATGAGCATAGTTTGCCATTCAGTGTAGTAAGGTTTCTTATTTTTTGGTGTGTGCGGTTTGGCACCGGTTGCATCACTGTCTGCTTACTCTTTAACTCCTGCACACTTCCGTTATAATAACCTACAAATAATTTGTTGTCGTAATATGCAAGGGCAGTGGCATCATTTGACGCTATTCCGTCTTTTTCATTTATAGCGAAAGCAGGCTTGGAAAGTATCAGATAAAGACCATTGGAAGGTGTGGAAATCCAGGTTATTCCTTCTCTATCAATAGCAGTGTTAAATACTTCTATGTTACGAAAGAGTAATTCCTCCTGGTGGTTTTGTAAATTTAATTTGAGAAGACCATTACCATAAACAACTACATAAAGAGATGAGTCTGTAGCAGCTCCAAAATGTACCAAGGGCTTTTGTAATACCTCTTTGGTAGTAATAGTATGATACTTTACAGGAGTAACATATTCCAAATTGTATATAGTGTGGTTATTTTGAAATATTAAAAAATTATTGCCCTTATTGCTTATTGCGTTCAAGCAATATCCTTCTTCCCATTCTTTTATGAGTGTTAATTTGTTGTCCTTTTCCTCATACATGCCCTTTGTACTTATCCACATGTTCTTTCCATCTACATGGGTGTTTAAGAAAATCTTATCTCCTTTTTTGTAATTTAGAACAGTCATATCAAAATCTTTCATTACTTTAACTAATATGCCATTTTTGATAATGCACATATTTCCTTTCAAATCCGGCAGATATCTGGGGCGTTCATCAGTTACAAGAATATCCGGAGGTAGGAGCTTCTCGTCTATTTTATGAATGGTACCATTTTCCCAATAACATATTTTACCATTAAATGAATCAAACCATACTCGTCCTGAAGAGTCTTCCACAGCATAAAAATTTTCCACATCGCACAAGCCATCTTTGAGCGAAAAATTTTGGAAATGAAACCCATCATATCGGCTTACACCGTTAGCAGTGCATATCCAAATATAGCCATCGCGGTCTTGCATGGTGCTATATATTATCTGGCTAGGCAGTCCATCATCCATACCAAATTTTATACATGCTGGCTCTTGTGCTGTCGCTGTGCATGCATAGCTAATTAGCAACACTGATAGTATTAATCGTATATGTCTATTGGAGCTATGCATTATTCGCAAGAAATATGTGGTTACACTAAGCGCAATGTAATGAACAGTTGGCAGCATGAAAATGAATATTTTGTATTGCAAATGATGCTTTATGCTTAAGACCATTTATCATAAAAAATGCAGCAGAATGATTGGGAAAATTTGAACTATTAATATTAGTTATGATAATCCCTATTTTATTATTCGAATGTGCAATTGAAATTTTCAATTTCATAGTTTGGGTTTGCTCATATATTTTTTTAAGTGTAATGCTATATAAGTTTTTGCATAAAAACTAAATCCAACCAACGGTCAAATTTGTATGCCACTTGTTTTAAGTGCCCCACAGTTTCAAAACCAAATTGCTCGTGCAATGCAATACTTGTTTGGTTGGTAGCATCTATACCACCTATTAAGGTGTGCACACCTTCTGTTTTGGCCAGAGCTATTATTTTTTCAAGCAGCATTTTGCCTATGCCCATGCCACGGTATTCTGGGTGTACATACACCGAGTGCTCCTTGGTGGGGTAGTATGCAGGTCGCGCTCTAAAAATGCCATAGGTGCAAAATCCCACTATTTTATTTTCCTCCACTGCCACATGCACCGGAAAGTTGTGTGTGTTTTTTTCTTCCCACCAGCGCTGCATATAGGCCATGTCAAAGGGCTCATACTCATACACAGCAGTGGTGTTTAGTATGGCATCTTCATATATTTTTCGTATTCCTTCCAAGTCGTTGGTTGTGGCAGGGCGTATCTCCATGTTGGTGTTTTTTGCTTTTGCAATATTCGTTCAGATTCATGCATCTTTGGGTGTAAATTATTGTGCGCGGCTGCCTGCAGTTCAGGTGGTTTTTGGATTAATTTTCACCCCATATGAACGTTATACTTTTTGAAGACGAGCGGTGGCAAAAGTTTTTGCCATTGGTGTTTACCCGCCCTGTGGGCGAGTTGCGCATAGGCATGCTTACCATAGCCGACAAGTGGAAGCACACTCTGCAAACCACCGTGGTGCACCAAACACGCGCTTACTTGCAACCATTGTATGCATCAGAAGCGGCACCACAGGGCTACCTGATAAACGCGCGCGTATTGCCTACGGCCTATTTGCTACAGGCCATAGAGGCGCTGCAACCGGGTGAGTGCCTTGTGCAGGACCAAGAGTTTATAGCGGGGTATTACAATACGCATGAGCAAGTGGAAAGCAAATTGTTTAAGGTTACTAAATCAATAGACGATGCCTTTTTGCTCCAAAATGTTACCGATATTTTTATGAAAAATGCTGAGGCTCTTGCTTTGGATTTTGACACGCTTACCAAAGGTGCAAAGTCTGAACCGCTGCATGCTTCTAACATAGTGATAGGCAATGCACAGCTGGTGCACATAGCAGCAGGTGCCAAGGTGTGGGCCAGCACACTCAATACTAATGATGGTCCTATTTTTATAGACAAGGATGCGGAGGTAATGGAGGGTTCGCACATACGTGGACCATTTTATTTAGGCGAGCATTCGCAACTAAAAATGGCCGCCAAAGTATATGGTGCTACCACCATAGGCCCACACTGCAAG
>JANOXJ010000079.1:0-4476 GCA_031418455.1 Flavobacteriales bacterium | reverse complement strand
GAGGAGGTCCAGCGCAATACATTGTAGCGTATATCACCAGCATCCCACTCAGCATCATCCGGTTGTTCTTTGCACACCACGGCATTTATAAATCCAGCTTCTTTAAAGGCGTCATTCCATCTTTCGCAAGCCTCTTTTATTATTGGTCGCAATTCTTTTGGAGTAGTATTTTCTATCCAATAGGTAATTGGTTCTACAGGCTCGCTCAAGCGTGCATTAGGGTCTTTCTTTTCTAAGTTCCAGCGGTGTATTACATCGCGCCATGGAGTGGTGCTAAAGCTGGTCATATCATTTACCTGAGTGCTGAAGTAGCCTATGCGCGGGTCGTCAAATCGTGGTTTGAAATTATTTTTAGGAACTTCTAAAAGTGTATGCTGATATTTAATAGTGATGTTTCTTGAGTCTGCAAGTGCATCGGTATATATCATAGGTGCAGCATTTTCATACACATAAGCTATAGTAAGCTCTGTGTTTTGCGGATAGTTATTTATGCCATCTACGCGCGTTTTATCTTTGCTTATGCTGCCCAGCACTGCAGGTGGCGCACCCGGAGGCGATGGCATTTTTATCATCTGAAATTTTTCTGAAAGAAAAATTGCATCACCATCTATAAGATAAGTTTTTTTGTCTTTGCTGGTGGCTTCTATTTTTTCGCTTGCCAGTATCGGATTATTTATGTTAGCATCTGCGGCCTTGCTCAACTCACTATTCTCATCAAAGTAGTAGTTGGTATTTTCTTGTGCTATTTCTATTTTTTCATAGTTTTTATTGAAACGGATTATTTTGCTATCGCCATAGCTGCCGCGGAAATAGCCTGCTTCCACCGGTGCATCCACTATGTGGTTAAAGTATATGTAGTCTTTATTCATTTGGTCTTGGCGCAGTTCCAAATAAATTTTGCCACTGGTGGTATCGCGCCAAAGTGTAAACAGTCCTTCGCTCTTTTTACATTTCTTGATTAAATCACCGTATTTGTCTTCTTCTTTTTTCTCTTCTTTAGGCGCTTCTTTTTTCTTTTTGTCATTATATGGTTCAAGCGCTGCTATACCGGAGGTATACAGCATGGTTAAGCCAAACACTACAAGTTGAATTTTTTTCATTTTCTGTATTTTATTTTGAAGTGGTTTGTAAGGTTGAATTAAGTAGCGTGCAATTTAGATAAGAGCCACGGAAGTTCCGTTTCCGTTTGTGTAATAAGGAGTGTATTTATTCATCTTTTAATGACACCGCATTTTTCCAAAGCATAGCCTGTTTTATCTATAGCGATCTAGAAAGGAAACTTATAAAAACCAAAAAGCCTTGCACGCTTGCAAGGCTCTTTGGCTTAAACTGAAAAACTAAAAACTATCGTAATTGTTTTGAGCCATGAAGGCTCAACTCAACTAACTCTAAATGTGTATTTTGGTACACTACCTAAATACGTTGCTAAGGTAATGTGTTTTTAATGTGATTTCCCTGACTTACAAATCAACTATTCGGTTATATCTTCCTTTATTCTTGTATTCCTGCGTATTTTAAATGGGCCTCTGATCAGGCTCGTTTTGATAGAAACGTGTTGAAATTCAATATGTTTTGGGAATTTGATTTTGTAATCTTATTGTAAATAGTTGTCTGGAAAAATTTTGCCGGGATTCAAAATTAGCATTGGGTCAAACGATTTTTTGATGCAGGTCATGAGATTTAGCTCTACAGGGGTGAATGCTATGTCCATATAATTTTTTTGCACTAGGCCTATGCCGTGCTCGCCACTTAGTGTGCCCCCAAGCGAAACGCATAGCGTGAAAATTTCTTTTATAGCCAGTGGCAATTGCTCGTTCCAAACATTGTCGTCCAATGTGCCTTTTATGATGTTTACGTGCAAATTGCCATCACCGGCATGGCCATAGCATACTGATTGGAAACCGTATCGTGCACCTATTTCTTTTACGCCTTTTAGCAAATTGGGCAACTCGTAGCGCGGCACTACAGTGTCTTCCTCTTTATACACGCTGTGGCTTTTTACTGCCTCGGCCACTTTTCTGCGCAGTTTCCAAAGCTGATTTTTTTGAGTCTCATCATCGGCAAACAATATTTCGCCAGCACCATATTGCTGCACCACTTCCGATATTTTTTCGCAATCGCTCATTATAGCATCCATATAGTTGCCATCTACTTCTATAAGCAAGTGTGCTTGTATTTCTTTTTCTACCGGTACCACAGCATCGTCTACAAACTTCAGCACCCAGTCTATAGCATCGCGCTCCATAAATTCTAAAGCACTGGGTGTAATGCCCGCTCTGAAAATGGCACTAACGGCTTCACAAGCTTTTTCGGCTGAATAAAATGGCACCAGCATTAGCAGGTTGTGCTTAGGCATGGGCAACAATTTTAAAACAGCTTTGGTAATTATGCCAAGTGTTCCCTCGCTGCCTACCATTAGCTGCGTAAGGTTATATCCAGTAGAGTTTTTTAGTGTATTGGCCCCTGTCCAAATGATGTCGCCATTGGCCAACACCACTTCAAGGTTTAGAACAAAATCTTTTGTTACTCCATATTTTACGGCATGAGGGCCACCAGCATTTTCGGCCAAATTGCCGCCTATAAAACATGAGCCTCTGCTGCTGGGGTCAGGCGCATAGTAAAGTCCAAGTTTGGCTACTTCTTCTTGCAGCACTTGAGTTATTACTCCCGGTTCTGTTATTACTTGCTGGTTTTGTTCGTCTATTTTAATAATGCTATTAAACTTTTCCATGCTCAATCCCACACCACCGTGCAGACTTAGAGCACCACCACTTAGGCCTGTGCGCGCGCCAATAGCCGTCACAGGTATTGCATGTTGGTTGCAGTAGGCAAGTACTTTAGATACTTGTTCTGTAGTGCTTGGTTTTAGTACTATTTCAGGGGCGTGGTTTAAGTCCTCGGTTTCATCGCTGCCATAGGTGTGCAGCACCTGCAGGTCGGTAAAGGCGCAGTTTTCGCTTACCAATGCAGATAATGCTGCACCATGTTCTGAGTTTATTTTGGTATAATGAACCATTGGGTTTGTCTGCAATTAAAATCTCAAAAACGAAATCATATCAGTAGAAACTGGAGCTTCTATTAAATCGCGTGTAAGCGTTACTATTTGTCCGCGGTGGTATTGCGAGTGCAAGGAAAGGTGCAGTATTAACTCATTTACCTTGTTAGTGTATTCCTTTCCTGCTGTGTTTTTATAACTTACTTCGCTATGCAACAGGTCATCATTTTTTACTATGTGCAATAGTTCTGTTTGGTGGTGGTCGCTGTATTCATCCCAATTAGAGCTATGCAGTTCTGGCCATACGCTCAATTCGGCTTCGGTTCCTTTTATGCGACTTATCCAAATGCTTTGCGCACCCAATATATGGTTCATTAGTTTCTGAACTTTATCTGGTATGCTTTCAAGCGCTATTAATTGTTCTATTATTATTTGATTAGCCCAGTGCTCATGATTTATCATCAGTACATATTCTTCTTTGCTCATTGCAGTGTAGTTATTAGGTCAGAGGTTGCAATGCTTTTTTGCTCACCGGTTTTCATATCCTTTACCGTTACGGTATTGTTTTTTAATTCATCTTCACCTATGATGGCTACCAGTGGTATATTCTTATCATCAGCATATTTAAATTGTTTTTTCATTTTAGCTGCATCAGGATATACCTCTGAATTTATGCCGGCCATTCGCAGTTGCGATGCCAGTTGCACACTTTTCATTTCTTCCGCTTTTCCAAAGTTGGCAAAAAGAATTTTTGTGGTGCTCATGTTTTCATCAGGAAAAAGTTTGAGCTCACTCATTACATCATATATGCGGTCAGCACCAAACGATATGCCCACACCAGAAACGCCAGGCATGCCAAATATGCCGGTTAGGTCATCATAGCGGCCACCACCGCATATGCTGCCCATATTAAAGTCGCGCACCTTTACTTCAAATATGGCGCCTGTGTAATAGTTGAGTCCGCGAGCTAGTGTTGCATCAAACTCTACGGTGGCTGTTTTCAGGCCAAGCGTTTTTACATAATCAAAAATAAAATTGAGTTCTTCTATGCCCTTCATTCCTATTTCTGAAGTTTGCAGCATAGTTTTCATGGCACTTATTTTTTCGTCATTGGTGCCGCTTGATTTAAATAGAATGGAAATTTTTTCAATGGCATCATCATTAAAATTTCTATCTCGCAATTCTTTTACTACACCCGCTTCTCCAATTTTGTCCAGCTTGTCTATAGCAATGGTCATTTCCATCATGCGCTCAGTTATGCCTGCTACTTCTGCTATGCCACTTAGAATTTTTCTGTTGTTCAGTTTTATTACCGAAGGTATTTTTAAATCGCTTAGCACATCGTCAAAAATTAGTACTAATTCTACTTCGTATAGCAGCGAGTCGCTTCCTACTACATCCACATCGCATTGGTAAAACTCGCGGTAGCGGCCTCGCTGTGGTCTGTCAGCCCGCCATACTGGTTGTATTTGGTAGCGTTT
>JANOXJ010000078.1:0-5717 GCA_031418455.1 Flavobacteriales bacterium | reverse complement strand
TTTATTCCCACTTTAGGATTAAAAAATAATAGGTTGTCGCTTATGGTGTATGAGCGCAAGTCATTGTCGGTGCCAGAGGTGGCGTAGTCCACATTGCGCAATTGCATGTCACTAAAGACATCCATTTTTTTGTTTATGGTGCACACATTTTTCCAATAAATATTGCCATCGCGCTTTAAGCTTTTGCCTCTGTAGTATTCATAATCTATGTTGGTGCTATTTGCAAACTGCATCCAAATTATTCTACCAAAGTGATTGCCTTTGTACTCATTGTACGAGCCACCAATCACCGATTCCCAATTGTTTTTTTTCATAGTCAATGAAAATACTCCGCCATAAAAATCATTTTTTAACCAGCGTCTGCGAACTAGATTGGTGGTGGTGATTGCAGAGGATGAATCAATTGTAATGGGGCTCAATCCATAACTTTCATATTCTTGGTCATACTTAAACTCTTCAAAATAGCCCTCGCCATGGGTGTAGTGCGCTGTGGCGTTTAAGGAAAATATGCTATTCAAATTTCTCGTTACATGCGCTTGAAAATGGTTTTGACCATAATTGTCCACCTGATTGGTGTACTCATAGTAATTGTAAGTGCGGCCTGAGTTCAAAAGATTTGTGGTTTGCGCTGGGCTTAAATAATTGCGCTCCGCAAAATTTAGTTTGTCTTGTTCAGAGCCATATAGTACTTCATGCGGTGTGCCGTACCAACTTTGGTAGGTGTTTTCGCGGCCGCTAAATGCGGTGAGTTTAACGGTAGTTTTTTCGCCAAGATAATTTCCTTCTACAAAGAATGATTTTAAATCGGACGATGCGCGGTCTATATAACCTTGGCTTGCTATGCGCGATAGGCGTGCTTCTATGATGTAATGATTGTTGAGCAAGCCGGTGCCTAACGATATATTGTTTTTCCATGTGCCAAAGGAACCTGTGGCATTATTCATTTCGGCATAGGGCTTTGTGTGCACACCGCGTGTTTCAAGTTTTATGCTGCCGCCAAAAGCTGCAGCGCCATTGGCACTTGTGCCCACACCGCGTTGTATCTGCACATTGTTTACACTGCTACCAAAATCCGGAGTATTTACCCAAAACACTTGTTGACTTTCAGGGTCGTTTAGCGGCACACCGTTTATGGTAACGTTAATACGCGAAGGGTCGCTGCCTCTTATCCACAAGCCTGTGTAGCCTATGCCATTGCCTGCATCGCTTGTTGCTACCAGCGATGGTGTAAATCTAAGTAGGTAGGGCATGTCTTGCCCATTGTTCAAAGGAGTTATTTCTTTGGCCGTTAGCTCTGTATAGGCCATAGGCGTTTTGTAGTTGGCGCGTGTGGACTCTACTATGGCCGTGTCTAATAATTCAACAAAGGATATAGAGCCGCCATAAGTATCAGGTTTGCGCGGTGGCATGGGCATAGGACCAGCATCCAATTGGATAGTGCTTGGTTTTAATTCTATGTTTAGAATGAGTGCTTTGTCTTCTATTTTTATTTGTTGATTGTATGGTTCGTAGCCTACATAAGTTACCTTTACTAAATGCTCACCCGCTGGTAATCGCTTTAACTCATACTCGCCATTCGCATTGCATTCTGCACCTAAGTTGATTTTTTCTATGAACACCAGGGCAAAGGGAATGGGCTCTTTAGTTGCAAAATCTGTCACTTTGCCCACGAGGCTTTGTTGCGCTGAAAGCACAGAGCTTAAGCATCCAAAAATTATGATTATCCAATTTCTCATATCGCTGATTTTTTTCTTAAATAAAACCAGTCGGCCCAGGGTAGCCGACCTTTTTTAAATGGTTGTTGGCTACCAACTTTATCCCTTGGCGGCATTACCCGCCCAGGTTCAAAGGGTATAATCTCAGTCATGGCTTTTTTTAATGGGCCACAACACCCCTGTGAGAATTGCATGGCAAACATACAGTCTTTTTATTTTCCACAATACAGTTAATGTAATGTTGAAGAACAATAGTTGTCTGGATGCCTTATTTCGGTTTGATTTGCAAACTCAGAAACAAAGCAGATAATCAAACCAATAGCAAAAGATAATTCTAAAGAAAAATAATGAATAAAATAAAAGTAGCAAACCCAATAGTGGAAATGGATGGCGATGAAATGACACGCATTATCTGGACATTTATTAAAGACAAATTGATACATCCTTACCTGGAGCTAGACATAAAATATTTTGACCTGGGTATGGAAAACCGCGATGCTACTGATGACCGTGTAACGGTGGAAAGTGCTGAAGCTACTTTGAAATACAACGTAGCAGTAAAGTGCGCTACCATAACACCAGATGAGGAACGCGTAAAAGAATTTAACCTGAAAAAAATGTGGAAGTCGCCCAATGGGACTATACGCAACATTGTGGGTGGCACTGTATTTCGCGAACCTATTATTTGCAAAAACATACCTCGCTTAGTACCCGGCTGGACTAAGCCTATCAACATTGGCCGCCATGCATTTGGCGACCAATACCGCGCTACTGATACTGTTATAAAGGGTAAAGGAAAACTTACAATGACCTTTACACCAGAAGCTGGCGAAACCAAATCCTGGGAGATATATAACTACGAAGGTGATGGTGTGGCTATGGCCATGTACAATACTGATGAGAGCATCTTTGGTTTTGCGCGCAGTTGCTTTAACCAAGCCATTATGCGCAAGTGGAATCTTTATTTTTCTTCTAAGAATACCATTCTTAAAGCATACGATGGTCGTTTCAAAGACATATTTGAAGAGGTGTACCAAGCTGAATTCAAAGCAAAATTTGCTGAGTTAGGTATTACCTACGAGCACCGATTGATAGACGATATGGTGGCTTTCTCGCTAAAGAGCGAAGGCGGATTTGTGTGGGCTTGCAAAAACTATGATGGCGATGTGCAGAGCGATATAGTGGCACAGGGCTTTGGCTCACTTGGTCTTATGACCAGCGCCCTTATAACACCAGATGGTATAACTATGGAAGCAGAGGCAGCCCACGGCACCGTTACACGCCACTTCCGCCAGCACCAACAAGGTAAGAAAACCAGCACCAACCCTATAGCATCTATATACGCTTGGACACAAGGATTGGCGCACAGAGCCAAGCTAGACGGCAATGCTGAGTTGGCTAAGTTTAGCGCGACTTTAGAAAGAGTGTGTGTGGATTTAGTAGAGGGCGGCAAAATGACCAAAGACCTGGCCGTGTGCATACATGGCGACAAGGTGAAAGAGGAACATTACCTCACCACTGAAGCATTTTTAGATGCTATAGATGCCGAGTTGAGAAAAAGAATGGGAGCATAATCTCTGCCTTTTTGGTAAATAATATTTTTACTAAAAGCCCCGATAACCTTTGTTATTGGGGCTTTTTTGTAAGCCATAAGTTGGACTCGGTGTATGCATGTTTTTTTTAATCACTCATAAATTCTAAAATTTTTTTAATCAATAGATTAAAAAATGAATGTAGTTTAGCCCCTTAGTATGAAGTACAAACGCATCCTTCTCAAGCTAAGTGGCGAGTCGCTTATGGGCGACAAGCAATTCGGAATTGACAACAATCGCCTTAAACAATACTCCAAAGAAATAAAAGAAATACACGACCTGGGTGTGCAAGTAGCCATTGTAATAGGTGGTGGCAACATCTTTAGAGGTGTGCAGGCTGAAGAGGGCGGCATGGAACGCACACAGGGCGACTATATGGGTATGCTTGCTACGCTTATCAATAGCATGGCTCTGCAAAGTGCATTAGAAAGTTTTGATGTAAACACACGTTTGCAAAGCGCACTGGAAGTAAAGTCTGTAGCCGAACCATTTATTAAAAGAAGAGCATTGCGCCATTTGGAAAAAGGACGCGTGGTGATTTTTGGAGCAGGCACCGGCAATCCGTATTTTACTACAGACACAGCAGCCTCCTTGCGTGCTATAGAAATGGAAGCCGATGTTATTCTTAAAGGAACACGCGTAGATGGCATTTACACGGCCGATCCTGAAAAGGATAAATCTGCTACCAAGTATGATCGTATATCATTTAGCGAAGTGTACGAAAAAGGATTGAACGTAATGGATATGACGGCTTTTACGCTTTGCAACGAAAATAAATTGCCTATCATAGTTTTTAATATGGACAAAGGTGGCGAGTTGCTAAAGGTGGTAAAAGGAGAAAACGTAGGAACACTCGTTGAGTTTTAATCTACCCTTGTACAAAATTCTGCTATGAGGCGCGCATCGCGCGAGGCCTCTGGTATAAGGCCTACAAATAATGGCCACACATGCATTAGTCCTTTGCGTTCTACAAAGTGTATGTTGCAATGCGTGTTTTTTTCGTAAAACTCCTTAATTATAGAATGAAATAATTCGCCTTGTGTTGCTAGCAGCAGCGTATGCAAATTAGCTGGATAGATACCGTACAATGGCGATATGGAAGGGGCAAGAACATTTTGATTACCGGCATAAATACCTGCATAGTGATTTACCTCTTCTGTTCTAAAAACATCATCATTCACCAATTCATTTTTTAGAAGAATAGCTCCGCTAAGCTCGAGCCATGGCGACATCATTACTACCTTGTTAGGCAACATAAAACTATGCCCACCATAGTGCTGAGCAAGCACAGCCACCAAATTGCCCCCTGCTGAGTCGCCCATCAGTATTAAATTCTTATGCGATTGGCGCACAGCTTCATAAGCAGCCAAACATTCATTTAATTGTGTTGGATATGTGGCACGAGGTATTTTAGTATATTCAGGAAATACCACACAGGCCTTGGCAGTATCGCTCAAATATTTGATAAATCTATAGTGCGAGGCTATGCTGCAGAGTCCAAACCCACCACCATGTATGTAAAAAATGGTTAACTCATTTTCAAAATTTTTGCCTAGTACCGCACATTTTACTCCAGCTATTACCTCATAGTCAAATGTAGGCTTAGAGGGCATGTCTAGCCTGGTTATGCGCTCTATTATAGCATCGGTTTGTTCTATAGTGGGGTTGCGCCTCACACGCCATGCCTGGGCCGATTTGAAAAAATATTTGAATGCTCTAAGCGAAAAACTCATGAGGTAATAAATGCGTGTTTTAAAATGAGTTTGCTAAACAAAGCAAAAGTCTTGCATCAGGTACTTACTGTTCTGTTATTTTGGCTGCGCATTTCAAAATCACATTTTTTTGAAATAATTTTTATAAAATTAAAAGTATAGTTATGAGTGATGAAGTAAAGATGGCTTTGGATGAAGCCGCAGATGCTATGAACAAAGGCATACTGCACTTAGAATTTGAACTAGCCAAAATACGCGCTGGTAAAGCCACCCCGTCTATGTTAGACAGTGTAAAGGTGGATTACTATGGCTCTTATACACCACTTAAAAATATAGCCAACGTAAGCACACCAGATGCGCGCACCATAACTGTGCAGGCTTGGGAAAAGCATATGTTGGACCCCATTTCAAAAGCTATTATGGAGGCCAATTTGGGTTTGAATCCGCAAAACAATGGCGACCTTATCATTATTTCGGTTCCTATGCTTACCGAGGAGAGAAGAAAAGATTTGACCAAACGCTCGCATGCTGAGGGCGAACATGCTAAAGTGGGCATTCGCAATGCGCGCAAAGAGGCAATAGACTTTATAAAAACTGCTCAAAAGGATGGCCTACCGGAAGATGAGGCTAAAGCAGGCGAAGCCAAGGTGCAAGAGCTAACCGATAAGTTTAACAAAAAGGTAGACGAGATTTTGGCC
>JANOXJ010000077.1:0-7320 GCA_031418455.1 Flavobacteriales bacterium | reverse complement strand
TAATAGAGCTTATAGCATTTGAAGCGCGCGAAAGCGAATATGTAGATCAAAAAAGTGGAGTGAGTGCAAGACTTACAATTTCTGCTTTTGAAAATGTAGTGAGTGCTGCAGAAAGAAGAGCTATAATAAATAAAGAAAAATCAGCTTACACACGGATAAGCGATTTGATGAGCATAGTGCCAGCCATAACAGGCAAGGTGGAACTTGTATACGAGGGCGAACAAGAAGGTCCACAGTTTGTGGCATTGCGATTAATAGGACAGGCTGTAAGAAAAAAATTTCCACAAATATTTCCAAGTCCTGAAACGTATAAGCGAAAAAAACAAGAGAGTCCATATACAGCTATGATAGCTTGGTTTTCGCAAAACGATTTGGAATTGCTTAACGATGCCTCGCAAAAGGAATATGCATTGGAACTTTATTCTGTACCCACATTGGCGGAGATGGTGCAGAAGTATTGTCCAGGTTTAGCGGAAAATGACAGACTAATGATGATGGAGTTTGTGCTGCACGGCTTGGCAGAATATTCGCAAATAGGCAAGAGTGTTATGGACTCATCAGTATCATTTGCCGATGTAATGAATCAAATTTTTTCCGGCAATGATGATGATGAGGAGGATCAGTTTTAGTCCATCAGCTGCAAGTATTTAATATTTCAATCGTGCAGGAGTTGAGCTAATTTTCATTTTATTTACAAAATGAAAATAGCGCAACACCACCTGTTTTTGTGTGCAATAGTCATGTTCGCAGCGCTTGGCATAAATGCGCAGCAACTTACACAAACCATACGTGGCCATGTGGTAGAGGCAGAGTCTAAATTTCCGCTATTGGGCGCTGTGGTAACTGTATACACTGACACCACTCTTATTAATGGAGCCACCACTGATGATGCAGGTAATTTTACTATTACAAAAATTCCGACAGGGCGTGTACGAATAAAATGTGAAATGATAGGTTATGCAGAATACATTTTAGATAATGTAGAACTGAGTAGTGCCAAAGAGTTGGTGTTGAATATAGAGTTGCAACAAAGTGTAGCAGAAACAGCAACAGTGGAAATAACAGCCACGCGTGAAGGAGAGGTTATTAATGAAATGGCCACAGTGAGTTCGCGCCAATTTAGCGTGAACGAAACAGACCGCTATGCAGGCAGCCGTGGCGACCCTGCGCGTATGGCCAGCAACTTTGCAGGCGTGCAAGGTGCAGATGATTCGCGCAACGATATAGTAATACGAGGCAACTCGCCACAAGGAGTGCTATGGCGAATGGAAGGTATAGACATGCCCAATCCCAATCACTTTAATATACCTGGCACTGCAGGCGGCCCTGTGAGTATCATCAACAATAAATATTTAGCCAATTCCGATTTTTATACAGGTGCTTTTCCTGCCGATTATGGCAACAGTGTTGCAGGAGTTTTTGATTTGCGCATGCGCAATGGCAACAATCAGAAACATGAGTTCAGTGGTCAGTTTGGTTTTTTAGGAACCGAACTTTTTGCTGAAGGGCCACTATCAAGTAAAAGATCTGCCGCTTCTTCTTCTCCTTCGGAGAAGATGTCCGAAGGACAGATGAGGCGTGAGGCGCGTGGCTCATCATACATAGCCAGCTACCGATACAGCACCATAGAGTTGTTTTCCAAACTGGGTATTGACATTGGCACCGATGCAGTACCGCGTTATCAGGATGCTGCTTTCCGTTTATTTTTTCCAAGCAAAATAAATTCATCGCTAGCAGTGTGGGGAGTGGGTGGTAAAAGCTCGGTAGATATTTTAATAAGCAACCAAACCACACCTGACCAACGCAATATTTATGGCGAAAATGATCGCGATCAATATTTTAAAACTCACATGGGAGTGTTGGGAGTAACGTATCATAAAACCATTTCCGAAAAAACATTTTTTAAGACTACTATAGCTGCAATGACTGACCAAGTGGACAGTTATCACGAAAAAGTTTCGCGGCATTTAGATGCTGACAATCGGTATGTGGTTGATTCTTTGAAACCATTGTTGGATTATACTTTTACACAATCGCGCATTTCAGTAGGAAGTAGTATCAATTATAAAATAAACAGAAAGGTAACCTGGCGAAGCGGTATCAATGCAGATGTTTATTTTTGGAATCATGTGGATAGTGTGCGGGTGTTGGACACTGCGGCTGTCAATTATTACCAATGGGAAACACGGTGGAATTCTAAAGACAAAGGATTTTATATTCAACCATATACACAGCTGAAATGGAGGCCTAGCGATAAGTGGACAGTGACATTTGGATTGCACAATTCTGTTTTTTCAATTTTGAAAAATGATATTTATGCCACCACAACCTCATTGTCGCTATTAGAACCTCGGCTTGGAATTAAATGCGATATATCAAAAAATCAATCGCTGTCATTTGGTGTTGGCAAACACAGTCAGATACAACCTTCATACATGTACTTTTATGAAAATGCAGCTGCTATTCCTGATTGCCCAATATGCGATCAGGTTATAAGGCCACAAATAAACCGTTCGATGGGATTGACAAAAAGCGATCACGTTGTTCTGAGTTATCAGATAATGGTAAGGAAAAATATTCGAGTTCTTGGTGAGGCATATCATCAGCTATTGTATGATATACCTGTTGACAGGTATTCCATGTCATCGTTCAGCATGGTCAATTCAGGTTCGGGTTTCAGCAGGGTATTTCCGGGCGGGTTGGCAAACAAAGGCAAAGCAAAAAACTACGGAATTGAAGTAACGGTAGAAAAATTCTTTTCAAAAAATTGGTTATTCCTTTTTACAGCTTCAGTATTTGAATCAAAATATGCAGGCAGTGATGGCGTATGGCGTAATACCGATTTTAATGGCAAGTATGCAATAAATGCACTTATAAGTAAAGAGTGGAAAGTGAACGAAAACTCGCGCATAACTACGGGCACAAAAATTACAACAGCTGGTGGACGTTGGTATGGCCCCGCAGACATAGCGGCTAGCAATGACGCACGCGAGTTGGTATTTATTGACTCGTTGCGCAACACGCAACAGTTTGCACCATACTTCCGCTGGGACATAAAACTAAACTACAAAGTGAATAGAAAAAAAGTGGCCCACAACGTGGGCCTCGATTTGGTAAATGTGCTGAACACGAAAAATATTTTGAAGTTGACCTATGCACCCGATGAGTCTAACGACCCAAATACAGCAGTGCGCAAAGAATATCAACTAGGCTTCTTACCGGTGTTTTTTTATAAAATAGATTTTTAGCGTTTGGTAACCGGTTCATACAAATGAACCGACAATACGTATTGATTATTCAATTTCACTACATCTAATTCTACGCTTGGGTATTTGTTGCGCTCCTCAGACTTGTCGCTCATATAAGTGTAGCCATACATTTGAGTGCCGTCTAAGTTGTTTACAGTGGTTTTTTTGTATTGCCATTCTGGCAACATTTCACCCAGTGTTTTTTCTAATGAGGCCATCATTTCTTTGCTTGCCGCTTCTGTATCAAAGCTGCGAACAAGTGTCATTTCTTCCACATTGCGCAGAGCATTTTTAGTAAGCTTACATTGGTCAAATTCGCTCACACTGTTTGTGTAGGTCCATTGGCCCTTGGCATCTTTTAATGTGCTAAGCCCATTAAAACTCTGTGCATACGCCATTTTGAAAAACTCACGGAATTCCATTTGCTGTGCTGTGTTGAACGATAGCATGCAAGCGGCTGAAAGGATAAAGATGGAAATAATGTATTTCATGTTTTCTTTGAATTTATTGTTCCCTTTAACGGAGCAAATAATACAAAGGTTACACACTCTTAAACTACGGAAGACTCAAGCGCTAGTCATAAGAGGGTCCTTGTTTATTTCAGCACTTGTATGTACCATGCGTGGTTATTGGACTCATTGGAATAAATGCAGTAATAGACACCATCTTCAATATCCTCTGAAGGCCAATTTATTTGGAATTCGCTACCTTCATAAATCAAATTGCCCCACCTATTATAAATTTTTAGTTGGTATTCTTTGCAGGAAAAGCTACCAAGTTGTAGTCTATCATTTTTACCATCTCCATTTGGGGTAACAATATTTGGAAATTGACCCGAACTAATAGTGGTGCAATTATTTATCGGTCTTCCATCTCTATATATTTCTACATCGCCAAGCATAGTTTTTGGAATGGAAGTAATATCGCCATCGCCATCAATACACCATGTGTTTGTAACTAACGATTCATCAAGTGTATTTATACCACTGGTAGGTATGCCATTGATGCCATACACGTAAATGTCAGAAAAGACCATTGCATCAGTAGTTACCCATATTGTTTTATCAGGATGTATGGCTCCATTTTCATCTAGTCCATTGCCTAAATCTATACCCCCTGCAGAATTAGGTGCTGGTCCGTATAAACCCTGCAGTATGCTAATAGGCGGTGACGAGGACCAATTGCCATTGTTCATCTCATACTTAATAATATGGGCATTATGCGCAGAGCTACCAATTGTAGTCATCATAGAGCGTCCTGCAAGATAAATGTCACCATTTTCAGCTGATGTGATATCAGAAATACATAACGGAATAGACCAGGGATAGGGACCTTCTTCATAAGGCAGTATTTTAAAAGGAGCTCCATTAAATGCACCGCTCTCATCTATTACAACCCCCCAAACTTCTGATGTTGCCATACCTATGTCATAACCTATATCTGAAGAATAACTGGCGGTGTCACCCACTATTCTGCTAAACAATAGTTGATTTGTATTTTGGGTTGTTATGGTATGGACTGCCCAAACCATTTCGTTGGGTGGTGCGGGTTTGTTGCCTGAATGGTCACTTGAAAATGGATCTAAAACATTTAGTATATTACCATCAAGGTCCGCATGATAAATTTTTCCGTCCTCAAAATTCGTGAAGTATATAGATTGAGATAAATAATTAAAGCACAAGTCGCCCAAGCCCCACTTTGTATTTGGCACTATATTATTATTTTGATAGGAAGTAGTGCTTGTTGAGTTGAGAAATAGGCTCACGGACCAGTAATCATTGTCCACTTTATATATACCTCCCCAACCTGCTGCGCCTTGATGTGAAGCGCCATATATACTGGATGCACCTAAATAAAAGTTGCCATCTTGGTCTATTGCAATACCAAACAATCCGCCTGTGTAAGAATATTTCCATCGCACAGAGTCTGCTGTTGCAGGATGTAAGGCGGGATTATTCCATATACCAAAATTTTGGCCACCTACTTCTCTTAAATCAAACACATTGATAGAATATTTGGCAAGAGGATATAAAGAGGTGTCAACACCTTGTGTATACACAGCCATGCCTTTTTGAAGTAGCTGTGTTTTTGCAATGCATGCAATGAGCACATACAGGAGAGTTAAGGATACTTTTTTCAAATTCGAGAGGCTTAAGGTGTGTTCAGTATACAGTTTAAAACAATTTCACCCTAGCACATATTGCTTGCCAACGCATATTTAAAACACAAAAAAAACTGCACACCTTGCGGTATGCAGTTTTTAATGTGTATTCTATTTCATTTTTTTCACGAAAGATTCCCCACCATCTTACTCGGCACCACCCACTCGTCATATTGTTCGGCTGTTACATAGCCAAGGCGCACTGCTTCTTCTTTCAAAGTAGTTCCATTCTTGTGTGCGGTTTTAGCTATTTCTGCGGCTTTGTAATATCCAATTTTTGGGTTGAGTGCCGTTACCAGCATCAATGATTTTTCTACCAATTCCTGTATGCGATCGTAATTTGGTTCTATGCCTATGGCGCAGTGTTCATCAAAACTTACACATGCATCGCCAAGCAACTCTGCGCTTTGCAAAAAGTTGTAGGCCATCATAGGTTTAAACACATTTAGTTCGTAGTGCCCTTGTGTACCGCCTACGGTTATGGCCACATCGTTGCCCATTACTTGCGCGCATACCATAGTAAGTGCTTCGCATTGTGTAGGGTTTACTTTGCCGGGCATTATGGAAGAGCCTGGTTCATTTTCAGGTATATGTATTTCGCCTATTCCGCTGCGTGGGCCGCTGGCCATCATGCGTATGTCGTTAGCTATTTTATTTAGCGATACGGCTAATTGTTTTAATGCACCATGCGATTCTACTATACCATCGTGCGCAGCAAGTGCTTCAAATTTGTTTGGCGCAGTGGTAAATGGAAGAGTGCTGAACTCCGCAATTTTTTGTGCCACAAGTTCAGAATAGCCTGCAGGAGCATTAAGTCCTGTGCCTACTGCTGTGCCGCCAAGGGCAAGCTCGCCAAGGTGCGTCAAAGTATTGTTCAATGCACGCAAACCATGATTGAGCTGCGCTACATAACCACTCAATTCCTGACCAAGTGTAACGGGTGTAGCATCCATTAAATGCGTACGACCAATTTTTACAACTTGCATAAACGCCTCACTTTTTTTCTGAAGTGTATTGCGCAATTGAGTGACACCCGGTATTGTTTTTTTCATTACCGACTCGTATGCAGCTATGTGCATAGCGGTTGGGTATGTATCGTTGCTCGATTGCGATTTGTTTACATCATCATTTGCACCAAGCAACATTTGACCTTCGCCCAGTTTACCACCTGCAAGCACATGTGCGCGATTGGCTATTACCTCGTTCACGTTCATATTGCTTTGCGTGCCACTGCCTGTTTGCCATATTACCAGCGGAAACTGATCGTCCAGTTTGCCCTCTAATATTTCATCGCACACCACGCTTATGGCATTGCGCTTGTCTTCCGGCAACACGCCCAGTTGGCAGTTAGCATGCGCTGCTGCTTTTTTCAGAATAGCAAATGCTCTTATTATTTCCTTCGGCATGCTGGCCTCCGGTCCTATTTTAAAATTATTGCGCGAGCGTTCTGTTTGAGCACCCCAATACACATGAGCCGGCACTTTCACTTCACCCATGGTGTCTTTTTCGATTCTGTATTCCATTTGTATATTATTTATTTTATTGAACAAGGATGAGATTGATTAAAAGGATTTGCATGATCCTGATTATCGAAACAATCCTTGTTATCATTGTTCCATTGCAGCACCACTTCCTTGTTGCATTAAATATCCTTTTAAAAATTCGTCTATATATCCATTCATTACTGCGTCTACATCGCTTGTTTCAACTCCCGTGCGCACGTCTTTCACAAGTTTGTAAGGTTGCATTACGTAGTTGCGTATTTGCGAACCCCATTCTATTTTTTTCTTGCTTGCTTCTATCTCGTTGCGCGCTTCAAGTTTCTTGGCCATTTCCATTTCGTACAATTGCGATTTAAGAAGGAGCATGGCTTTTTCTTTGTTTTGCAATTGCGATCTGGTTTCTGTATTG
>JANOXJ010000076.1:0-5316 GCA_031418455.1 Flavobacteriales bacterium | reverse complement strand
CCCAAGCCACATATAAGCACATCTGAAGGCATTGTTATTTCAAATTGGGGTTGAGCTGATGGTGTAAAAATTAATTCAGTTTGCAACTCGCATATGGGATTTGTTGCCGTTAGCAAAAGTGTTTGAGTGTCTGTGCTTGTTGGTATGTATGCAAACTCTAATCCCTCTATTGTTTCATTACTGATAGTCCAATTGTAGGTTTCAAAATCGAAACGAAGCGTTCCAAAAAAATATTCAACATTCTCACAAATTGCACTTTCATTCAGAATGGAAATACTACCAGGTGTGCAATTGAAAATGGTATTTACCTCTGTATTTGTAACAATGGCCTCATTCAAATCAAAATAAATGTATGCAGTATTTTCAATAACTGTACCTGGCGCCAAGTTAGCCGCAGGAAGAATTCTGAATCTGACAAAGCCCTGACTGCCGGCCAAATCCGCAGTGCTATCGGGAAGCATAATATTGTCAAAATGAAAAATAACTTTATTGTCGGCATCTATTTCTGTCCACATGGGATGCGACCAGGCTACGGGTAGAAGTGTGGATGCATCTAACAAATTTGAAAGCGGATCTTCTATGCGCACATCGGTAGCAGGATAGTTTCCTGTGTTTTGAAAACGAATGAGGTATTCCATTTCACCATTGGGCAACATGTAGCCTTCATCGCTCCAGCCGTTCAGTTCTGTTTTGTCGTTAGGGTCATAAGCACAAAATACCATGGAGGTGAAACTGCTTACCAAGGTGTCAGAAACATTGCCTACTTCATCATACACATAAGTAGTAAGCACACTGTAAAGCATGTTGTCCGGCACTATATTCACAGGAGGAAATACTACTTGCACGTTCAACATGTGTGATAGTGTAGGAAGTATATTGTTGTAGTGCCAATAATATTTATTACCCACAATGGAGTCTGTCGGAATATTATTTATTGCATCAAAATAGAGGCCTGGTGCAAGCTCCAGTTCGTAAACCAAATCTGGCGAGGTGGTGCCGCTGTTAGTAAAGCTAAGCCAAATGTTACCCACGGTATTGCATATGGCTTGCGAAGAACTTACGGTGGCCAAAATGCTATCAATCCCCAATATATCTGTATAACCCAAGCTTAGTTCTACGCTACCTCCGGAGGCCAATACATTTATTGTGGTATCTGACAAGCCATTTGATGAGGTCCAAAGATTCTCATCTAAGTCTACATGTATGGTATATTCTCCCTCGTTTGGCGCTTGATATACAAATTGTCCGAGCTCGTTAGTAAACAAAGTGACATTGGTTGGAGCAATATTCACTTCGGTGTTTTGCAGCAGCAATTCACCTAAATCATAACTTGCACTTTCGTTTTCATCATAGTATACCATGCCGGTAATGAGGGTGGGCGAAGCTGCAATATTTTCTACCCAATAGAACATAGAAGCGCGACCCACTATCAAATCCTCATCGCCATCAGCATCTACATCGGCTACGCTAAAGCTATGCGTTTCAGTGGCGCCATCATTAAAGCCATGCCATGGCATTTCAGATTGAAGTATGCCATTTTCATTTTCCAGAATCCAAACACCATCGTTGCAAAGCAACACATCGGTATCGCCATCTGCATCCGCATCGCTTGAGCGCATATGAAAGAAAGTGTTACTAAGCAGGGATGGAATTCTTGTTTTAGCGTAATTGAAACTGTTTTGCGAAGTCCAGATTTCCAATGAGTCAGGTGCGTTGAATACAAAATCTGCAATGCCATCTGCATTAAAATCGCCCATGCTAACAAAAGGACCATATACACCAGCGCTACTGGAGAAGGTGATAGGTTCGGCAAATACTCCTCCGCCCGTGTTTTCAAATATTAAGCCTTGTGTTCCATCTGTCGACCCTCCTATTAGGTCCTGATCACCATCTCCATCAAGGTCAATTACTTTATTGGGCAAGTTTTGACTAATGTCAAAAACAACAGTGGGCTGATCTAATTCGCTACCCGGCAAATTGGTTTGTACCTGCACTTGCTCGCCCGGATTAAGTATTACAAAATCTAAATCTGTGTCTTCATCTATATCCAATAAATCGAAGTATTCATTACCTGTCCACACTATATTTCCAAATTCATGCGTGGTGAAATATTGATCGTCACCGCTATTTTCCATCCATGCCAATGTGGTGGTTGATTGAGTGTAAATCACCAAATCCATGTCGCCATCCTCATCCAAATCCACAGGTTTGTTTATTGTTTCATAACCACCTAACACATAAGAGTATAAGTCACCAAGTGGATTTGTATGCCAAATTTCTTGCAAAGCAACCTGTGGGTTCTGTGGGTCAATTTCCCAATGCACTAAAGCGCCAACCGCACCGGAATATGTTGAAGCCACAATATCAAAGTGGTTGTTGTTTGTAATATTACCTGCCGTATATGTCCAAACATTGCCTATTGCAAAGGAGTGCACATTTTGTAAATAGGGCTCAGTAAATAAGTTGTTGCCATTGTTCCAAAGAATAAAAACAACTCCTGAACTTACACCGTCTGTAGCTAATACATCCAGCAACCCATCATTGTCAAGGTCTGCAGGCGTATGGTAGAACAGATTAAGCGAGGAGTTGCCAATGGTGTTCATTGCAAAGTTGCCAATTCCATCGTTTATGTACAGTTCTGTCTGAGGCATATAGAATTGAAATGTGTTAGCGCTTGTCATAATATCATTGTCGCCATCATTGTCAAAATCTGCCACAACATAGCTTTGATATCCAGGGCTTGTAAGAGGAATAGGTGTGTCAAATTCAAAGCCTCCTAAATTGATGGCAGTGTATAATACCTGATTCAATATTAAAACAAGGTCAGGCAAATTATCACCATTTAAATCTCTAAATTCAATTTTTGTATTGTTGAATGGATCGGGCACTACAGGAATTGAAAGTGTGTCAGGATTTTCTAAAAAGTCTCCATTCATATTTTCGAATATCCGAATTTCAAAACTCTCATCGGTGTAGTAGGTGTATATATAATCCTTGTAGGTGTCAGCATTTACATCGTCTAATTGGGCAATGGTGGGATAGGCAGAATAGAAGGACATATCAATAGAGTCAACACGCGCCATAGATGTGCCTCCAATGTTTTTGTTGAAGTATAAAAAATTATTTTCGTAACTTACAATGTCAGGTAGCTGATCATCATCAAAATCTTCGAAGGCAGTAACGAAGGTGGCAAACAAATAAGGAGCTCCGGCTACACTGCTGTTGGCGCTATACACACCGGGCGAAGTTTGGTATTTAACTCCCATGCTAAAGTCCAGATTGGAAAAAATGAGGTCTCCCAAACCATTGTTGTCCATGTCTATAGAACCGTGGTAAGATTCTGATGCAAAATCATATGTATGTGCAGTGGGTATGGTGAAATGGCGCGCACTATCATTTTGTAAAAGCAAAATGTCTGTGGTCTCGTATGGCCATATATTCGATACAATGTCTATATCACCATCTGCATCAAAGTCATAAGGCGGATACATAGGCGACAGACCAAATTCTTTGTTCTGTATGAGCATATGCACATCGCCATATTGTGCTTTGTAACTCACCGTTATTAGAAATAATACCAGAAAGGTAATGAAAGGGAGGAGATGTTTATTCATGGTTATGAAGGATTGGTGCACTAAAATAAGTATATCCTGATAGTCGAAAACGAAAAAAGTGAAATAATGTATACTACTATTTCTTAGGTTTATACCCTGCTTAAAAAATGCAATCGAAATTTATATGCTGTATCGGCTTCTGATATTAATGTATGTGTTGGTTTTAGCGTGCACTGGCTATGCCCAGCAGCCTTCCGCGGGCTTTAGCCGCACACCTGTGTCGCAATTCGAAAAAAGGCTCAATCAGCGCAACGTGCAGGAGCACTCCAATATACAGCCTGCCGCCTATGGCATGGACCAATCGTATTTGGAAATGCAAGACACTTCTTACATATCAGATAAATACACTAACCAAATTGATATTGGTGTTTTTGGTGGCGCTTCAGGTGGCTATCAGTTGCAAAAAAGTAGCCGGCCTCTTGGCAGCGTTATGTTAGGTGTAGATGCCAGCTGGCACAAAGAGAATAAATGGAGCGCTACTATAGGTTATACTTTCAATGCAGCTATGCCTGCGCAGTATTTACAAACCATGGCCGATTCTTTACGCATACAGCCTGGAGTGGGCTTTGCGGTAAATGATTCTAAAGGAGCTAATGGAAATGGTTTGTACCACACGCATTATACCTATGGTCATGTGAGCTACAACACAGGCAAATTTTTTCATTTTGAATTGGGCAAGGGCAAACACTTTTGGGGCGATGGATATAGGTCTTTAATTCTTAGCGATGTGGCTGCGCCATACCCTTATGCAAGAATTACAACAAAGTTTTGGCATATTAAATACACGAACCTGTGGGCACAAATGCGCGACATAAATGCAGCGCAAATGCTGCGCGATGCGCGCAAAAAATATGTAGCGCTGCATGCTTTAAGTTGGAACATTAGCAAAGAGTTTAATTGGAGTATATACGAAATGGTGGTGTGGCAAGACCGCGACAGCAATAGTCACCGCACGCTGGACATAAATTATTTGAACCCAATAATTTTTTATCGCCCGGTGGAGTATGCACAGGGTTCGCCTGACAATGTGATACTTGGTACAAGCCTTCGCTACAAGGCTGCACCTAAGTGCCAGCTCTATGGCCAGTTTGTAATAGATGAGTTGTTACTTGCTAAAGTGCGTGCCAATAATAATTGGTGGGCCAATAAGTTTGGCGGACAGTTAGGTATAAAAGCATTCGATGTTTTCACACCTAACTTTAGCATACAGTCCGAATTAAATGTGGTGCGACCATTTACCTACACACACGGCAGCCCGCTGCAGGCTTGGGGCCACATGAACCAACCTCTTGCACACCCAATGGGCAACAATTTTATAGAGTGGCTCCTACTTATGCGCTACGAGTGGCAAAAATGGACTTTTACAGAAGAGTTTACTTGGGCCGCTTATGGGCGCGATACGGATATAGATGGCAATGGAACAATTGACAACCTAGGAGGAAATATTTTTCGCTCTTACCGCAATCCATATCGTCAATATGGCAATGATAATTTGCAAGGATTAAAAAGTACTTTCCACTTTCATCAATTTACTGCTAGCAGAAAAATATTTAAAGATGAGAGATTCGAAGCATTTGCATCGCACATTATTCGTTTTGAAAAAAATGTGCAGCGCACATCGTTCGACAATATGCTGGTGGTAGGCATCAGAGCCATCGGTTTGTTAGAACCACAGCGCGATTTTTGAGCTGAAGAATTTCTA
>JANOXJ010000075.1:0-10868 GCA_031418455.1 Flavobacteriales bacterium | reverse complement strand
AATGAGCCTTCAGGATAATTTTCTACGGCTATTAAATGAGCCACTTGTTGCTTTGCACTATCTGAAACTTTTATCATGGTTTTACTCCTTTTCCTATTTATTAATAACGTCTGAAAGCCTTGTTTGTTTTGAGCTACCGACTTTATTTAGAATACTTCTAAATACTTTGGGGGCGCTAAAATACCTTCATTATGGTATTTGCTCCAAAAAGAAATGCTAAGAATTGATGGAACTCAACCAACAATTAATTTGGGTTAGTTGACCGGCACCTTGAAAGTGATGAATTTGGTAAAAAAAAAGACTGCCGCCCAAAGGCAGCAGTCTTCCTATTTAAAATATTAGATTTTTTTATCTTCTTAGGGTAATACTACCAGATTTTTCTATTGTATCCTGGTTATTGCCTACAGCCCTTACCAAATAGGTGTATGTGCCTGCGGGAGCCAGATCACCATCGGGCAATTTGCCATTCCACATAGTGCTACCATCGCTTTCAAAAATGCGCCCTGTGCTATTTAAGATGATTATTTTGGTAAGTATACCTGAACCATTTTTCAGCTCTATTACAAACTCATCATTCTTGCCGTCACCATTGGGAGTAAACACGTTGGGAATAAATAATTCGGCCGGACGCATAGCACTAACCTGCGTATTAAGTGATTGAACATTGCCATTCCTATCAGTCACTGTTAACTCTACGCTATAATTTCCTTCCTGAGTATAGGTATGTGCGGGAGCCTTTTCAGCGCTTGTTTCACCATCGCCAAAATTCCATTCATATTTATCTGCCTTATCAGCCTGCGGCACAAAGGAGAATTTCAAATCGCTCTGTGAAACCAGCACTACCTTGAAGTTAGCGGTCACTTTTTCTTGAGAGATAGTTTGGCCGCCACCGTTTATTGGTTGCGTATTTCCATTTTCTCCAGATTTATCGCTATTTGCCGACCCCTTTTCAATTTCCGAAACCTCAGGTTGTGTTGGAATATTATTAGAAGTGTTGCTGTTGTTGGTTTTAATCTCGGCAGCTGTTGTCACAGCTGTTCCGGTTTCCTTTGGCAACCCTGCAGAGCTCGTGTTATCGGTTGCTTTTACAGTTACCGATATTATCTCATTGCGCTCTGTACCGGCAGCATTTTGCTCCTGTTGACTGTCCAATTTTTCGGTTTTTACAGTCGGTGCAGGCATTTGCTCCGTGGCCTTGGCTGGCTTAGCGTCAGGTTGTATAGCAAAATACACCAGAGTGCCTACTACTGTGGCAGCAGCCAAAGCTGCAGCCCACCATAGTTTGCTCACACCAGCCTTCACAGCAGCTGTGGCAGCTACACTGCCGGCAGCTTGTGCAGTCATTTTTGCCTGTACTGCATTCCACATGTCGGCACTTACCGGGCTTTCGTGGTTGGCCAGTTTTTCGGCAAAAATGTTCTTTATTTCATTGTCCAATTTCTTCACTTTCCTCGTGTTCTATAGTTGTTGAAGTTAAGTTTCTCTTTAACCAGTTTTTGGCTTTTAAAAACTGTGTTTTGCTTGTGTTTTCGCTTATTCCAAGCATATCACCTATTTCTTTATGGCCATAACCTTCCACTGCGAAAAGGTTAAAAACTGTTTTGTAGCCTTTCGGCATTTTCTCTATCAATTCCAGAAGCGATTCAGCATTCATTTTAGAAACTGCATCCACATCCTCTGCATTCAAATTGTCAGCTGCATCCAAGTCTGCGCTGTGGCGCCACTTGTTCTCCTTTCTTATATAAGTCAAAGCAGTGTTAACCACTACTGTCCTTATCCAACCGCCAAGAGGCCCGCTGCCCTGCCACTGGTCTATACGCTGAAACACCTTTACAAAAGCGTCTTGCAGTACATCTTCCGCCTCGGGTCTACTGTTGCAGTACCGCATGCTTACAGACATCATTTTACGGCTATAAAGCCGCCACAGCTCTTGCTGGGCACTTACATCACCGTTCAATATTCCTTTTGCAAGCTCGTGGTCGGTCATTCAGCACTTCGTTTGGATTGATGCATGGGTGCCTTAAAAAGTTGTACGCACCCAAAAAATTTTCCAACAATTGTAATTTCTTGTGCAAAATAACACTACAGCGCACACATAAGGTTGCGCATAACTCTGTGAACACGGCTGAGGGAGGTATTTGTTAACACCTCAACTTTGCAGTGTGGGGAGTTAACTACATTAGCCCCCCTTAGTGTAAAAAATACACAAAGTGGCAATTTACCATCTGGACATAGAAATAGAGTATGATTTTGAACTGATCGGGTTGAGCAGTCATGAGAAGGACTATAGGCTTGCCTGGTCGTTAAACAGACAGATGGGCTGGTCGCTTAAAAGGATGAATGACATAGAACTGGAGCGCCCCGAAGGATTGTTTACTTGTGCCTGTTTTGAATACGTAACACTGCACGAAAAAACAAAGTTCACTTTGTTAGACAATAAAAGCGATGCCGGATTGCTAATGGCAGAGTTGCCGCAGTTCGATTTTTTATTGAAAATAGAAAATTTACAGCAACCACTGAGCGATGATTTCTATAGGCAACTTAGAAAAACACCTCTGCTGATAGCGTCATTTTTATTGGCCACAGAAAAACTTAAGAATAAGCACTACCTGCTTACCACACCAAAACCACTAGAAGAGAAAAAGATATTTAGAACGCATGAAAAAGACTAAAATAGTAGCCACCATAGGCCCTGCAAGTGCAAGCAAAGAAGTACTTCGCGATATGATTTTGCAAGGCTGTGATGTAGTAAGACTCAACTTTTCGCACGGGGCATATGAAGACCACAAAAAAGTAGTAGATGCAGTGCGCGCTATTGATATAGAGCTAGGCACCAATACAGCTCTGCTGGCAGATTTGCAAGGACCAAAACTGCGTGTAGGCGAAATGGAAAATGGCAGCGTGAATCTGGTGGCCGGCCAAAAAATAATCATTAGCACCACCAAGCAGATAGGAACAGATAAGGTGATATACACCAACTACAAGGAGTTTGCACGAGATGTGTCTGCTGGCGAAACAGTGCTTTTAGACGATGGCAAATTGAGCATGCGTGTACTTTCTACCAACAAGAAAGACACCGTGGAATGCGAAATTTTGCAAGGAGGGCCACTGTCAAACAAAAAGGGATTAAACCTTCCAAACACCAAAGTTTCATTGCCCTCATTAAGCGAAAAAGATTTGGCCGACCTGGACTTTGCACTTAACGAAAATGTAGATTGGATAGGCCTCTCATTTGTGCGCAATGCCAATGATGTGGTGATGCTAAAAAATATAATAAGAGAAAAAGACAAACATGCCAAGGTAGTGGCCAAAATAGAAAAACCTGAAGCAGTAGAACTAATAGATGAAATAATAAAAGTGACCGATGCTGTGATGGTGGCGCGTGGCGACCTGGGTGTAGAAATACCCTTGCAAAATGTGCCTCTCATTCAGAAAATGATAGTGAAGAAATGTGTAAAGGAAGCACGCCCCGTGATAGTGGCTACACAAATGATGGAGAGCATGATAACCAATTTTACTCCTACACGTGCTGAGGTGACCGATGTGGCCAATGCAGTGCTTGACGGTGCAGATGCGGTAATGCTGAGTGGCGAAACAAGTGTAGGCAAATTCCCTGTGGAAGCCATACGCATGATGAACAGCATAATATGTGAAGCTGAAAAATATGAAGGCCTTTACTACCATGAAGAACTACCGACTGAGTTAGATGAGAGCAGATTTATGACAGATAGTATTTGTTATAGCTCGTGCAGACTTGCTTTTAGAGTTAAAGCAGCTGCATTGGTAACCATGTCATTCAGCGGTTACACAGGCTATCGCATATCCGCATGGCGCCCTAATGCCAATATTTTTGTGTTTACCAGCAATAAGAAAATTATCACCCAAATGAATTTGGTTTGGGGAGTAAAAGTTTTCTACTACGACAAAATGGTAAGTACCGACCAAACCATTTCTGACATCAGATATTTTTTAAAGAAAAACAATCTGCTGAAGGAAGGAGACTTTATCATCAACCTTGCCTCTATGCCTATATCTGAGCAAGGAATGACCAATATGATAAAGCTCACTAAAGTATAAGCAGCATGCTGGCCTATTGGCCCAGTGCCAGGTAATCCGCAGGATTTACAGGCAAACCATTTTCCCATAGCTCAAAGTGCAAATGCGGCCCATCGCTGTGGTCGCCACTGTCGCCTATAAAGGCTATGCTTTCGCCTGCCTTTACCATATCGCCACTTTTCTTGAGCAATGCAGAGTTGTGCTTGTATACCGAAATAAAATTGTTGGCATGTTGTATTTGAATTACGTTGCCATCATTGGCCGTAAAGGAGGCCATTATAACAGTTCCGTCTAGCACCGCTTTTACAGGCTCCTCTTTAGGCGCCATCAGGTCTATACCAAAATGCCCCGCTTTTGGATCAAAAGCATTGCTCACTGTACCATTAACCGGTTTAAAAAGCAAAAAACCCTTTTTGTTATTGCCAGCTTCTTCTTCCAGGGCCAGGCTATATCGCTCTCTATCGGTTAGTTGCTGCCTCAAGGCACCTTCCATGGGCGAAGCTTTGTAGTCTAAGTTTACCTGCTGAACCTCTACCTTGCCTGTATCGCTGGTGTTGGTTAATGTGCCACCGCTCAATATAATTTGCAAATCGTGAATGTACTTGTCTTGCTGTCTGGCAGCATCTAGCAGCGAGTCTACCCGTGTGCGCGCCTCTATAGCTTCTATATTGAACGACTGGTCAGTATATCCAGGTAGCAGCCTCTTTACAGGCGTGTAGGCTATAAGCCCATAAAATAAAAAACCGAAAAGGAGCAAAAAACCACCAAACATTATTATCAAATTCATGGGCGTGAGCGAATAGCTAAACTGCTCATCAAATGTTTTTTCATTGATTACAGTCAGCCTGAATTTGCTCTTCAGCTTCTTAAGCAAACGCTTGCCTTTTGGTTGTTTTGTGGCTACCATAGATTATTTCAAAATTACCTGATTTTATTTTGAACCGTGGAATAAATAGCAGACAGAACTAATTGCCCACTAAAAAGGGACAATTAGCGCACCACGCTGCAATCATACACATGTTATAAAACAAATCTAAACTGAGTGCAATTTACCACCACTTTTCAAAAATTGGCAATAAGCATATTAAAGCAAATGTGCTTTTAAGCCCAAAAATGAAATATTTTCGCCCCAAAGCAGTTAACCGCTCGCCTCAATAACTATAAATGTGAATTTCAGAAATTCCTTCAACCTCTTTGTTGCAATAATATTTTGCATGATTATAAGCGCTTGCTCTACCAAGCGCGATAGCAATGCTGCACGGTGGTACCACAATACTACTGCGCACTACAACGGCTATTTTAATGCTGACGAAAGTGTGGCTAAAGGAGTGAAGAAGATAGAAACAGCCTATGTGGAGGATTACGACAAGTTGCTGCCCATATTCATATATGGCGATGAGGAAAGCGCCAAGGGCTCGTTTGCAGAAATGGAAAAAGCCATAGGCAAATGTGAAAAGGTAATAAACCGCCACACCCTTAAGAACAATGCAAACGAGACGAAGAAAAAACCAAAATTCAATAAGTGGATAGATGAAAACTACATGGTGATAGGCCGTGCATACTTCTACAAAAGAAATTATGGCAGAGCGGCAGAAACATTCCAGTATGTCAACAGAAAATTTAAAGACCCTGAGAGTATTATATCTACCAATACCTGGTTAGCTCGCACCTACATCCAACAAGGAGAGTATGGCAAAGCTATACAAGCCTTGCAGCGTGTGGAAGAAGAAAACACTGAATTAGACGATAAGCTAAGAGCTGATTATAGACTGGTGTATGCTGATGTATATATACACCAGGGCAAGTTGGAAAAGGCGGTAGTAGAATTGGAAAGCGCTATTAAACTTTTAAAAAAGAAAAAAGACAAGGCACGACCACTATTCATTTTAGCACAATTGAATCAAGAGTTAGGCAAAAGCAGCGATGCACTGGCCAATTATGAATCTGTCATAAAATCGCGCCCCACTTATGAGTTAGAATTTTATTCGCGCATTAACAAAGCATTGGCTTATAGCCGCACTGGTGGCAGCTCTGCCGAAATACAAAAAGAACTATTTAAAATGCTAAAGGACGATAGGAACATAACCTATCGCGATAAAATATACCACGCTTTGGGCGACATAGCATTAGAAGAACAGCGCAGAGAAGATGCCATAGACTTTTACGAAAAATCATTAGCCGCTAATCAGAACAATCCGAAGCAAAGAGCAAAAACCTTTTTGCGCCTGGCCGATTTGTATTTTGACGAGCGCCAGTACAAACCAGCTCAAGCCTATTACGACAGCACTTTGGCCAAAATAGATGCAGGCCACGAGCGTTATGAAATAGTAAAAACCAGAGCAGAAAATCTTACCGAACTCATAAACAACTTAGCCAAAATAGAACTGAATGATTCGCTAAGTACTATTTGCAAATTGTCGCCTGTGGAGCGCGAAAAGCGATTAGCCGACATTCAAAAACAAATAGAACGAAGCAAGCAAGAAGAGCGCAAGCGCGACATGGAGGCTGTAAGCAAGTCCAACACCAATGCAGTGGCCGCCATCAATGGCACATTTTGGGCCTACAACCAAAATTTAAGAACCAGTGGCAAAGCCAATTTTACTGAGCGCTGGGGCGACAGACCACTAAAAGACAATTGGCGCCTGGCTTCCAAATTCCTTAGCTCCAATGGTCCGGGCGAAGAGGCTACAGAAAATGCCGGCCAAACAGACAACCCTGAGGACTCTACCAACACTGCCGATGCCAAATACAAAGCGCCAACAGTGGATGAACTGAAGGCCACACTGCCCTGCGATGACCCAAAAAAAATGACCCAAATGGGCAAAGACGCGGCAGAAGGATATTACTTGGCAGGTGTGGTTTACAAAGAGAAACTAAATGATGAAGACAATGCCATAAGCACATGGGAAGAATTGCTTGCCAATATTGACGATAGCGATTTTCACCCTACTACATACTACCAGCTATACCGCACATGGTACAGCAAAGAAGGCTCCAAGGGTTATGTAAAAAACCCACTCTGTAGTGATTGCAACTCTAAGTATTGGGCAGATGAAATAAAAAAACGATACCCCGATAGCGACTGGGCTTACCTGGTGGACAATCCTGACTATGTGGACATGAAAGACATAAAGGAAGACAACGAAAACAAGGCCTATGAATTAGCTTATGGTAAATATTTGGATAGAAATTATTACGACCTAAAATCGCTTTGCGATTCTGTAATTTACAATCAGCCCGACAATCATTTGGTGTGCAAATACCGCTTGCTAAGAGCCATATCTGTAGGCCACATAGAGGCACCCTTTGCCGAAAAAGTAAACTACCAGAATGAACTGAATGAACTGGTAAAAAATTGCGCAGGAACCGAAGAGGCTAAACGAGCCGATGAATTAATAAAAGCACTAAAAGCCAGCAATAAACCGGTAACGGAAGACAAAACTGACGAGAGCAATGGCATAGACAACATAGCAAAGCAAGATACACCTCCGCCAGTGGACAGCACTCTTGTTACAAACAACGACAACCCATTTAAATACGATGCAAAAGCAGAGCATTACCTGGCGCTAATAATGCCCGTGGCAGGCTCTGACATTAACAAAACCAAAATGGCCATTTCGGATTTTAATGCAGCCATGTTCACCTCTGCCCAGCTCAAGGTGACTAACAACCTTTTAAATAAAGAACAACATTTAGTGTTAGTAAAATCATTTAAGGTGCTTACCGAAGGTGAAGATTATATAGCAACTTTCAATGGTGATAATGACAAGCTTAAAGACATAAATAATGGCAACAACATAAGCTTCTTAATATCCAAGCAGAATTATATAACACTTTTTAAGAGTAAGGATATAGCTAAATATTTAGAGTTTTACAGCGCAAATTACAAATAGAAACCATGTTTAATAATAACGGGCGTATGGCAAAAAACAACGACTTAGCACTGGACCTGGCCATTAACAGAATAGTGGAAGGCACAAGCATAGAGGGCGAAATAAAATGCGAAAGCAACATCCGCATTGATGGCTCTTTCAAAGGCAACCTTAGCACCAAGGGCAAATTAGTAGTAGGTCCTAATGGCACCATAGATGGCACTGTTATTTGCCAAAATGCCGAAGTGGAAGGCCTTATAAAAGGTAAAGTAAATGTGCAACAACTACTGTCATTAAAAGGCACTGCCCGCGTGGAAGGCGATATATTTACAGATAAGCTGGCTATAGAACCAGGAGCCACTTTTACCGGTGCATGCCACATGGGTGCTAAAGTGAAAGAACTAAGAAAAGAAAACTATGACGGAGCCAATGCCGGAGCAGCCGCAGGAAACTCCTAAGCGCTCCAATGCCTTTTTGAAGTATACCTCCATGACCACCCAAATGGGCCTTACCATTGGTTTAGCCGTATGGGCAGGTATAAAGCTCGACCAAAAATTTCCCAATAACTATCATGCATGGACACTTACCCTTGCTATGATAGGTGTAGGAGTAGCCATGTACATGGTAATAAAAGACCTTTTAAAGAAATAATCCTTACCTTTCAACATATTGGTTCTGCTTAGACTATAGCTTATAACATCACTCATGTCCACAAACACCCAATTTGCCAAAACCCTTTTCCTTACGTGTGTACTGCTGCTGCTTGCTATAAGTGGCATACACATGTTTACAGCAAAAATTAGTTTTAATGTAGCATGCGTATTGTCGGCAGTGGTAGTTGGATATGCACTTATAGCCTATCTGTTGCACATAAATATACTTAAGTCCAATGCCAAAAGCCCCACGCGCTTCGTTACAGCATTTACAGGCGGCATAGCTGTCAAGCTCTTTGCAAGCGTTATCTTCCTGGCAGTATATATGTATTTGAAATGCGAAAAACCGGTTATGGTGGCACTTGTTACCTTCTGCATTTACATCGTTTTTAATATTCTGCTCATTTCCTCGTTGCTAAAAGTAGTTAGCAAAAAATGATTTTTCGCCCGCAAACCCAATAAAAACGGGCATTTCATAATATGTGAGGAAAAAAAAGTAAACTATCGCTTTGACAACTAAAGCGACTGATTACTTTTGCCGCGCTTTTCAGACAGGAAACACGGCATGAAAATTCAACCAAATACCACGCTAATTAAGGCCCACAGCAGAATTATTACGTTCTTATTCGCCTTTTTGTGCGTATCTGTTGGAGCATTTTCTCAAGAACACGCTACTGGTGAAGCCGAAAAAGGCTTTAAACCAGGCGAAATGATTATGCACCACATTGCTGACCAGCATCAGATTCATATAATTGGTCAGATACACATACCGCTTCCGGTTATAGTTTACAATCACGGTCATCTTGACATTTTCAGCAGCAGCCAATTTTGGAATGGTTATGACAGCCATGGCGAGTTGCAGTTTAAGCCATACACAGCCTCTTCAGGCACCACTTACGAAAACCACCACGAAACTATAGTAATAAGCACTGGCGAGCATGCAGCAGCAGACCACACAGCGAATGCTGAGCATACAATGGCAACTGACACTATGCACCAGGACACTGCGCACATGCACATGGCCGCGCAGCCTATGCATGCAGCAGAGCCAACTGTAGCAGTGGAGCATGCGAAACCTTTAGATTTTTCTATTACCAAATCAGTATTTGGTATGCTTCTTATCATGGTTATTCTTTGCATTGTATTCTTTAGTGTAGCCAAAGCATATGCTAAGCGCAAAGGCGAAGCACCAAAGGGACTTCAAAACCTGATGGAACCACTTATCCTCTTCATACGCGATGAAGTAGCTGTACCATCATTAGGCAAGAAAAAAGCAGGCAGATACTTACCATTCCTGCTTTCCGTATTCTTCTTTATATGGATGTGTAATATGCTAGGTCTTATCCCATTCCTTGGCGGTTTCAACATCACTGGCACACTTAGCATCACCTTAGTGCTTGCTACCATTGTATTCCTTATGACCACATTTAGCGGCAATGCACACTATTGGGGTCACATATTCTGGCCTCCGGGCGTGCCACTTCCTATTAAGATTATTCTTGTTCCTATAGAAATAATGAGCATATTCATTAAGCCAGCGGTATTAATGATACGTCTCACAGCTAACATTACAGCTGGCCACATCATCATCCTTGCTTTTGTAAGTTTGATTTTATTATTTGGCCAAAACAGCGCAGTAGCTGGCTACAGTGTAGGTATAGGCTCAGTATTGTTTATGATATTCATGTTCTTCATAGAGTTGTTGGTTGCATTTTTACAGGCGTATGTATTTACCCTGTTAGCCGCGCTATACTTTGGCGATGCTACACAAGAGCACCACCACGAAGAAGCACATCATTAATTAGTAAAAATTTTTAAATCAAATAAAAACCCCAATAAAATGGAATTTCTTACAGTTCTTTTGGACACAATGATGAATCAAGGTTTGGCAGGTATCGGTGCTGGTTGCGCTGCTATAGGTGCCGGCATAGGTGTGGGTCGCATAGGTGGCTCAGCTTTAGAAGCTATGGCTCGCCAGCCAGAATCTACCGGTGACTTACGTGCAAATATGATTGTAGCTGCGGCCCTTGTAGAAGGTGTTGCTCTTTTCGCTGTAATCGTATGTTTGCTTGTAGCCCTAGGTTAATTCCTTTGTGTTTCAAAAATAAAAAGTTTTTCTTAATCCATAAAAACCTAATACAATGGTTTTAATTAGTGGCGGAAGCGGCTTACTTAGCGTATCCATAGGTACGGTAGCATGGGCTACCATAGCATTTCTTGCAGTTCTTTTTCTTTTGAAAAAGTTTGCCTGGGGTCCCATTCTTAAATCGCTTGACGACCGTCAGGC
>JANOXJ010000074.1:0-75318 GCA_031418455.1 Flavobacteriales bacterium | reverse complement strand
GGTGCTACTTTAGCCCGCAGTATTCCATATGGCCAACCACCACATAGTAATAGAACCGGGAGCTACTGAGCGCAACTATTGGAGCGACTTGTGGCAATACCGTGGCTTGCTATTTTTTCTGGCCTGGAAGGAGGTGCTGGTGCGCTATAAGCAAACCACCATTGGCATAGCATGGAGTGTCATTAGACCGCTTATTACTATAGTAGCTATGTGGTTCATAGGTTGGCTGTTTCAAAGCACAGTGCCTGTGGGCAAGCCGCGTTTGCTTATGGTATGCGCTGCCACTTTACCCTGGACATTTTTTGCAAGTGCTTTTAGTGAGTCGGCCAATTCGCTTATTGCCAATTCTAATTTGCTTACCAAAGTATATTTTCCAAGACTTATTATTCCAGTGAGCACAGTTATTGTTTGCCTTATCGATTTTGTAATTAGTTTTATTTTGTTGCTATGCATTATGGCCTATTTCCAGTTTTGGCCAGGCTGGGCGTTTTTCTTGTTGCCCATATTTTTATTATTGGCTCTTATTACATCGCTGGGTGCAGGCATTCTTATAGCAGCATTAAATGTGAAGTACCGCGATTTCCGATACATCATTCCATTCATAGTTCAGTTTGGTTTGTACCTCACTCCTGTTGCTTTTTCCAGTGCCGATATTTATAACAATCCTTCCATTCCATCCTTTTTAAAACTATTGTACTCGTGCAACCCCATGGTGGCTGTAGTAGATGGTTTTAGGTTTTGCATATTGGGTGCTGAGACAAATGTCTTTAATCAAGGATTTTTTATCTCGTTGGCTGTTTCATTAATCATTCTTATTATCGGCTTGCAATATTTTAGAAAAACAGAACGTGGCTTTGCCGATATAATATAACTGCATAGATTAAGAAAGTGAATTCTGACATTGCCATATCGGTTGCACACTTAAGCAAAAAGTTTGTAATAGCGCAAAACAAAGAGCGCTACACAGCCCTACGCGATGTTATTAGCCAAAAAGCAAAAGGTATTTTTAAATCTTCTGTGCAAAATAGTACCGAAGAATTTTGGGCGCTTAATGATGTAAATTTTGAAATAAAACAAGGCGACCGCGTGGGAGTTATAGGTCGCAACGGTGCAGGCAAAAGCACACTACTAAAAGTGCTTAGCAGAATATACGAGCCTACCAAAGGCCGCATAGAAATTAATGGTCGTCTTAACTCATTGCTGGAGGTAGGTACTGGTTTTCATCCTGAGCTTAGCGGACGCGAAAATGTATTTCTCAATGGTGCCATACTTGGCATGTCGCGCAGCGAGATAAAAAGTAAATTTGATGAAATAGTAGCTTTTGCAGAAGTAGAAAAGTTTTTGGAAACTCCTGTAAAGCGCTACAGTAGTGGCATGTATGTGCGCCTTGCATTTGCTGTGGCCGCACATTTAGATTCTGAAATTCTTATAGTGGATGAAGTGTTGGCCGTAGGCGATAGCGAATTTCAGAAAAAATGCTTGAACAAAATGAAGGATATTAGCACCAGCAGTGGCCGCACAATTTTATTTGTAAGTCACAACATGGGTGCCATAAGAAACTTTTGCAACCAAGCTATATATATGGAAAAGGGCACCATTAAAAATTCAGGCCCTACCGATTCTATTTTGCCTCTCTACTTTGGACTAAACAATCAGGTGAATTTAAATGGCCTAATGATTAAATCAACCCCTGCCGATGCATCGGGTGAATGGGTTAGGGGAAGTATGCTCAATATAGAAATTGCTTGGGAGAAAGGCCGTTTTGAACCCGGCTGGCATGTGGATGCAGTATGCTATACTCTGGAGGGCGAAAAACTTTTTGCATTGCAGAGCCACACATACGAAAAATTTGAATCAGCTAATTCTGATTATAACGGTATAGTATTTCAGGTAGAAAATGCAGGGCTTATTAATCGCGATATTAGATTGGACATTGGTTTAAGAAAGAGCGAAAATGAAGCTTATTCTATCGTCATAGAGAATGCTATGCTGCTAAGCCCGAGCAATAAATTTTTTACTAATCACCAGGTGCCAGATGCGCTGCTTGTGCCCAATGCCACTTGCTATCCTATTACAGTATGAAGAATACTGCCGTAGTAGACCAATCCTATTGGGACAATGCATATAGCCATTTGGCTTTTGCAGCAGTGCCTGCGGACGATACTTTGCGCTTATGGCTCTTAAATAATGTAGTGCAGGTGCATGACAAATCCTGCATTGAGATTGGGTGTTTTCCAGGAAGATATATAACTGTGTTAGGTGAGTTAGGCTATACGCTGAATGGTGTAGACCTTACGCCAAGAGTGGCCGAAATGAAAGGGTGGCTTGCTTCCAAGGGATTTAATACAGGAACTTTTGATCATGCTGATTTTTTGAAAATGGAAGTGGCTCAACAATACGATTTGGTGTGTTCTTTTGGATTTATCGAGCATTTTACCAATTGGCGAGAGCTTATTCAAAAACAATCAGCCATGGTAAAATCTGGTGGCACACTTGTAATTGAAACGCCAAATTTTAGAGGATGGATGCAGCAGTTTTTGCATAAGTCTTTGGATGCAGAAAATTTTGAAAGACACTATATAGATGCCATGCAGCCTGATGAGTGGAAAAGCATTTTGGAAGGTTTGGGTTTTGAAGTGAAGGTGAGCGAATATTTTGGCAAATTTGAATTTTGGACAGATAGTAAAAATAGTGGCATGGCCAAAAGAATTTTGGCAAAGGCACTGCGAACTGTGTATCCATTGCTTCGCTCTGCAGGTCAAGGCAGCAAGGCGCTTTCGCCCTATGCAGGTATTATTGCTGTTAAGAAATAAAGTTTATTTCTTGCCGGAGTTGTATGTGTCTTTTTTTTTGAAAAAATATGTTTGCTTGAACTAACTGAATTTTTTTAATAATTGAATCCATAAATATTTCATTGTGAAAATTCTTCATTGCGTTGAGTCATATTATCCCTCCATTGGTGGCATGCAGGAGGTGGTGCAGCGCATTTCTAAATTTTTGGTTCAGCAGGGTCATTCGGTTGCGGTGGCTACATCTAAGCACAAGGACCGCACATCGCTTGTGAATGACGGTGTGCAAATAGCAGAATTTGATGTGAGTGGTAATTGGGCAATGGGTCTTAAAGGAAACCTGGCTGCCTATGAAGATTTTTTAATACAATCAGATTTTGATGTTATTACTTTTTTTGCAGCTCAGCAATGGGCAACAGATGCGGCTTTGCCAATACTGAAAAAAATAAAAGCCAAAAAAATAATAGTGCCTACAGGATATTCTGCACTCTACTTGCCGGAATATGAGATGTATTTTAATCGCATGCGAGATTGGGTGCACGAGTTTGATATGCACGTTTTTCTGAGCAATGATTATAGAGATGTAAACTTTGCAAAGGAATGTGGAGTAACCAATTGGACCTTAATTCCAAATGGTGCATCGGCTTCAGAATTTTTGCCTGATGCAACACTGGATATTCGCAAAGAATTAGGCATACCACAAAGCGATATACTCTTGCTGCATATTGGTTCTTTCACTGGTGTTAAAGGGCATAAGGAAGCTATAGATATCGTATTGCGATTGCCTCAGACCAACATTACGCTGCTCCTTATAGGAAATAATTTAGAGAATTTTAAACTGCTGGTATGGCGAAAGCCTCAATTGTTTTTGCGCGCTTTGTGGAATCGTTTGTTTGGAAATAAGAAAATTTTAATGCACCATCTTTCCAGAGAGCAAACTGTAGCTGCTTATAAAAGTGCCGACTTGTTTTTGTTTCCATCTAATATAGAATGTTCCCCTATTGTGCTGTTTGAAGCAGCTGCTGCGGGTTTGCCGTTTGCCTCTGCCAATGTGGGCAATGCGGTGGAAATAGCCGAGTGGACACAAGGCGGAATCATATTACCTACCATGATTAATGATGCTGGATACAGCCATGTGGATGTGACAAATGCGGCTGAGGATGTATCGAATTTGCTTTCAGACGAGGCTAGGCGCAAACAAATGGCTACAAGTGCAAAGGCGGCATGGCAGCATAAATTTACATGGGAGATAATTGCAAAAAAATATGAGGACCTTTATGCCTCTTTATTAAAGTAAGTATGATTATAGTTCAACTCAAAGGTGGTCTTGGCAATCAGATGTTTCAGTACGCTGCTGCATTTGCTTTGGCACGCGCCAATGGCACTCAGTTGATAGTAGATACTACTTTTCTCAATAAATCGGCAAGGGGCTATACCAAACGCGAGTATGAGCTTTCTGTTTTTAGAACTTCTGCAATGCAACCTAATGAGGCACAACAGGCTTTGTTTGCATCCTTAGAAAATCCTTCATGGATGGAAAAAATAAAGTTTAAGTTTTTTCCTCCTTTTAAAATCTATAACGAACCTCATTTTCATTTTGATGGCAACATGCTGCAACAGCCGGATGGAACCTACTTAAGAGGATATTGGCAAAGCGAAAAATATTTTGGTGATGTAGAATCTGAATTGCGAAAGGAATTTGAATTTAAACATGCACCCAATGAGCGTAACGCTGCATTGCTCGCACAAATACAAAATGAAAATGCCGCAGCGTTGCATGTGCGCAGAGGCGATTATTTAAATAAGGCTATTACTGCGGGGCAGCACCCTGTTTGTTCGGTGGAATATTATGATAGGGCCATTCATGAAGTTATTAATAAAGTAAGTGAACCTAGATTTTATATTTTTTCTGATGATGTGGATTGGGCAAAGCAAAATTTAAAATTACCTTCAGATACAGTTTATGTTAATCACAACCTAGGCGCTGCATCGTTTGAAGACATGCGATTGATGTGCCAATGTAAGCACCACATTATTGCCAATAGCAGTTTTAGTTGGTGGGGAGCGTGGTTAGCAAAAAATGAATCACAAATTGTGATAGCTCCAAAGATTTGGTTTGCAAATGGTGAAATAAATACCAAGAATTTAATACCCTCTAATTGGATACGAATGTGAAGGTGGAGGTAAGCATAATAATGCCAGTGTACAATGCCGCTCGTTTTTTGAACGAGGCTATGCAGAGTATGCTCCAACAATCGTTCACTCAATTTGAATTTATCATTGTCAACGATTGCTCTACTGATGCCAGTGAAGACATTATTTTGTCATTTAAAGACGATAGAATAGTCTATTTAAAAAACGAAAGAAATGAAGGTGTTACCGCTGCACTCAACAAGTCTATTGCGCTTTGCAAAGGAGAGTTTGTAGCTAGAATGGATGCTGATGATATTTCGCTAAAAGATAGATTGCAGAAGCAAGTAGCGTTTTTAAAATCGCGGCCTAATGTGGCCATGGTGGCTACTACTGCACAAATGATAGATGGCAATGGCGATGCACTGGGCGTGTGGCAAAATGATTTGATTGCAGTGAGTGATGAGGACATTACTGCGTTGCTTGCCAAAACAAATTGTATAGTGCATCCTTCAGTTATGATAAGGAAGGAGGTGCTGCAAAAGTTTATGTACAGGTCAGAGAAAAACGCGGCAGAAGATTATGATTTGTGGTTGCGCATGAAAAGCCATGGTTATGGCATAGCCAAATTGGAAGAGCCTTTGCTCCTTTACAGAGTGCATCAGGCGAGTGTTACAGCCAACAAAAAGTTGCTGGTGAACACCAATTTACGCGTGTTAAAGCAGAAGTGGACTTTTATTAAGTATGCACTTTCTCACCTGCGTATCAATGCATTTTTTATAAGAGTGTTGTATTCATCTGCAAGGAGTGCTGCGGCTTATTTGCGCGATGTGGTGCCCAATGCATTGCGCTGGTGCAAGCGGTTTATTAGCATTTCGCCTATCATGGCCTCACAGCAGTTTAGTTTGTTGTCTGCCACACTTAAGACGGCAAAAGCGGATATCGTATACTTTTTTCCATACACGCACATGGGTGGTGCAGAGCGAGTACATGCTGATGTTGTGCAAGCTTGTGGTGATAATAAATCTTTGGTTTTTTTTACAGGATTTTCGCGCAATGAAAATTTTATCCGCAGGTTTCAATCTGAAAATTCGGTAGTGTTGAATGTGCCTCATTGTATCAATTCTGTTTGGTATGGTGCGCGCGCCAAACAACTTATTGCCGATTTTATTAATGCACAAAATACCGTGGTTACTTTTGGTAGTAATGCTGATTTTTATTTCAGATTGCTTCCTTTGCTGCATGCTCATGTGATGTGTGCAGACCTTATACATGCTTTTAAATTTCAGCCAGGAGCCAACAAGGCGCACCTCGCGCTATTGCCTTATGCCCCTAGGCTGAATCATCGTGTATTCATTTCTCAAACAGCGAAGCGCGATTTTGAAGTGTTTCTAAAAAGCAATTTGTATGGCCCTGAGGTGAGCGAAAGACTAATGTATATACCCAATGCAACTATTGTTCCGGCATCATTGCCACATAAAAGGGAGCGAATGAAAATAATTTTTGTTGGAAGGGAAAGCCCTGAAAAGAGATTTCATTTATTTGAACAGATAGTGCAAAGGGTAGCTGAAAAGCATGCTACGGTTGCGTTTGAAGCAGCGGGTTTAGCTCAAAGCAATAATGCATCTTTGATAAGGTGTAATGCCGAGCTGAACGATGAGGATCTTGATAAGCTCTATAGCAGTGCACATATTTTAGTATTAACATCCTCGCGCGAGGGCTTCCCAATGGTAATTATGGAAGCTATGGCACATGGAGTGGTGCCTGTGGCTACCGCAGTGGGAGATATTGCAATGCATGTAAATGAGGCCAATGGATTTGTCTGTACAGCGGAAGATGAAGCGCAAATAGTAGATGAAATGTGCGTGGCTATCGAAGCTTTAATAACAGACAGAGAAAAGTTTGAGCGCACTTCACAAAATGCATTCCACTATGCAAAGTCAAATTTTAGTAAAGACCAGTTTGCAGCGGCCTACAAAAAATTACTTCTTCGAAAGTGATAGACTTAATTGGGCAATGAACTTTTCGGCCCATGCATCCCAGGTCAAATTTTCTATGTACAGTTTGCGGGATTGTGCTATTTGAATTTTATAGGCTTCGTTGTCATTCCACCATTTCATTATTTCTTCAGCATATTCCTTTCCGCCAGAGTTGGCCGGCAAAAGTTTGCCTGTTGCCCCGTTGCACATAGCACTGCTTACACCACCAGTGTTAGGACCCAGTGCAGGCAATCCGTAGGCTGCAGCTTCGGCAAATACAAGTCCGTATGCTTCAAATTTAGTTGGTAGAATAAAGAAGTGACTGTTTAGATAAAGTTGATTTAATTTTTCAAAATCAATTGGATTGTTTTTATCTAAAAATCCGTGTTCTACAATGTGTTCGTTTTTTAGTTCAGCAGGCACAGCACATCCTACTATGTGCAATTCTGCTTTAAGATGCTTGCTCAGCAATTGTTTCAGACACATTACTGCAGTGGGGCCTCCTTTGTTTTCCCATTCGCGCCCTACAAACAATAGTTTAATGGTGTCTGTGTTCTTTAGTCTATCCAGCAGTGTTGCTTCTTCTGGCAATTCATTTATGTTAGCACCAAAGGGTAGTACTTTATTTTTTGTAGCATCTAATTTATAATTTGAGTTGGCGCTGTCGCAGGCCCAAGTGCTTGCAAAAAAATTCAAAAGCGTTTTTTGCATGGCTAACCTATCAGTTTCTATGCTTTGCTTTTCGCTCCATTTCCAAAGATTGCTAAGTATGCCATGGTAGCCTATGGCACCGCCAATGGTCCTGTCGGCTACTAAAATTATTGGTTTGTCGTGGTGCAGATAGGCTATGAATTCAGAGCCTCCCATCGCTAATACAATATCGCAGTTTATATCTTGAATTTTGTTTTTAAAAAGGCGAGCAAACGATTTGGCATACCACCTGCTATGTCGGTAGTCTATTCTTTTTCCAAATACAATAAGCGACAGTTTATTTGCCAACGCACCAATAAAATATGCCATAGTAGGTTTAGCAGGACCAGCATATATAAGCTCGCAGCCTTGTTTTTCCAATGCTTGCGATAGATAATACAAAGTGCCTGACCATGCTCCTCGGTCTTTCGGATTTTCTCCGGTTAAGTAGGCTATTTTTAAATTCGGTTTCAGAGCAGTTTGGGTATTTGTAATGGCGTTAAGCGGGTTTAAATACGTAGGCAACATTAGTATAAAAACGACCAGCTTGCTCTCTTAAAGTCAAACAAATGATGTATTAGAAATTATATTAACTAACAACATGCTTTTGACCAACGATGAGTTTTTCGTTTTTGCACCTATCTTACTTTGTTAGCTTTGGCCTGTGCTTAGAATAATGTTGCTTTCTGATATCAATTCTGCTCACACTATCAAGTGGGCCTTGTCGCTTATTAAGCAAGGTGTGCAAGTAGGCTTGTTTAGCCTTACGCCTAATCGGTCAGAGTGGTGCAAGGATGTGGAAGGACTCACACTTTATATCGAAAATACCAAGGCGAACGAGATTGCTGTTGAGGTTTCTAAAATTGGGTATTTAAAATCTGTTCCGTATTTAAAACAAAGTATAAAAAAGTTTAAACCACATATTGTGCATGCACATTATGCAAGCAGCTACGGTTTGCTTGGTGCGCTTAGCGGCTTTAGTCCGTTTTTTATATCTGTGTGGGGTTCTGACATAACTCAGTTTCCGCTTTCAGGTGTTATCAATAGACAAATTATTAAATTCAATTTGCGCAGGGCGGATAAAATATTTGCTACAAGCGCAATGCTCCAAAATGCTGTAAAAGCACAATTCGGTTTAGATGCTAAGATTATTCCTTTCGGAATTGATACTTCTGTTTTTGTGCCTGGTCGTTCTGAAATCATTTTTTCCGTCAATACAATTGTCATAGGTACTATAAAAGCTTTGGAAGCTGTTTATAGAATTGATTGGTTAATTAAGGCTTTTTCAATAGCTCAGACCAAGCACCCTGACTTGAATTTGCGATTATTAATTGCGGGCAGTGGCTCGTTGGAAGCGGAGCTTAAAACACTGGCAAGAACCCTTTGCAAAGAAGGCACTTATCAATTTGTAGGTAAAGTGCAGTATGAACATGTGCCTGAAATGCATAGGCAACTTGATATTTTTGTGCATACTGCACTTAACGAAAGTTTTGGTGTGAGCACTTTAGAAGCAGCGGCTTGCGCAAAGCCCGTTGTAGCATGCAACAGCGGAGGCGCTGCAGAGGTGGTGGTGGCCAATAGCACTGCTTTGATATACAACGAAAATGATTTTGATGTTTTGGTACAGCAAATACTTACACTTGCAGAAAATGCAGATTTGCGCTCGCATATGGGCAATGCAGGCAGAGCATTTGTGTGTGAGCAATATGATTGGGAAAAGAATGTTCAGCAAATGATAGATGAATATAAGTCAGTGGCTGGCTAACAAATGGAGATAAGGCAAATAGAAAATATAAACGATACTACCTATACACATCTGGTGAATAGAGTGGGTGGGGTTTTCAATACGCCTGAGTGGCTTTCTGTATACACCTATCATTTGCAAGTAATGGGTGTTTTTCAGGAACATAAATTGGTAGCAGTATTTAATCAGTGGGTTACTAAAAAAGGACCTGTGAAGTTTTATCGAACACCACCGCTTACGCCTAACAATGCATTTGTTTCCATAACTCAGGCTACTAATCCAAGCAATATTTTAAGTGAAAATAAAGAAGTGATAGAAGCGGTAGCAAACTATTACAATAGCTTGTCCAGCGCTTATGTGAAGGTTGTATTTCCGCCTGATGTGCAGGATATGCAGCCCTTTGCGTGGTTAAATTTTAAATTGGCACCGGCCTATACTTATCAGATGCAGTTAGCTCACACGCCCCCTGAGTTGGAAGCGCGCATGAGTGTGGGCCACCGCAATGCGCTTAAAAAGGCAACGAAGGATGGCGTCACTTGCTCGCAGGTTTCTGACTTAGCTGCAGTAAAAGATTTGGTAACTAAATCTTTTGACAGAAAGAATAAATCTACCAACGTAAAATTAATTGATAACATACTTTTCAATTTTGCAACGGCCAACAACAGTTATGCTTTTGTAGCATATATGCAAGAACAACCCATTGCTGCTGCTTTTTGTGTTTATGACCGTGAGCATGTGTATTATTTGTTGGGCGGATATGATGCTAAATTGAGGCATAATGGCGCGGGCATTATGTGCCTGTATAATTGCATGTTGCGCGCTGCTGAGCTGGATAAAAGTGTTTTTGATTTTGAAGGTAGCATGCTGCCCGAAGTGGAAAAATATTTCAGAGGCTTTGGTGCCAAATTGACTCCTTACTTTAGCGCTCAAAAGTCTAATGCGCTTGTTAGCGCTATTATGCGCATTAGGAGTAAAGGAAAATAAAAGTGATTTGGTGGGTAGTTTGTTTAGATATATTTATTCATCAAGGTATTCATTTTTTACTTAAGCTCTTTTATTTTAATGCAACATTTTTTTGGATTGGAAACAGAATGAAAATTTTAATTCTTACACAATATTTTCCACCTGAGGTGGGAGCTCCTCAAAACAGGTTGTTTGAATTAGCAGTGCGCTTGCAAAAGCAAGGGGCTGATATTACAGTGCTTACAGCTATGCCCAATTATCCGCAAATGAAAATTCATGAAGCATATAAGGGCAAAATGTATGCTCGCGAGAATATGCAGGGTTTGGATGTGCATAGGTCGTGGATTTATGTTACCACCAGCAAAGGCATTGCAAAAAGACTACTCAATTATTTTTCATTCGTATTTACTTCTTTTTGGATTGGGCTGTTCAAAGTGAAAAATCATGACTATATACTTTGCGAAAGTCCACCGCTTTTTTTAGGCATCACAGCTTATATGCTTAAAGTAATTAAGCGAAGCCAACTCATATTCAACGTTTCAGACTTGTGGCCTGAGAGTGCTGAAAAGCTAGGACTGGTAACCAATAAAACCATGCTTAATTGGGCCACAAAACTGGAAGAGTTTTTATACAGAAAATCTGCAATAGTTACAGGACAAACACAGGGCATCGTACGCAACATACAAGAACGTTTTCCTTCCAAAACGATGTATTGGCTGCCCAATGGTGTAGACTTGAGTTTGTTTGATTCTGTAAATGTATCATCAGATTGGCGACAAAAAAATGGATTTGATAATAGTGATTTCTTACTGCTGTATGCCGGCATTATTGGTCATGCGCAGGGTCTTGAAGTAATTATTAATGCAGCTGCGCGGGTGCAAAATGAGAAAGCCATTAAATTCATACTATTAGGCAGCGGGCCTGTTAAGCAGGAATTAATAGAACTGAAAGAAAAATTAGGGGTAAAGAATGTTTTCTTTTTTGATGCAGTGGGCAAAAGCGAAATGCCTTCCATAACAGCGGCCATTGATGTGGCTGTAATTCCTCTGAAAAAATTGGACTTGTTCAAAGGAGCTATTCCTTCTAAAATATTTGAAAATTTAGCCATGAAAAAACCTTTGCTGCTGGGAGTGGAAGGTGAGGCCAAAGAGCTTTTTATAGACCGGGGCGAGGCAGGCTTGTGCTTTGAACCTGAAAATGATGGAGATTTAGCTAAGAAAGTGCTGAGTTTTTATAATGACCCAAAAGCCTTGTCTGCCATGGGGCAAAATGGATTTGAATATGTGAAGGAGAATTTTACAAGAGATTTAATTGCCCATAGATTTTGGGTTTTTCTCAATGATTTTCATAAAAGTAGAGCTAACGCCTGAGCAGATTTGGCCTGTGATTCAAGGTGGTAGTGGTTCTTGTAAAAATTTTGGAATGAATTATGGAATATTGGAATATTAGCGTCATAGTTCAGGTAACTTTTATAAGTAAATAGTATGAAGTCAGTAATATTAATTTTTGTCGTCCTTATGCAAATTGCAAATCCACTTTCTGCTCAAGACTTGCCTATAGGCACTGGTACTGTGGTGCTGCAAGATATTTATGCCACATGGACATTTGCACAGGAGGATAAATCCACCGAGTGGCATGCCGCAAAAGTGCCAGGGTGTGTTCATACGGATTTAATGGCTGGTGGCATTATTAAAGATCCTTTTCTTGGCACTAACGAAAAAGATTGCCAATGGGTTGCCGATAAAAATTGGATTTATAAAAGCGAACCTTTTGAAATACAAGAACCAGTTTTTAAAATGGAAGTGTTGCGCTTGCGCTTCAACGGATTGGATACGTATGCAAAAGTATACTTGAATGATAAGTTGCTTATAGATGCAGATAATGCTTTTAGAACGTGGGAGGTGGATATAAAACCGGCAGCAAAACGAAAGGGCAATATTCTAAAAATAGTTTTTACCTCTCCATTGATTGTTGGTGAAAAGCGTTTGACTGAGTTGTCGTATCCATTGCCTGGCGAAGGTATTAGAGCTATTTCAAGAAAACCTCAATTTCATTTTGGTTGGGACTGGGGGCCTAAACTAATTACATGTGGTATTACAAAACCTATAGAGATATTGGCCTATGATGAAGCCAGGTTTACTGATATATACATAGAACAAAAATCTGTTTCCAATAAAGCAGCCAGTATTAAAACTACATTTACTATTCATTCTTTAAAAGAGGAGGCTGCGCGTGTGGTGTTTGAAATGGAACGTACAGGCGATACTTGGAGCACCAATATTCAACTAAAAAAAGGTATGAACCTGGTAGAGTTGCCTTTGGAACTTCAATTTCCTTTTCTTTGGTGGTGCAATGGGCAGGGCAATGCAAGCCTTTATAAATTCAATGCCTGGCTGGTACGTGGGGAAAGTGTAATAGATACTAAATCTGTCAAAACGGGTTTTAGAACTATAGAACTTGTAACAGAAAAAGATTCTATTGGTGAGTCGTTTTATTTTAAACTAAATGGGTTGCCGGTATTTATAAAAGGAGCCAATTATATACCTGCAAAATATTTCCCAGGAGCTGCTACCACTGACGATTATCGCAAGCTATTGCAAAGCTGCAAGGATGCTAATTTTAATATGCTGCGTGTGTGGGGAGGTGGTGTTTATGAAGACGATAAGTTTTATGAACTGTGCGATGAGATGGGAATAATGGTGTGGCAAGATTTTATGTTTGCTTGCAGTATGTACCCAGCTGATAGTTTGTTTGTCACAAATATTATAGCAGAAGCCGATGAGCAAACCATACGATTACGCAATCACCCTAGCATGGCGCTTTGGTGTGGCAATAATGAAAATGCCGAGGGCTGGGAAAGATGGGGATGGCAGCAAGGGCTAAGCGAGAAAACTAAGAATCAACTTTGGCGCGCATACAAAGATGTGTTTGATTTAACGCTCGGCAAAGCGGTTAAGAAAAATACTAATTTAGATTATTGGGAGTCATCGCCACTTTTTGGAAGAGGTGATGCACGAAGTTTGAACGAAGGCGATTCGCATTATTGGGGGGTGTGGCACGATGAGGAGCCTTTTGAGGTGCTTATGAATAAAATACCACGCTTTATGAGCGAGTTTGGTATGCAGTCGTTTCCAAGTATGTCGGTAGTGGGTGAAATGATGGTGGGTCCAAATCTTTCTTACGATGACGCTGGCATGGCGCAACATCAAAAGCACAACAGAGGTTTTAAGCTAATGGATAAATACATGGGCAATTGGTACCCCAATGTGCCGCACTATAATTTAGAAAAATATGCGCGTATTACTCAAGTGGTGCAAGCAGAAGGAATAGGGCTGGGCATAGAAGCAGAGCGCAGAAACATGGGAAGGTGCATGGGCACTATGTATTGGCAGCTGAACGATGTATGGCCTTCTTTTTCATGGGCTGGCATAGATTACAAAGGCAATAAGAAACTGCTGCACGAATATTTAACGTTGCTATATGCACCGCAACTAATCTCGTGCGAAGTGGACAATCGTGATGTAAAAATTTATTGGATTAGCGATAATTACATTAAGGACGAACAGGGTACATTGACCTACACCATCGAGGATTTGGATGGAAAAGTTTTATATACTTCAGAACCTGTGGAAGTGATGCTAGCTCAGGGTGCGCAAGTAGTGCACACGGTTGATTTGGCTAAAGTACTCGGCAAAGAATCTACCGATAATAAAACTATCCGCGTGAATATTGTGGGGCTAGTGAGTCATAAAAACTACGACAGAGTGCAGAAACTCTCTTTCGCTAACTCCAAACTTATGATTCCGGAAAGGACCGAAACTACAGTGGAAGATAAAGCGAAAAAAGCAGTTCGCAAAAAGGTGAGTTTTGAATTTATAGACCTAGATAAAAAGTAATTTAAAAGTGAGATGAAAAAAAAGGGCGCCTTAGGCGCCCTTTTTTATTTGATTATTTAATATAGAATTCGAATGGGGGCAATGGTTATTTGCCAATTATTTTTATATCGATTAAGCTATTTGTACTTATTGATTGATTTTAAAATTTCAGATCAACCTTTTTAATTGTCTCTCCGTTTTCTGCAATTTTCAAATCCACTTCTACCGTTTGTGGCTCTGCGCCTATTACTGTTACTTCTACACGATATTTAAAATTACCGGGCACATTTATTTTCGCAACACCTGTTTTATCAGTCTCTGCAGTAGTTACTAATTTTCCCGTAGCTGCATTAAGTATTTTCACCTTAGCTCCTTTTATGCCCTTACCGTTATTCGTGTTTTGCACAGTGCATAGTATTTGACCAAACATGCTTTTGTCATAGCCTTGCGCTACAAGCGTGTAGTTGCTTACATCTATTTTATACAGGTCACGTTCGCCCAGGCTGTTGTCGTACTCAGCAGCTATGTACATAGATTTATTGTCGTTAGTAAGCGAGAAGGTAGATTCTTCATTTACTGTATTAATAGGGTATCCTAAATTTACCGGCACGCCCCAAGCTCCATTTATAAATTCAGTTTTGAAAATGTCATAACTACCCATACTTTGGTGTCCGTTGCTGGAGAAGTAGAGCGTTTTTCCATTGGGGTGTATGAACACAAATTTTTCATCTTCTGTGGTGTTTAGCACATCACCTATGTTTACCGGTGACGACCATTGCCCGTTTTTCTTAGTAGACACATATATGTCTCCTTGTCCTTTTCCTTCTGGTCTTTCGCTTATGAAATAAATTGTATTTCCATCGGCAGTAATACTTACTGAGCCTTCAAAATAACTTGTGTTGATAGGGCGCTGAAGTTTTGTAGCTGTACTCCAGATATTCGCTTCTTTATTAAATTCTGAATAGTAAATATCGCCTGTGGTAGTTACTGTGTTCTTGTACACATACATGCCAGTTCCATTGGGCACTACGCTCAGCACAGCATCGTAGGTATCTGTATTTAAATCGCCCGGCACACCTATAGCCTTGCTCCATTTTTTAGTGGCCTCGTCATAACTGGTGTAGTATATATCTTCAAAAAATTTGTAGTCGCCAGATTCATCTATGGCGCCTCCTTTGGTATCGCTTCTGCGCGATGTAAATACCATCATTTTACCGTCAGCAGTTATGCTAGGTGTATAGTCATCAAACCTGGAATTAATGTCCTCGCCAAGGTTTTCTATTTTTACATTCACCGGCTGCGCCATCATTTCTTTGGCAAATTTGCATTGTGCTAAATATTCATTGGCCAATGAATAGCCATAACTTTTTGGTCGCTCTTCCAAGAGGTATTTTTCAAAATAGCTAATGGCTTTATCAAGATTAGCTGTGCGGTGGTATATCTGTCCATAAAACAGATTTGTTTCGCTATTTACAGCTGCATTGGCTGCCACTGCCTTGTCCAAATATTCTTCAGCCAATTTGTATTTTTTTAAGTAATAATGACATTCTGCTGTGCCATATAGTGCTTGCGAATTGGAAGGGTCGGCCTCCAATACCTCACGGTAGATGGTTAGTGCACCACGCATATTATTGTCATTAAACTCGTGGCGCGCGGCCAATATGCGAGGGGCTATTAGTGCCTGGTCCATCACACTCGAACCTGAATTTTCTGGTTGTGCCTGTATGTGTAAATAGCTGATGCCGAGTAGCAAAATCAGTGCTGTGCTTCGTAAGGAATTCATAAAAAGAAATAGTTTAGTTAGTTGTTCCCGGCTTAGCCGAGGTGAATGTTAGTCAAATATATAGTAAATTTTTGTGAATATAAGTGTTATTAAATCCAAAAAAAGCCATGCATGCGTTGTGGAATAAAATAATACCGCACCCAGCGCAGTGGTAAATACTTTTGCCTCAAATACAATTTACAGTGCAAAGCATTACTGAAAGCGACAGCAAATACAATGATTTGGAGAAAATGCCGGTGGCAGAAATACTTCATGCAATTAATAGTGAAGATAAAACCGTGCCATTAGCTATTGAGAAGGCCATACCTAGCATAGAAATGCTGGTAAGCGCAATAGTGCCTCAAATGAAGGCTGGAGGCAGGCTATTCTATATGGGTGCCGGCACTAGCGGAAGGCTGGGTGTGGTAGATGCCAGCGAGTGCCCTCCAACTTTTGGGGTGGAGCACGGCCTGGTAGTAGGTCTTATAGCCGGGGGCGATAAGGCCATTCGCTATCCGGTGGAGTTTGCTGAAGATGATATGGAACAAGGTTGGAAGGATTTGCAAATGCACGAAATAAATGACTTGGATGTGGTAATAGGTATAGCCGCATCGGGCAGAACACCCTATGTGATAGGCGCGCTTAAAATGTGTAACCAGCAAAACATTACTACAGGTTGCATAGTGTGCAACATAAACAGCGAGGTGGCTAAAAATTCTAAATTCCCAATAGTAGTGCCAGTAGGACCGGAGTTTGTAACCGGAAGCACACGCATGAAAAGTGGCACCGCCCAAAAACTAGTGTTGAATATGATAAGCACCGCAGTAATGATTCAGCTGGGAAGGGTGCGCGGCAACAAGATGGTAGATATGCAACTGAGCAACCATAAATTGGTGGGCAGAGGTACACGCATGGTAATGCAGCAAACAGGGTTGGACGAAGAAGAAGCGCATAATTGGCTTATGAAATATGGCAGTGTAAGAAAAGCGGTAGATGCTTTTAATAATTTAGAAGAATAGCACGTGCATACACTGGAACCATATTTCAACTGGCGTGGCTTGTATGTAGCCAGCGAGGATCCTTATTCCCCTTTTTTCGAAAGGGAATATTCTGAGTTTGAATATTCACAAAAAATTTATGACCATTACATACATCCTCAGTGGGACGAGTTTGGTAGCCAAACACTTTTTCTGAAAGTGCTTTATGCTGACTATAACGAGGGTTTTGGAATTATAGAGTTAATAGGCGAGTGGAACGATTTGCTTTACAATGACATTATGTTCTTAAAACGCGACATTGCCGAAACTATGATGCAGAATGGTATCAACAAGTTTATTCTTATTGGCGAAAATGTGCTCAACTTTCATGGCGATGATGATAGCTACTACCAGGAGTGGTATGATGAGGTGTGCGATGAAGATGGATGGATAGCGCTGCTCAATTTTCGCGACCATGTGATGGAAGATTTAGAGCGTAGCAACATAGATAGCTATTTTGTATTGGGCGGCAAACTCAACGAAATGGCTTGGCGCACTTTAAATCCCGATCAACTTTTTCAGCTGGTGCAAAAGCAGGTGATGAAAAGGTTGGGTTGATTTTGTTAATCGTTTATGCAATTGAAATTTTCAATTGCATAATCTGGGTTATTTCATTTCTTTTATTAGCTTCACTACATTCTTATCAGCTGCAAAGGCAAATTCATTTTCATCCAGTTCATTCTTCATCACCCATCTAAAAGATTCTTCATCGTTGTAGATTTGTAAAAAATCAAATCGCTTTTTACTCTGTCTGAACTGAGCGGTATCTCTTAACTGTGCAGTGTAATAAATAGAAATAACCTGATGCGCAGGACGAAAGGCAGATTGCAAGAAAAAATCGGTGGTGTAAAAATGGTTTAGGTTTGTTATTTCCTGGCCCAACTCTTCGCGCGCTTCGCGCAGGGCACACTCCATTGTTCCCTCTCCAAACTCAAGGCCACCACCCGGAAATTTTGTATACGCGTTTCCTTTTATTATTTCATCAGAAACAAGTACCTCATTTGCTTCATTCAAAAGCAAAAAGTAAACACGCACATTAAATTTTGTAATCTCGTTTTTCATGGTTTTGTTGCTCTTAGCATTTCACGTTTGCCCGGTGGGCCGGGAAGGCGTTCTACCAAAAATCCGCAGCTTTGCAAATTTCTTCGCACCTGTCCCTTGGCACAATAGGTTACCAGCACTCCGCCCGCTGCCATCATATCAAATATTTTTTTGAATAACTCAGGCGTCCACATTTCTGGCTGCGCAGGCGGCCCAAACGCATCATAGTACACAAGATTAAATGTATGTTTAGATTCAAATTTTTCGAGCGTGTCATGTGTCTTATGGAGGGTAAAGTGGTTATGAATCAATACATCTTTTTCCCACTCGGCTTGGTGCAGTTCTAAATATAATTCTCTATCAGTGCCATAGTGAATGGCTTCATATACCTCCTTATTCAGCGGAAATTTTTCGATAGTTGTATAGCGTACTTGCTGCTTGGCTAGGGTGCTTTCCTGGCAAGTAAGCAGCGCATTAAGGCCGGTGCCAAATCCAACCTCAAGTATTTCTACTACAGAAAACTGCGGAGCAACATGACGAAACCCATTTTGGATAAAAACATGCATGGCTTCTCTTACTGCGCCATGGCGGCTGTGGTATGTTTCCAGCAAATGTGGCAAGTACAGCGAGGGCGAACCATCCTCAGTGGTTATTAATTCTATAGTTAGTTTATCACCAATGTGCATTGAATATTGTGTCTGTTTAAATGTAAAATGCCTGGCCTTGCTCAAATACATTTACCGCCATAGCCACATATAAGTGGCGCTAATTAACTATGGCAAAGAAACAAGCAGCTAAGCCTGCGGCAACAAAAAAAACAAATGCTTCTAAAACTAAATCGGTAGTAAACGATAAGTCTATTGCATTTCTTGAGAAATACATTAACAATGCAGCGCCTACAGGCTTCGAAAGTCCTGGCCAACAACTATGGCTAGACTATATAAGGCCTTATGTGGACGAGTACATGGTGGACACCTATGGCACAGTGGTAGGAATTATAAACCCTAAGGCCACTTACAAAGTGGTGGTGGAAGCACATGCCGATGAAATTTCGTGGTTTGTGCATTATATCACCAACGATGGATTTATATACCTGCGCAGAAATGGTGGTAGCGACCATATGATAGCACCAAGCATGCGTGTAAACATTCATACTCCTAAAGGAATTGTGAAAGGTGTGTTTGGCTGGCCGGCTATACACGTGCGCGATGCAGGCAAGGAAGAGGCTCCAAGCATGAAAAATATTTTTCTTGAAGTAGGCGCAATTACAAAGGAAGAAGTGGAGAAAATGGGCATTCACATAGGTTGTGTATGCACGTTTGAAGATGAATTTATTACCCTCAATAATCGCTACTACTTGGGTCGCGCTTTGGATAACCGCGTGGGCGGATTTATGATTGCAGAAGTGGCGCGTATGCTAAAGGAGAATAAGGACAAACTTCCGTTTGGTGTTTATTTTACTAATAGTGTGCAGGAGGAAGTAGGCCTTCGCGGTGCCGAAATGATAGCCAAACGCATAAACCCTGATGTGGCTATAGTAACTGATGTGTGCCACGACACACAAACGCCTATGATGAACAAGGTGGTAAATGGCGACCTGGCCTGTGGCAAAGGTCCTGTAGTGAGCTACGGCCCTGCAGTGCAAAACAATTTGCTTAAGCACATTATAGATACTGCTGATAAAAATAAAATTGCTATTCAACGTCAGGCGGCCTCGCGCAGCACTGGTACAGATACAGATGCTTTTGCATATAGCAATGCAGGTGTAGCAAGTGCGCTTATTTCATTGCCGCTGCGCTACATGCACACCACAGTAGAGATGGTGCATAAGGAAGATGTAGACAATGTAATTCGTCTTATATATCAATCGCTCAAAACCATTAAGAACAATCAGGATTGGCGATACATCAAATAATTCTAGAATAAATTTATTTAGTAAAAAAGGCTTCATGAAAATGAAGCCTTTTTTGTTCTGTTGCTTTGGTGTTTTGTGCATATGTGTTTAATGTAATAAATGGGGGTGACCATTGATATGTATTGAGCACTTATCGTCTAGGGTCAACATGCTATTCCTACTTAGGATAGAGTTTTTAGTAAATAGAAAGGAATTTTTTTAAAGTTGCTTTATAGGAATAGTTCATCAACGTTTAAAGGTCTTGAAGGAACGGATACGAAAAGTAATCTTACAGATTTACTGATTCTGAATTAGAATGGAAATTTTGGATAAGCTACATGATTATTGCTTCAAAAAATCTCAGGTTTTAAAGGGTCGAAATTCTCAAAAGGGTAGCAGTAATGTTACTATTTTCGCGAGTGCTGATTTTCGGCCTTAATTCACCAATTTCATTAGTACCATGCGTTTATTTATTTTTCTTTTTATTTGGGCATTTTCTGCTTTATCCATTCATGCTCAAACAGTAACTATAACCCAGCCTAATGGTGGCGAAGTGCTATATGCGTGCCAGCAATACACTGTAAAATGGAACCAAACAGGTAGCCCCTCTAACTATTGGAACATAGATTATTCGCTAGATGGTGGCACCATTTGGACCAGTGTTGCAAGCAATTACTTAAGCACCAACGGTCAGTTTTTGTGGACTGTGCCCAATGTGCAAAGTAGCACAGTTATTATGCGCGTGTTCGATGCTAACCTTACTACTACTGTAGATCAAAGCAACAACGTTTTTACAATTAATATTCCGATAGTGCTCATTTCGCCCAATGGTGGCGAGGTATGGCAGGGCCAAACAGTGCATAACATCACATGGAATATGATTGGTACTTCTAATTCATTTAATATATATTACTCCACTGATAATGGCACTAACTGGAATGCAATAGCATATAATTATAGCACAGGTACAGGTTCCTACGCTTGGACAGTACCAACTATTCCACCTTCCACTAACTGCCTTGTAATGGTGCAAGATGCTGCACAGCCTTGCATGCAGGATATTTCAGCATTAAATTTTTCTATTACTTCGCCAACTCCAATTCTACTCACCCCCAACGGAGGCGAAACACTTCACCGCGAATGCACCTATGCTATAACATGGAATGCAAATACATTTTATAGCAACGTACGCCTTGACTATAGTACCGATGGAGGCACCACATGGGTAAACATAACTACCAGTACCAGCAATGATGGAACACAAAACTGGACAGTGCCAAGTGTAACAAGCACACAATGCAGAGTGAAGGTGAGTCAAACAAGCAACCTGTCGCTATTTGATATAAGCGATGCTAACTTTACAATAGCAGTGCCTGTTACCATAACTACGCCCAACGGAGGCGAAAGCTGGATAGGCTGCAACACTTATCCCATCACCTTTACCAAAAGCAATTGCATAAGCTACTGGAACATTTATTACTCAACCGACAATGGAGTCACATGGAACTTCATTACTTATGTAAGCACCAACAACTTGCTAAGTCAAACCTACAGTTGGCAAGTACCTAATAGCATAAACACCACACAGGCACGCTTCAAGATAGAAAATTATTACAACGTAAATGAGTTTGATATAAGCGATGCAGCCTTTACCATAACACCAAGTAATGATATAACAGTAAGCAGCCCTAATGGTGGCGAAAACTGGTTAGCACAAAGCGTACAATCTATAACCTGGACCAACACAGCAGCAGCCTCTGGCCAATACAACATATATTACTCATTGGACAATGGCGTAAACTTTTATGCTATAGCTTACAACGTAACAGGCAATGCTTACAACTGGACAGTAATAAACAGCCCCAGCACTAGCTGCCTCATACGTGTGCAAGATGCAGTGAACACTTGTAAGTATGACAACAGCAATGCAGTGTTTACTATAGGTCCATTAACTCCATTGTTGTTAACGCCTAATGGAGGTATTTCTATTTATTCTGGTACTACCTATGCCATAACTTGGAATGCAAATACATTTTATAGCAATGTACGTCTTGACTACAGCACCGATGGTGGTACCACATGGATAAACATAACCACCAGCACCAGCAATGATGGAACACAAAACTGGACAGTACCACAATCAAGTTCCTCTAACTGTTTAGTAAAAGTTAGTCAGACCAATGACTTGTCGCGATATGATACAAGTGATACTGTATTTACAATTAAACCTGCTGTTACCATCATTACTCCTAATGGCGATAATGGTGTTACCATTTGGGGTGGCTGCACTGTTACTTCCATCACATTTGATAGGTCGCCAGCATGGGATGCATACTCCATAGATTATTCGTTAAATAATGGAGCCACATGGACTAACATTACTTCATACTGGTCTACCACTGCCAACCCTGCTACATATAACTGGACCATGCCTAACTCGCCCAGCTCTAATGTGCGCGTGCGTGTAACGCCTTATTATGCTAACACTTATGGTGATACTAGCGACAATACGTTTACTATTACTAAACCTGTCACCATTATTCAACCAAATTTTGGTGGTATAATGCAAGTAGGTACTACTTACAATATTCAGTGGTCGTCTGACGGTATTTCAAATATTTATGATGTGTTTTATTCTACTAATGGAGGCACATCATTTACAAATATTGTTTTAGGTTACAATACGTCTAACAATACATACCCATGGTCAGTGCCTAACTTGCCATCAAACAATTGTAGAATTTGGGTGCGAGATAATATTAATTATTGCAAGGCAGATACAAGTGATATAGCATTTATTATTAGTACCAATCCTGCTCCGCTTACCCTCACTTCGCCCAATGGTAATAGCGATGTGCTTGTGGGCTGCTCTACCAAAATAATTACATGGACAGAAACTTCCGCTATAGGTACCTATGATATTGATTATTCATTGAACAATGGTACTACATGGATCAATGTTGTTTCAAATTATGCCACAGCTACACTTAATTACAATTGGATAGTACCCAATAATATTAATTCTTCTTCGGTATTGTTGCGCGTAAAGGCAAGTGGCAATGCAAATAATTTTGACTTAAGCGATGCCTACTTTAGCATAGTAAGTGGAAGTTTGGTAGCTACACCTGCTAGTATTTCTGAATGCTATGGAGTGCCAATTCAGCTAAATGCAACAGGTGGTAGTAATTATACCTGGTCACCTGCATTGGGGTTAAGTACTACCAATATTGCCAATCCCGTTGCTACTCCTAATGCAAGCACCACATATACAGTTACAAGTAATAATAGTGGCTGCATATTGACAGACCAAGTGGCTATAAATATTACTACGGGTGGCACTACAGCATCGGTTAACATTTCAAGCAATGTTACAGGCACTGTTTGCGCTGGTACCAACATTACATTTACTGCAGATGTGCTTAACGAGGGAGATAATCCGCACTATCAGTGGTTAGTGAATGGTGCAAATGTGGGCGCAGACGCATCCACATATTCTAGTAATAGTTTGCCAAACAATGCGCAGGTTTCTTGTGTGCTTACTTCTAATTTACCATGCGTAGCCGGCAGTCCTGCTACATCAAATACTATTGTTGTAAACGTAGCTTCAGTTACAACACCCTCTGTGAGTATTATTGCATCGCCAGGTGCTACTGTTTGTCAAGGGGAGCAAGTGGTGTTCACTGCTCAACCATCTAATGGAGGTAGTGCCCCAGTTTACCAATGGAAATTAAATGGTAATAATGTGGGTACAGATGCACCAACTTATTCTAATGCTGCGCTTATTACTGGCGATATAGTTTCAGTGCAAATGATTTCGAATGAAAGTTGTGTTACAAGCACTAACGCAAACTCCAGCGGAATTACATTAACAGTGAATGCCTATCCTGCTTTGCCTGCAGCAATAAACGGGTTGGCTAGCATTTGCGCAAATGCATCTGCTAATTATTCAATAAATCCTGTGGCAGGTGCCACTAGCTACACATGGACTTTGCCAAATGGTTGGGCAGGAAGTTCTGCATCCAACTCTATTAGTATAGTACCTAATGTAATGAGTGGAAGTATTACCGTGGCTGCTAACAATGCTTGCGGATCTGGTCCTGCTCAATTGTTGAGCGTGTCTGTTTCAAGTGTGCCTGACATGCCATCTGGCATTGCAGGTGCTACCAGTGTTTGTCAAAATGTTTCTGAAATGTATAGCATACCATCTGTGCTTGGGGCAACTTCATATCTATGGACTTTGCCATCAGGCTGGTCAGGTGCAAGCAACACCAACGATATAAATATTACCTTTGGAAATAGCGCTGCAAATGGAACATTGCAAGTAATAGCAAGTAACGCTTGTGGTAATTCTGCACCACAATCTTTAAGCGTAAGCGTGGGAAGCATTACTTCTGCCACCGGGCTTATTAGCGGTGCTGCGGAGGTGTGTGCATCGGCAATTAATAGTTATACAGTTGAAAATTTTGCAGGCGCAATTTCTTATACATGGTCTTTGCCTATTGGCTGGACTGGCAACAGCACTGCCAATACTATATCGGTTGCTAATAATGGTGCGGATGGCAGCATAAGTGTGGTGGCTAACACCAATTGTGGTAGTTCTCAACCTTCCTTCTTATCTATAAATGCAATGAACATTCCTGAATCACCATTGCAAATTTTAGGTTCAAGTTTGCCATGTGCCAACTCTCAACAACTGTATGAAGCAACACAAGTAGCGGACGCTACCAGCTACTTATGGACACTTCCGTCAGGTTGGGCAGGTGCTCCATCAGGCAATTTAATTTCAGTAAATACCAATGCTATAGGAGGCCAAATTCAAGTGGCAGCTCAAAATATTTGTGGTACATCTTCAGAAGTTTCTCTTTTAGTAGATGTGGCCAATGCACCTGAAATGCCAATGGCCATAACCGGTACCACAGAGTTATGTGCTAACGAGGTGGCCACGTATAGTATAAGCGAGGTTAGCTCAGCTGATTCATATACCTGGACTTTACCCATAGGATGGAGTGGTGCAAGCAATACATCGTCCATAATGATTACTGCTGCCAATAATGAAGGCGCCATTCAAGTAGTGGCTAATAACGAATGCGGAAGCTCCGAAGCGCAAACAATAAATGTATCAGTAAACAATGCACCCGCTATGCCGAGTGCTATTAGCGGCAGTGCCGTTGTATGCTCTGGCGATGTTGCTGTTTATTCTGTAGTGAATGATCCAAATGCATTGTCCTATTCTTGGACTTTACCTTTTGGCTGGAGTGGCACTAGCGCAGTTAACACAGTGGAAATAACTGCAAATGATATGGACGGAATAATAAGCGTTACTGCTATTAACAACTGCGGAGTGTCTGCGGCACAAACCATTAATGTAGTATCCACCACCAATGTGCCAACGCTGCAAAGCATTAACGGTCCAAGTCAACTATGCCCCGGTGCTGCTGCTGTGTATAGCGTGCCTAATACAACTACTGCCGAAAGCTACACTTGGTCGCTGCCTGCGGGTTGGGCAGGGGTTAGTTCATCTTCTTCTATTAGTGTTGTTTCAAATGAACAAAGCGGAACTATTTCAGTGTATGCCACTAATGGTTGTGGTAATTCGGCAGTGCAAACATTAAGTGTAACCAGTCTGCCACTTCCACAAATTGGTGCCACAGCTTCTCCATCTAATTCTATTTGTCAAGGCAGCTCTGTTGCGCTTAATGGTACTGGTGGTGTTAGCTACCAATGGAATCAAGGAATAGGCAATGGCGATTCATTTGTTTTAGGTAATACAGGCACTTTTACTGTTACAGGCACCGATGCGAATAATTGCACAGCAACTGCTAGCATTACTGTTACAGTAAATATGTTGCCAACTGTTTCGTTGAATTTGAATTCTGTGGATGTGCAATGTTTGCAAGACCCAGCTTTCTCCCTGGGTGGTGGTTTGCCGCTTAATGGCTCGTTTAGCGGACAAGGTGTAACAGGTGGTGTGTTTAATCCTGCCGCTGCAGGACTGGGCATACATGACATTACATATACTTATATTGATGGCAATGGTTGTTCTAATTATGCTATCGACTTTATTACTGTGCAAACGTGTCCACATGTGTTGGATATGCAAGCTGAATTAGATGCAATTGCAGTGTATCCTAATCCAAATAATGGTATGTTCACTTTAGAATTCTCTAACCAGTCGATTTTCAATAATGAGAAATTTGAAGTCTTTTTGATTGACGCATTTGGAAATATTGTTATGAATCAAAATATTTCTGCAGTAAATACTTTGTTCGATGTCTCAAATGTGGCCTCTGGTATTTATTCCATGCAAATTCGCTCTCAAAATGCGATGAAGATTATGAGAATTGAAATAGCCAAATAGGCATATATCAAAATCTTTTTTAAAGGCCGTTTCGACATTGCGTTCGAAGCGGCCTTTTCTTTTGTAAGATTTTTATGGTTTGGACAAAGCCGTTTTCGTGTATTTAACTTAAACCCAGATTGCTCATTAGAAATGAGCAAACGATATAGCATCTGTATTTCATCGCCTTTACATGCGATTAAAACAGGCTGCTAAATTGGGATAACCCCAGCTAAATCAATAGTTCGACTCTTAGCGAGCCTTCTATTGCCTAATTTGGGTTATAGAAAAGGTCCGCCAAAGGCCTGTGCGGGCTATATTCTCCTATGTTTTAGTGCATATTGAGATAGTCTGTTTGGTCTTATCTATGGCAGCAAAAACATAATTACATTCGCGCATCAATTTTTTTTCAAGAAGATACCATGGCCGAAATACCAAGTAAATATGACCCAATCGCCACTGAAGACAAGTGGTACGCCTACTGGATGGAACATAAACTATTTAAAAGTGTGCCCGATGAGCGCACTCCTTTTACTATAGTTATTCCTCCGCCCAATGTTACTGGTGTGCTGCATATGGGCCATATGCTTAACAATACTATTCAGGATGTATTGGTGCGCAGAGCACGTATGCTTGGTTTTAACGCATGCTGGGTGCCCGGAACCGACCATGCTTCTATAGCTACTGAAGCCAAGGTGGTGCAAAAACTGCGCAAAGAGGGCATTAAGAAAAGCGATTTGTCCAGAGATAAATTTTTGGAGCATGCATGGGAGTGGACGCACAAGCATGGCGGTATTATTCTGGAGCAACTAAAAAAATTGGGTGCAAGCTGCGACTGGGATCGCACGCGCTTTACCATGGACGAGAAATACTATGACAGTGTAATTGACACTTTCATAGACCTCTACAAAAAGGGAAAAATATACCGTGGCGAGCGAATGATTAACTGGGATCCGGCTGCTCTTACCGCCCTTAGCGATGAGGAAGTAATTCACCGCGAAATAAATTCTAAGCTGTACTATGTAAAATATAAAGTAGTAGGCACAGATGATTTTGTAACCATAGCTACCACACGCCCCGAAACTATTTTGGGCGACACTGCCATATGCATAAATCCTAAAGACGAACGCTTTAAACACCTGCATGGTAAACGCGCTATAGTGCCACTGGTAAACCGCGAGGTGCCCATCATTACTGACGATTATGTGGAAATGGAATTTGGTACAGGATGCTTAAAAGTAACTCCTGCGCATGATATGAACGACTTTTTGCTGGGCGAAAAACACAAGCTGGAAGTAATAAACATGATGAACGATAACGGCACCATTAGCGAGGCTGGCCAGTTATATGTTGGTATGGACAGGTTTGATGTGCGAGTGAAAATAGTAGAGGATTTACAAGCAGCTGGTCATATAGTAAAAATAGAAGAACACATAAATAAAGTAGGCTTTAGCGAACGCAGTGATGCGGTGGTTGAGCCGCGCCTGTCGCTTCAGTGGTGGGTGAGCATGAAGGAGTTGAGTCAGCCTGCATTGGAAAATGTAATGAATGACAATATACGTTTTTTCCCTCCAAAATTCAAAAACAGTTATCGCAACTGGATGGAGAATGTGAAGGATTGGTGCATAAGCCGACAGCTTTGGTGGGGCCATCGTATACCCGCATGGTTTGCTCCTGACGGCAATTTTGCAGTGGCAAAAACAGCTGAGGAGGCTTTGTCTATTTTGAACGAAAAGTCAAACAAATATGATATAACCGATTTAACCCAAGACCCCGATGTGCTTGACACATGGTTCTCTTCTTGGTTGTGGCCTATAAGTGTGTTTGATGGTTTTTATAAAAAGGAAGAAGTAGATTATTACTACCCAACTAATGATTTGGTAACGGCACCTGAAATTATGTTTTTCTGGGTGGCGCGTATGATTATAGCAGGATATGAATACCGCGGTGAGCTGCCTTTCCGCAATGTGTATTACACTGGCATAGTGCGCGACAAGCAAGGTCGCAAAATGAGCAAGTCGCTTGGCAACTCGCCCGATCCGCTAGACCTTATGGCTAAGCACGGTGCAGATGGTGTGCGTGTGGGTATGCTTTTCTCTTCGCCTGCCGGCAACGATTTGTTGTTTGATGAAGGCCTGTGCGAACAGGGTAGAAACTTTGCCAACAAAATTTGGAATGCATTCCGATTGGTGCAAAGTTGGGAAGAAAAAGTGGATGCTAATTTGCCCCAACCTGATTCTGCTAAAGTGGCTGTGCAATGGATGAATAGCAAGTTCAACTCTGTGCTGGAAGAATTGAATGATGATTACGATAAGTTTAAAATAAACGAAGCACTCATGTCTACCTACAAGTTAGTGTGGGACGATTTCTGTGCATGGTATTTAGAAATGGCTAAGCCAACTTATGGCAGTGGTATCGATAAAAAAACGTATGATGCTTCCATTCAGATTTTCGAAAAAATATTGAAAGTGTTGCACCCCTTTATGCCATTCCTTACTGAGGAAATATGGCAGCTTATAAGCAACAGGGAAGCAGGCAAAGGAAGTATTTGCATAGCACCGTGGCCAGTGGCTGATGCTATAGATAAAAATCTTTTGGCTCAGTTTGACACCTTTGCAGAAATTGTAATAGGCATTCGCAATGTGCGCAAAGACAACAATATAGCCAATAAAGAAGCTCTGGCACTGCAAGTAAAATTGAATGAGGCAGCACCATCACTTTTTGATGCGGCTCTTATGCATTTGTGCAATTTGTCTTCCAAAGCCGACACACAAGATAAGGTGCCCAATTCATTTTCATTTGTGGTGAACAACAATGAGTACTTCATTCCTTTTACTGCCAATGTGGATGTAGAGGGCGAGAGGAAAAAAATAAACGAGGAGTTGCAATACACCTTAGGTTTCCTTAAGTCGGTAGAGGCAAAGCTGAACAACGAAAAATTTGCCAACAACGCTCCGGCTGCTGTACTGGAAGGTGAGCGCAAAAAGCAAAGCGATGCATTGAGCAAAATAAAAGTGTTGGAAGAAAAATTGGCTGCGCTGAACTAATGGATCACTACCAAATAATAAGAGAGATTGCTGGCAAAAATTTTAAGCCTGTCTACGTTCTTATGGGCGAGGAGCCTTACTTCATTGATGTCATTACTGACTTCATGGAAGAAAATATTTTGGATGAAACTTCCAAAGCATTTGGTCAAACAATAGTGTATGGGCGTGATGTAAAAATGCACGATGTTATAACGCTTGCCAAATCATTTCCTATGATGGGCGATAAGCAAGTGGTGATAGTGAAAGAGTCGCAGGAAATGAAAGAGTGGAAAAAGGCAGAGGAATTAGAAGGGCTGGAAGCATACCTCAAAAATCCTACTCCAAGTACCATTCTTGTATTTACCTACAAGCATAAAAAGTTAGACAAACGCACCAAGCTATACAAAGCTATAGATAAGGTGGGTTTAGTGTTTGACTCAGAAAAAATAAAAGATTACAAACTAGCAGAGTGGATTACCAAATATGTAGAATCGCGTGGGTATAAAATTCAAAATAATGCATCTATCATCTTAGCCGATTATTTAGGAACAGATTTAAGTAAGGTGGTAAATGCGGTGAACAAACTTGCTGTAATTCTTCCTGCCGGCAGTCAGATAACTACACAGCATATTGAGGACAATATTGGTATTAGCAAAGACTACAATGTGTTTGAATTGATAAAAGCCCTCAATGTGGGCGATGTGCTTAAGAGCAACCGAATTATCAATTACTTTGAGGCCAACCCAAAGGCCAACCCCATACAAATGACTATACCTATGTTGTACAGGCATTTTAGCATGCTGGCCGCATACACCGCAGCGGCCGACAAGGCTGCTGCTGCAAAGGAGTTGGGTATTAATCCTTATTCGCTCAATGATTTTAAAGAGGCCTCTAAAAAATATGATGCGCGCAAGGCAGAGAAAATTATTGGCTATTTGCGCACTATAGATAAAAAGACAAAAGGTGTGGACAACGTTTCAGACAGCGATGGCGATTTGATGAAAGAACTTGTGTTTAAAATTCTACACTAGTTTTCTTGCACTATAGATGCTTTTTTTTCTTTTTAGATTACTTCCAACGTGTCGTTTAGCCGTAGCACTATGCCCTCGTTTTTGGGTATCACATTTTGCCCAAAATTTATTTTATGATTTACGGTTCGGTAGCTTGCCAACGTGCGTAGCGGTTCTTTAGATGCTACCGCAGTAGTTTGGTCTATGGTTGTCATTACACAGCGGCTGCAGGGTTTTGCCACCTTAAGCATTGCATCGCCTAGTCGAATGTTTTTCCATTCATCTTCTTCAAAAGCACGTTGGGTTTTAATTACCAGGTTGGGTCTAAATCTTTCCCAGCCTATCGGGCTTTCTAAGCGTTGGTTTAAATCCACCAGCGATTCGCTTCCTATAAGCAATAGCGGGTAGGCATCAGAAAAACTGGTAATGTCGCCCTCCGCTGCATATTTACTCTCTACCTGGCGTTTGCTTTGGTCTGGCATGTACACCAGTTTACATTCCATTTTGAGCATGGTTGTAAGGTAGCGGTTTGTTTTTTCATCGGCCGTTATGGCATCCACCTCATCATCCCAAACCTTGGCCCTTATGGCCTCTCCTGTTGTTAGGCTCAGTGGTATTTCGCATTTTTGAGTGCCCAAATCTCCTGTTGGGGTAATTATGAAGTTATTATTTGCAAGCTCCAGTTTCAATAAGGCCAATGAATGGATGACGCGCTGTGTTATAAAATGATTATTCTCATCCACCAGCATATACCTTCTGTCCATGGCCAATCCACGTTTTTCCAGTTTGGCTTCCTTTACAGAAATGCCACCCAGAGATTTTATGGGGTAGATATACAGGTGTTCTAAATGCATTTATAGTGCGCTGTTTTGTGGTGTGGCAAATTACCCATTTTAGCAACAAATGTCCCTTTCATGACCAAAAAAAGCGGTTACTTTTAACTACAGGGTCTTACATTTGCCGCCCTTATGCATTTTAAGAATGATTTGATACTGCGCGCTGCACGTGGCCAATACACGGAGCGTACCCCTGTTTGGGTTATGAGGCAGGCGGGCAGAGTGTTGCCTGAATACAGGGCTGTGCGCGCTAAGGCCGGTAGTTTTAAATCGTTGCTTATGAATCCGGAAATGGCTGCCGAAGTAACCATACAGCCGGTGGATATTTTAGGTGTAGATGCGGCCATTCTTTTTTCTGATATACTTGTGGTGCCGGAGGCCATGGGGCTTACCTATACTATGGATGAGGGCAAGGGCCCGTTTTTCCCAAACACTATTGCTACGCAAAAGGATTTGGACCAGCTTACATCAGCAGGTATTGAGGAAGAATTGCAATATGTTTTTAAGGCCATTAGAAATATCAAAAGTGAACTGGGCGACAGAGTGCCACTTATAGGTTTTGCAGGAGCTCCATGGACTATTTTTTGTTACATGGTGGAGGGCAAAGGCTCTAAGACTTTCTCCCTTAGCAGAGCCATGCTAGTGAAAAATCCAGATTTGGCACACAGGTTGCTAACTGCTATAACCGATGCTACTATTTTGTATTTGAAAAAACAAATAGAAGAGGGAGTAGATATGGTTCAGCTATTTGATAGCTGGGCCGGAATTTTGAACAAACAGTTTTATAACACTTTTGCGTTGCCATATATACGCAGAATTTGCGAAAGCATAAATGAAGTACCCGTTACTGTTTTTGCTAAAGGAGCATTTTTTTCTTTAGAAGAAATAGGACAATTACCTTGCGCCACCGTTGGCCTGGATTGGCACCTGGACCCTGTGCAATGCAGGCGAATAGTGGGCATGGAAAAAACACTGCAAGGCAACATGGACCCTGCAGTATTGTATGGTAGTTTTGATTTTATAAAGGAACAAACTGAGACCATGTTAAATGCGTTTGGGCCTCAGCGTTATATTGCTAATTTGGGTCATGGAGTTTATCCTGATATACAAAAAGAAAATTTACAATGTTTTATTTCAACCATAAAAGAATATCAATACCAAGAATTATGAAAATGCGTTATTTGATTTTAGCTCTGTGTGTGATGGTTTCTACATCACTCTTGGCCCAATCTAAAACTAAAGAGAAGGCAGAGAAAGGTAAAAAGGAAGCCTCTTCGGATGAGTCAGAAAATGAAAACCTTGTACCTAACGGTGGTTTTGAAGTAGAGGAAGTGAAAGGATTAAAGGCCACAGGCCAGCTTTCTACCTACTGCAAGGAATGGGTGGGGCCTAACAAAACATCGGCAGACCTTTTTCATATCCACTCCAAAAGCACAAAAAGTGGCGCTCCGGCAAACGACTTTGGTGCACAAGAGCCTATGAACGATGGTCAGGCATACGCAGGTTTTAGAGCATACACCAAAGATCCTAAAAACACGCGTACTTATTTGCAAGTAAAACTCAACAAAAAACTTGAGCAGAACAAACTGTATTGCATACGCTATAGCTTAAGCTTGGCCGAAATTTCTAAATACGGTGTAAATAATGTAGGTATTTTTATTAGCGACCGCAAGCTCACTAATGCTGAAGACAATGCTATAAACCTTACACCTCAAATTCTAGAGAAGACTAACAAGTCTATTGTAACGGTTGATGGTTGGGAAACTATCTGCACCACTTTTATTGGTTCAGGTAAAGAGGAATACATCATCATTGGTGGCTTTGGCCCTGAGGACAAAATGAAACTTGAGAAAGTGAAAAAGCAAGCCGGTGGCATTATGCAAGGCAACGAGGCATATTACTATTTGGATAATGTAGAAATATTTGAAGTGGAAGCAGGCAGCCAGTGCACTTGTAGCAAAGAAGATGGCTATAGCCCCGACCTTATATACAGCCGCGCCAGTGCAAAAGCACCTAATATGAAACCAACTCAGATTGTGGAATCATCAAATGTGTATTTCGCTGCGCTTGATGCGGCTATTCCTTCACAATTTCTAAAGGAATTGGACGAAATAGCTGCTATTCTTATGTCATCGCCTCAAATGAATCTGGAAATAACCGGACATAGCGATACTGATGAAATAAATGAAGCTAAGTTGAAACCAGTGCTGAAAGGTTTGGCTATGAAACGCGCTGAGGCCGTAAAAAAATACCTTGCAGACAAGGGTATAGGTGAGCAAAGATTAACCGTGGTAAGCAAAGATGATACTATGCCTGCCAGCACCAAGCCTTCTGACATAAGCAAGGCTCAAAACCGCAGGGTTGAGTTTAAAATAAAATAATGGATAAATCAATTTTGCGGAACTAATGCTCTTAGCTGCAAAATTTGGCCCGATATTTCTAACAAAGGCTGCTTGAAAAGGCAGCCTTTGTTGTACCCAATATTTCAGAAATAGTTTAGTTATTGCAACGTGAAGCAAATCATAATAACCATATCGTTTCTTATAGCCGTGTTTTCTTCTGTTCATTCTCAAAATTTAGTTGAGAATGGCAGCTTCGAAAACAAGGCCTATTGCCCTAGCAATTTCAATCAGCAGTTTCTAAATACCATATCATCGTGGTGGCAGGCGGGTGATGGTACTCCCGATTATTTTAATGCGTGCAGCGAAAAGGCAGGCGTGCCCTCTAATGTATTTGGCAACCAAAAAGCGCAGAATGGTGATGCCTATGCCGGCCTTGTTACCTTTAGCACAGGCGGCAAGCGAAACTACCGCGAGTACCTTCAAACAAAACTTACGCGACCCTTGGCAGCTGGCGAAATGGTGTGCATAGAAATGTATGTGAGTGCTGCTGATTTTACGAGTTTCGTAACCGATGGATTAGGCCTGGCCCTTACCCAAACCAAAGAGAAACAAGAGAATGATATGGTGATGAAGGTGGAACCTGCTTTGAAAAATTTAAGACTGCACATGCTGGATGAGGACAATGGTTGGGTGCTCATAAGTGATACTTACATTGCTAAAGGAGGCGAAGAGTTTTTGACCATTGGCAATTTTCTTTTTGACAAGGAAATGAAAATAATAAAGCGCACATTGGACCTAAAGGGCAAAGGACAAGGCAATTGGGCCTACATGTATATAGACAATGTAAGTGTAAAGTCAGTTAAGAAAAGGGAAGAGTGCAGCTGCGAAAATGAAATACTGGCCAAGGCCATTGTAGATCCTCCTTTGGAATTAAGCGAGTACAGCAAGGTAACACTGGATGCTATTCTTTTTGATTTTGATAAAGATGAAATAACCCAAGAGGGCAGGAGGCAATTAGAAGAAGTTTATATGCTCTTGAAAAAAAATAGGGCTATGTACATGGAAATTTCAGGCTTCACAGACATTATGGGGCCCGATGGTTACAACTTGGAATTGTCTAAGCGCAGAGCGCAAAATGTGATAAGTCATTTGGTAAATAAGGGCATAGCTGAAGACAGACTTAAACTTACATTTTTTGGCAAGCAAAATCCTGTGGCCGACAACGAAACTGAAAATGGACGCGCTCAAAACCGCAGAGTGGAATTTCAAATTCTTGAAAAGAAATTTGAATTGATTCAGTAATTCTCTCTTTGCAATTCCGCTAATTACATTTTTGTTGCAGCATTGAATTTCTTTGAGCAGTAATAATTTCTCCTATGTATAAAGGAACTTTTATTGTTCTGTTAGCTAAGATTACATCGCCACATTTTCTCATATCTCATCTCGGCAGAGCCTAGACAGGCATCTAAGATCTAACATCTACCTTCTATCTTTGCCCGCATGAAAATAATTTGTATAGGTCGCAATTATTCTGAGCACGCTAAAGAACTTGGTAACGCTGTGCCTACTGAACCTGTGTTTTTTTGTAAGCCGGATTCAGCCATTTTGCCCAAAGGCAATCCTTTTTATATACCCGAATGGACAAGCGATATACACTACGAAATAGAATTAGTAATGCGCATTGAGCGCCTTGGTAAAAACATTGAAGAAAACTTTGCTCCAAGATATTATTCAGAAATTGGATTAGGTATAGACTTTACTGCGCGCGATGTACAGGAGGAACTAAAAAGGAAAGGTTTGCCATGGGAAAAGGCAAAGGGTTTTGATGGCAGCGCTGTTATTTCTCAAGACTTTTTACCCGTTCAAGAATTGGGTGACTTAAGCAACTTAGAATTTTCTTTAAAGAAAAATGGAGTAGTGGTGCAAAATGGAAATAGTGCCGATATGATTTTTTCTTTTGACAAAATAGTAGAGCATGTATCTAAATACATGACTTTAAAAATAGGCGACTATATTTTTACCGGAACACCTGCAGGTGTTGGTCCTGTAGCCATTGGCGATGTGCTCGAAGGTTTTTTGGGAAGCAAAAAAATGTTTCAGGTAAAAATTAAATAAATGCTTAAAGTGTCTTTGACTTGGCACTTGTTTCATTCATTACCCTAGTTTGTGTTCTTATAGATTCTTTATGTATTTGCTCCAGGTATTTAGTTATAAAGTCGGCACTTAGGCCAAGGTTAGCCGCTAGCATGGAGCGCGTGTCCATTATTTCTTTCCATCGCTCTACTTGCAGTATGGTTATGTTATGCTTTTTCTTATAGCGCCCTACTTCTGCTGACAGTTGCATTCTGCTACTTATCAATTGTATTATTTCCTCATCTATCTTATCTATGCTTGCGCGCAGGGCTTGCAGCTCGTTGCTGAACAAAATATCGTTGGTGGTAGCAGTGCGAACATGCAATGCTTCTATTAACTCATTGAGGCGTGCCGGAGTTATTTGTTGCTTTGCATCGCTCCAGGCCTCATCGGGTGTTATATGACTTTCCAGCATAAGGCCTTCCATGCCCAGGTCAAGCGCTTTTTGGGCCACTGCCTGCAGCAAATCACGCTGTCCGCATATGTGGCTGGGGTCGCAAAAAACAGGAAGGCTTGGAAACTGTGTTTTAAGTGCTATAGGCAATTCCCACATGGGTTGGTTGCGGTATATGCTTTTTGCATTGTGCGAGAAGCCGCGGTGCAATGCTATTATCTTATTTATGCCCGCTCGCTGAAAGCGTTCCATAGCACCTATCCAAAGTTGTAAGTCGGCATTTATAGGGTTTTTTACAATTACTGGTATGTCAGTGCCGCGCAGTGCATCTGCTATTTCTTGTACCGAAAAGGGATTGGCTACTGTGCGTGCACCTACCCATAGCATGTCAAAATTATTTTTTAGACAAAGCTCTACATGCTCCGCAGTAGCTACTTCCGTAGTAATGGGTAGCCCCGTTAGTTCGCGTGCTTTTAGCATCCAGGGTATTCCTGTAGCGCCCACACCTTCAAATGTGTCGGGGCGCGTGCGCGGTTTCCAAAGTCCACCACGTAGCACTTGCACCTTGCCTGTGGCTGCCAGCTGCTGGGCTGTTGCAGTAAGCTGCTCTTCTGTTTCCACACTGCATGGGCCGCAAATTAATAAAGGTTTTGCAGTGCCGGGCCACCAGCTGCTCAAGGGTAATATGTCGTGTATGGTAGGTGTGCTCATCTTTTATTGCTTACTGCTACACAGTATATAAGTAAAACCATTTTGCGGCAGCAAAGTTGATGCATTATGGCTTTTAGCCACAACTATTAATATGAGATAATGAATATGGAAGAGCGATTTAAAAAATTACTGAAAGGCCACCACCTAGCGAGGAGCTTAAACTGCCATTTGACATGCGCTTTATATTCTGCTCCGCAGATATCACAAAATTGGGACCTAGCGGATATATAAGGCGTATACCACCCATAGGAGAGTAGTAAATGCGACTATTGTTTTGACTGTCCCATTGGAACACTAAACCACTTACATTTATAAAGGGTGATAAATCAATTCTGTCTGTTACAGGAATATGAAAGGCAATGCCATCCGGTATCATGCTGCTCAGCCTTACTAATTCCCATACGCCTGAGTCAAAGTTACCACACGTGTAGGAACAAGCGGAAATACCCACCATACCTACACCTAATGAGAGGCCTATGGGCGCTCTAAACTCAGAGTAGGAAGCTTCTGAAGTAGATATACCATAGCTTGGGCGCATAGAGTAGGAGGTGCTATATAGCAAACTCCAACGTGGGTGTACAAAGTATTCTACTCGTATTTCATGTGTTTGAAAAGCTCCGCTTGAAAATGCATAGGTGAGCATAGTGCTGCCCTTGGACCAAGGTGCAAACTTGCTTTTAGCCACATCGGTGCTGTCATTAAAGCCAAGGCCTATGGCATTGGTTTCTTGCATGAATATGCAAAACACAATTGCTAGTATGATTCTGGCCAGGCGCATCGGTAGAGCAAATATATAAACGAATATTTTAAAAGGAAAACCCAAGTCCCAACAATCCGCCACCGGGTGTAGTAATATTCATCACTTGTTTGGAAATGGCTGTAAGTTGATGGTCGCTGGTTACTTTATAGGCTGTATTGGTTAGTTTGGCACTTATGCCAAATGCCAAATGAAATCTTGCACGTGTACCTAAACCCCAATAGCGAGCCGCAAAAAGATTTAATGTATTCACTGGGAACAAATTCATAGTGACCATCTCAGTAGTTGCAGGAGATTGTGGTTGTTCTACTTCCATTTCTATTTCGAAATCATTAAGCCCTGAACATCTGAACACTCCCGCACCTAAAGACCAGCCCAAACCACACTCTTTAAAATAATATTTGGCATTAGCACCTACTCTATAACCCCAACCGCCTAATCCTAAATTAACATCAAATCCCAATTTAGATTGGTCTATGTATTCAATCTGCAACGCTACCAAGCCAGTATAATTTATACCTGATGTAACGCCAAAATTGAGTTTTTTGCATCCGTTAATCTTTACACCTGAGGTGTATTCTGGTTCTTCGGTTTGGGCATATTGTGCCTGACTTAGTGAAAGTATTAGTACTAATAGAATAATTCGTTTCATATATGAAATTAAGATTTAGGTATACGAAAATACAAAAACACCTCTTTTGAAGAATACAAACGTTTGATTTAATTGAGACTCGGGAGCAATACCAGAGAATTGCCGGCAATTCAAATTGCTAATTTTGAAAAGAGGAGGTGTTTGAAATTTATTCTTACCAGATAGATTTGAGAAAAAAAATGTAGTGCCCTGGACTGGACTCGAACCAGCACATCTTTCGAAATACGCCCCTCAAACGTACGTGTCTACCAATTTCACCACCAGGGCATTTTTAATAGTGATATTAAAAATGGTTTTTTTTCACTTCCCAAATATCGCTATTTATCCTTAAGAAGGAAAAATGGCCTTTAACTTAAAAAAGCCTATTTGAATTACAATCTTTTTGAGAACAAAGAAGGACAGTGATGTGCTGTCCTCCTTTTGCTTCTGCAATTATTGTTGTGATCCCGCTGGGATTCGAACCCAGGGCCCATACATTAAAAGTGTATTGCTCTACCAGCTGAGCTACGGAATCATCATTCTAAAATGTGGTGCACCAAATGTATTTGGTTTTCCATTTTTAGGGCCGCAAATATAGACACCTGTTTTGCTCTGCAAACCTTTGTTGATTATTTTTCATTAAAGTTTTACAACCCCAGCAAAATCAGCCTTTCCCGATGATGGGATGGCGTACAAATGGGGTGTTTGGGTCAAAAAACTTGCGATAGGTGATGAGTGTTCGGTACTTTTTTGCCCCTAAATTCTCAGCTACATGGATCATTTTTGGATTGAAATCGCCAATCCATGTCAAAATGGTTTCGTCATATCGTTGTAAAGTCACTATGTTTTCCTCGGTCCATTTAATTAGTGCACCTTCCACCCCTTTGCCATGGTAGTTGCGGTCCACTCCAAACACTACTCCCACCATTATTTTTCGCTTGCCAAAGTTTTTGTACCACAAAAATTTGAGTTTGCCCAACCAGTTCAGATCGCCATGCACATGTTGCATAAATTCATTTACTTCAGGCAGGTTTATGTAAAAAGCTATTGGCTTGTCAAAGTGGTATGCAAATACCATAATGTCGCGGTCCATTATGGGTTTCATGGCCTTTATAGCCTGGCGCGCTTGCTCTATGCGCATAGGCTTATGACCTGGCAGGCCGGCCCAGGCGCTGTTGTATATAGTCACAAAGTCATAGGCCAACTGCTCCAGTGTTTTTCCCTTGGCGCTGCTCAGGGTGTATCCATCCTCCGACATGAGGGAGTTGGTTTTGCGCACAAATACCTCTTGGGCCGGCACATACAAGTCGCGCTTGTAGCACCACTGCTCGTAATATGTTTGAAAACCATAATTTTCGAAAAATGGACGGTAGTATGCCGGGTTGTAGTTCATTCTAAAACTACTCATGTCTGTAAAATTTTCTACCAGAAGGCCCCAGTATGCTTCTTTTTCGCCAAAATTGATGGGGCCATCTACTGCCTCGCAGCCCTCGCTGCTGAGCCAAGCAAAGGCTTGGTCAAAAAGGCCAAAGACCACCGTTTGGTCGTCTATACTTTCAAAAAAACCAATGCCACCGGTGGGTTGCTTTTGTGCAGCGCTGTATTTAGCGCTTATAAAGGCGGCTATGCGGCCCACCGTTTTTCCATCACGCACCGCTATCCATCTTTTGGCCTTACCGTCTTTAAAGAGTTTATTTTTTTGGGTATTGAATATGCCGGCTATGTCTTGTTTTATGTGCGGTATATAATTTTTGTCGTTTGCATAAATTGAATTGGGCAAATTCATCCATTCATTTATTTCCTTTTCCGATGTTACTTCGCTGATAGTCATTTGTTTTGTATTTCCTATGACCTTTCAATGGCAGTCAATTGGCAGGCCGAATTTATTAGGAATCGTGTTATGGCAGCTATATTTTATACTTAAGACAACTGTAAGTCCGATATTTTTGTCATCCTTAAAAAACAAACAAACATCTATATGAAGACTTACGGATTCAAACTAACACTCTCCATAGTGTCAATTTTCTTCTCTCTGGTTGCAATGGCGCAGAGTGTGGAGCCAAATGATAAAGTAAAGGCAGCATTTACGGCCGAGGAGCTGGCCACTTTTACTCCTGAAAGAATAGACTACCTTAATTTTTATGTAGAAAATGCATTTACCATACATGCAGCGGGTAAAACCACAGAGGGTACTCCACTTTTGTCCAGCACCGCTAACAATGCAAAATCTATAACAGCAGGTGCTGACGGCCTAAATATTTTGCTATACACTATCCAACCTCTGGAATTTGATAGCCAATTTTATATCATTGACGGAACTGAGCAAGTGCTTCAGGTTTTTTCTCAATCTCGCATTAATACGCTATATGAGCGTTTCAAAATAAATCGCGCGAAACTTGAAAAGAACAAGAAGAAATAATTAGCACTTAATTCAGGAAATAGAAAAATATTATATGAAAAATATATTTGCCATACTCTCAATTGCTTGCTTGCTTGCAAGTTTTAATTCATCTGCTCAGGATGATGTAACCATTGCATCTGACGATTTTAGCACATGCGATGGTAGTTTGAATGACACAAATCCAGTTGGGTATTATGCACCTAGCGAGGACGAAACCATTACCATATGTGCTGAGGCCCCTGAGACAATCGTAAATCTATATTGGATTTCTTTTGACTTGGGTACTGGAGATGTGCTTGAAATATTTGATGGTGCAGATGTTAGCGCGCCACTAATAGGCTCATACACTGGTCAGCAATTGGCATTATTAGACATTACATCAACCAATGCCACCGGTTGCCTTACGCTTCATTGGACTAGCGATGCTACCGATGAAGGTGAGTTTGGCTGTGTGGTTAATTGCGGTGCTCCTTGCCTAAAACCTGTTTCTGCCATAGTGGCCACAGGCGAAACTGCGTTACCAATTCTTGCATGTAAAGACGAAGTATTTACATTTGATGCATCAGGTACAGTTTTCCAAAATAGTGCTACTTTCCAAAGTGTGCTTTGGGATTTTGGCGATGGCACTACTGCCAATGCAGGCTGGCCAACTGTGCAGCATAGCTATCCTGCTACCGGTATTTACAAAGTAAACGTTTATGTTACAGATAGCAACGGGTGTCAAAGTTTGAATGTAGTAAATCTTAAATTATATGTAAGTACCGATCCTATTTTTTCTGCCGTTGCCACTGATGATTTAGTGTGTGTGGGTCAAGAGGTAGACTTCAATGGCTTTGCACAGGGCGTTACATATGACAACGTGCCAAATGCGGGTTTTGGCGGGGGACTTTATATACCTGACAATCAAGGTTGTTTTAGTGATACGCTTTATATCACTGGTTTTGAACCTGGGCAAACTATAAGCAGCATTAACGATATCAATAGTTTTTATATTAACTATGAGCACTCTTACATGAGTGATTTTACTGTGTCTTTTTTCTGTCCTGATGGTTCTGGACTAGTGGCTCATAACCAAGGTGCTGGTGGTTATTTCCTCGGAATACCTTGTGATAATACAACGCCAAATACGCCTGGTACTGGATGGGACTACTGGTGGGCGCCAGATGCGGTGAATCCTACTTGGGCTGATGCTGTAGTATTGCCTGAGTTTCAGACTATGGTAACAGACCCATGTACTGGTTTTTCTAATAATTCACTTACCTCAGGCACATATGCTGCTGTGGGCGATTGGAATACTTTGGTGGGCTGTCCGCTAAACGGTCCATGGATAATTGAAATATGCGATATAGTAGGCGCAGATGACGGATACATTTTTGACTGGTCAGTAAATTTTGACGGCTCGCTTTATCCTGAAGATTTGACATTTACACCAACTTTTGATGCAGGTTGTACAGACACTTATTGGACAGGCGATTTTATAATAGACAACAATACTAATTGCGACTCTGTGCTTGTGGTGCCTAGTGCTGCCGGACCTCATACCTACACGTATACTGCTGTAAATAACCATGGTTGTGTATATACACAAGACATTAATATAGTAGCATACGATGGTCCTGTGCCTTCTGCCGGGTCTGATGCATATTACTGCAATGCGCAACTGGTGTTGGATGGTTCTGTTACTAATCCACAGACTGGTTTAAACTATATTTATTCCTGGTCGCCTTCTGCACCGCTTAACAACGCAACGGTTTCGGATCCAACTATTACTGACTTAAGTACAACACAAGAATTTATACTAAGTGTTTATCCAACTGATGATGCTGATTGTATAGTGAGCGATACGGTGTTGGTTACCATACCTGCCACACCATCGGCTTTGCCGTTGGATACAGTTACTTTTTGCAATGGCACCAGTGTAAATCTTACAGCCCCAGGAGAGGGCGAAATGGGGTATTACTACTATTGGTCTTATTCGGCTGATGGTGGTCTATTTGATACAATTTCGCAAAATTCTCTAGGTACATTAGCTATAAGCGATGGTGGTTTTTATTATGTTGAAACGGTAGAGCCTATTTGTCAATTTACATCTACAACTTATTACAACACCATAGTTGAAGATTGTACTATAATAATACCAAACGTATTTACCCCTAATGATGATAGTAAGAACGATACATTCGAAATCTTTGGACTATCTAAATATCCGCAAAGCACTATCCAAATATTTAATAGATGGGGCAAACTGATATATGAAAAAACCAACTACTTTAACCAATGGGATGGAAAGGACAGTGCTGCCGGCACATATTTCTACGTTCTAACCGTTAATAAAGGGAATGGCAATGAATATTACGAAGGACACGTTACACTCCTTCGCGATTAATTAATATTAGGAATAAACGATAAAATAAAACGGCTGTCATTAGAGACAGCCGTTTTTCTTTGCATCATATTTTTTATATAAGAATTAGCAGGAATGAATAAAGCAATAGAAGAACTGGGCAGAGTGGCGCAAGCGCTTAGGGTGGAGCAAAACGAAGATTATGAGCAGCACAAACAATGGCTTGAAAGATCCAATATAAATGAACGCAAAAAGAATGGTATCACCTGGTTTCCGTTAAGAATAATTGAGACAGGTTTTGGATTGGGTGCATATCCATTTTTAGTAGTTGAAAGAAATCCGGCTGATAAACTTCAGCACAAATTTCAGTCAGCCAATCCTGTAAGTTTGTTTAGCGCTGCTGCGGGCTACGAGGGCGAAAGTATAAATGGCACCATAGGGTACGTAGATGATTCTCGTATGAAAATTAGTTTTTTCATGGATGAATTGCCAGATTGGGTGGATGAGGGAAAATTGGGTGTGAACATGCTGTTTGATTCGCGCACCTATGACGAAATGTTTAAAGCCCTCAACCATCTTATAAATGTGGAAAAAGGCAGAACTAAAGAATTGCGCGATATAATTCTGGGTGAAAGCGATTTGAAATTTTATAAAAAGGACAAGCGCACTTCACCACTGTTGAACGAATCGCAAAACGAAGCATTACAAAACATAATAGAAGCTGAGGATTTAGCACTGGTGCATGGCCCACCCGGCACAGGTAAGACGACTACACTGGTAGAATCTATTGCAGAATTGCTTAAGGAAGAGAAGCAAGTGCTAGTATGTGCGCCAAGCAATGCTGCAACCGATCATCTTGCTAAAAGCCTTTATCAAAAAGGGCTGCGCGTGGTGCGTATAGGTAATTTGGCTAAGGTGGAGAGCGACAACACATCGCTTACCATGGATGTGCTTATACAAAAGGAAAAAGACTTTAAACAAATAAGAGAATTGAAAAGACGCGCTATAGACCTGCGCAAAATGGGAGGTAAATACAAACGCAGTTTTGGAAGAGAAGAAGCTGAGCAACGCAAATTAATTTTAAGCGAAGCACGCAATATTAGCAAAGAAGCGCGAGAGCTGGAGAATTACTTAGTGCAAAAAGTGCTAGACGATGCGCAAGTAATAGCCTGCACACTTATAGGCAGCACATCAGATTATTTACGCGACAGAAAATTTAAAACTGTAGTAATAGATGAAGCAGGCCAAGGCATAGAACCAGGAGTATGGGTGCCTATTTTAAAAGCTGAAAAAGTGGTAATGGCAGGTGATCCTTTTCAGTTGCCACCCACTGTAAAAAGTTCAGAAGCAGAAAAAATGGGATTGTCTAAAACCCTGTTGGAAAAGGCGATACAGAGGCACAGCCGAGTAAGTCTGCTAAGAACACAGTACCGAATGAATACTGACATTATGGAATTTTCTAATAGAAAATTTTACGATGGAAAATTATTAGCACATGATTCTGTAGCGAATAGATTTTTAGAATTGGCTCCTCAAGCAGTGGAGTTTATAGATACTGCCGGATGCGGCTACGAAGAGCAAACCGGTGAAAACAATGAAAGCAGGTGCAACCCTGAGGAGGTAACTGTAATTAGAAAACATTTGGATCTAATGCGTGGTGAAAATTCTGTGGATTTTTCAATAGGAATTATTTCACCTTACCGCGCGCAAGTGGAATTGTTGCAAGCAGAATTTGCAGCTGAAAAAATGATAACCGTAAATACTGTTGACTCTTTTCAGGGACAAGAGCGCGACATGATTTATATAAGCATGGTGCGCAGCAACGACAAAAATGAAATAGGCTTTTTACGCGATTACCGAAGGATGAATGTAGCTATGACAAGGGCAAAAATGAAACTTGTAATAATTGGCGATAGTGCCACCCTTGGCAATGACAGGTTTTACGAAGATTTTTTAAAATACTGCGAGGAAATAGGCGCATACCGCACAGCCTGGGAGTTTATGTATGACTGATGAAATATCTTTTGAACCCACGTTATGCAATAGGAAGCTCGGAACGAGCTGAACTATTTGCATTAGGTGGGTCAATCCCGATTTAGAAAATCAACCATCTTGGTGTAATGAAATGAAGGCAAAATGGTTGATTTTGTTAATCGTTTATGCAATTGAAATTCTCATTTGCATAATCTGGGTTGAATGATATTTCATGCCGCTAACACTGCACGAATTATTTGTGATTATTTAAAAAATACAAGAAGAAATTGTAAGTACGAATTATGAAACTTCTAGCGGGCCTCTTATAATTCCTTTATCACTTTTTCTAATAAACTCTAAGATGGTTTGTTTTTCGACAGTATTTGGCAATTCCATTTCTGCTGCATGTATAGCCCTGCTCATATTGTTGTTGTGCACATAAATCATTCTGTACACATCTTCTATATGCGCTATAATATCATTTTCGAAACCGCGTCTTCTTAAGCCTACTGTATTTACCCCTGCAAAACTTAGTGGCTCGCGAGCAGCTTTAATGTATGGTGGTACATTTTTTCTTACTAAGCTACCTCCTGCTATAAAAGTGTGCTGTCCTATTTTTATAAATTGCTGTACAGCTACCACACCTTCTATTACTACCCAATCTTCTATTTCCACATGGCCTGCTATGTTAGCGCTGTTGGCTATTATGCAGTTGTCGCCTACTATTACATCATGTGCTAAATGCACATAAGCCATTAGCAAACAGTTTTTACCAACACGCGTGGTGTTTTTATCTTTAGTGCCGCGGTTAAGTGTGCAGCACTCGCGTATAGTAGTGTTGTCGCCTATTTCGGTGGTGGTTTGTTCCCCTTCAAATTTTAAATCTTGAGGTATGGCACTAATAACCGCCCCTGGAAAAATGCGGCAATTGCGACCTATGCGCGCACCATCCATGATAGTTACATTGGGCCCAATCCATGTGCCTTCACCTATCTCTACATCACCGGCTATGGTGGTAAATGGGCCTATCTCAACATTTTCAGCTATCTTAGCTTTAGGGTCTATTACGCGCAGTATGCTCATGCTTGGGCTGTTTCTTTTATTTCTTGAGGGGCTCTGTCTCTAATTACTTGTGCAAGCATGGTAGCCTCGCTTACTTCTTTGCCATTCACATAAGCCACGCCCTTCATGTTTACAAGGCCGCGTCTTATAGGGCTTTCTAAGGTGAGTTTAAATACTATGGTATCGCCTGGCAATACTTTTTGTTTGAATTTTACTCCATCTATTTTCATAAAATAAGTGCTGTAATTTTCAGGATCCGGTACTTGAGACAAGGCGAAAATGCCACCGCACTGGGCCATGGCTTCTATTTGTAGCACACCCGGCATTACTGGGTTGTTTGGAAAATGACCTTGAAAGAATGGTTCGTTCATGGTTATATTTTTTATACCTACAATACCATTGTTGTCCATTTCCAATATTTTATCTATCATTAAAAATGGATAACGGTGTGGCAACATCTGTGTTATTTGATTGATGTCGTAAAGCGGCTTTTTGGTAAGGTCAAAAAACGGACCTGCTTCTTTTTGTTTTTTAATTAGGCCCTTAAGCATTTTAGCAAATTCCACATTGCCAAAATGGCCTGGGCGAGCAGCCAAAATGTGCCCACGTATAAAACGACCTACCAATGCTAAATCGCCCACTATATCTAATAGTTTGTGACGTGCAGGTTCATTCTCGTATTGAAGCTTTACTGTGTTTAATACACCTATGCCTTCTATTTTAACTTCTAAATCTTCTTTGCCGAGTTGTTTTAATATGTCTTTTATTTCCTGGTCGGTATAGGCGCGGTCTACCATTACTATGGCATTGTCTAAGCTGCCTCCTTTTATCAAACCATTTTTAGCTAACACTTCCAGCTCGCGCATGAAAACAAAAGTGCGGCACTTGGAAATTTCTGCTTGAAAATCGTTGAGCTGATACATGTGAGCATGTTGTGTGCCCAATGCCGGTGAGTTATAATCCACCATCACCGTTAAGCGAAATTCTTTGCCGTTAGTAGGCACTGCCAGCATTTCTATGCCCTTCTCTTTGTCTTCATATGTAATGTTCTCATTCAAATCCAGATATAATCTATCTGCATTTTGCTCAGCATAACCTACTGATTCTATGGCTTGCACAAAGGGCCACGCACTTCCGTCCATTATAGGTACCTCCGGTCCGTCCAGCTGTATAAGTGCATTGTCTATTTTGCTGCCATATATAGCAGCCAACACATGCTCTGTGGTATACACACGCGCTCCATTTTGTTCCAGCGTAGTGCCACGTTGGGTGGTTACTACTAACTCTGGGTCGGCCTTTATTATGGGCTGCCCTTCTAAATCGATGCGTTGAAATTGATAACCATGATTTTCTGGTGCAGGATGTATAGTCAGGTTGACTACTGCGCCTGTGTGTAGGCCTATACCGGTAACTTTTACCGGGGCTTTAATTGTTCGCTGTTTCGAGCTCATTGCTGTGCAAATGTAATTTGAAAAACGGTCTTTATTTCTGTTTTACAATTTGAATTTGTGGGGTTTAGTGGTCCACATTTTCTTTTATTTAAGGTTGATTGAATTTTACTTTCTTTAGAAATCAAATTCAATTACTTCATGCAAAATCAATTTTTGGACACCTTGCTGCTCGTTGCCGCAGCTGTGCCAAGTCTAAAACAAATTCCTCCGGAAATATAGGCAGGTGCTCCAATAGCTGTTTCTACATATATACCTACATATTTTACACCATAATACCTGGCGCCAAATGGTATTATTTGAAAACTTGGGGCACCTGTTCCAAACTTTAATCTGTCTTCAAAATATTTAAAAATATCGTTATTGGTCTGAGTTACTTTTAAGTCAAAAAGCGACCATCCCATTTTAGCTCCAGCATAAAAATCCCAAAGATTGTTTTTACTTGGCACATGTCCAAGTGCACGCAATCCTGCATTTATTCTGGTAATTTGGTAGTTGAGTAAACCAAATTGTGTGGTCTGATCTTTTATAGTAATTTCTATATTCTGCAAATCTTGTCCTATGGTTTGCACACCACCACCCACTCCTACACTAAAGTGCTTGTGCACTCGGTAGTCTAATCCAGCGCACCAGGCTGGCTTGTTCCAATTATGTATAGTGGCAGTGGGAAACTCGTTATTGCGAATGATGAATAAATTGTTGAATATACTTTGGCCCACACCTGCATTGCCTTCTATTCTCTCCCACACAGCTTGAGCAGGGCTTATGAAGCTAATAATACTTATAGCCAGTGTTGCAAAAAGATTTTTTATGTGCACGTGTTGCATGAATTTATTTAGAAGTATGATTCGCATTAAACTCTTGGAAAAGTGTTTTTTTATCTATAGGTACCACTCCCACATGCTCGCACACAAGGCCTCCGGCCAGGTTAGCCAGCTTAGCCATGTTATCAGTATCCAGGCCTGCGGCCAATGCCAGTGATGCTACACTTATAACAGTGTCGCCTGCACCGCTCACGTCAAGCACCGCGCGCTCATGTGCTGGTTCATGATAAAATTTTTCTTTGTCCTTGGTCATTACACCTAGTTCAGAAAGAGTCACCATAGTTATGCTATTGCCTAGTTTTTCTTCCAGGTGTAGTATGGAATTTTGCAATGCATCAAAATCTTTCTTATCAAAATCTTCTTTCAGGCCTTCCTTTAATTCTTTTAAGTTGGGCTTAAAAAGAGTGCAGTTTTTATAGCTGAAAAAGTTTTCTTTTTTTGGGTCTACAGTAGTAGGAATATTTTTTGATTCGGCTAATTTGATAATGGTGGATATCACATTTTCAGTAAGCACTCCCTTATTGTAATCTTCAAAAATGATGACATCTATTTTTTGACGGTCTATGATGGATTGGATGCACTCAAGCAAATGACGCTCTTCTGTTGCGCTAAGCGGCTTGGTCATTTCCTCATCTATCCTAAGCATGTGTTGGCCCTGGCTTATTACACGGGTTTTCACGGTAGTTTGTCTGCTAGGCGAGTCTATTAGGCCTTCGGTACTAAATCCATTTTCTTTTAATGTAGAACGAAAAATATCGCCCTTGCTTCCATCGCCCACTACAGAGCATATTATGGCTTTGCCACCAAGGCTCATTACATTGAGTGCTACGTTGGCAGCACCACCTAGTCTGTTTTCTTTTTTGTTCACATGCACCACTGGCACTGGCGCCTCAGGCGATATACGATCTACCTTGCCCCAGTAGTAGGCATCTATCATTACATCACCTACTATGAGTGCGGTGAGGGTATTAAATTTTTCAAATAGTTGTTCCAGTTGTGGAGTCTTCATTTTAGTTGGCTTAGTCCTTTTGCTATTCTGCTTATGGCTTCTCTCAGCACTTCTTCAGCAGCTGCGTATGATATTCTTATACAATTTTCATCGCCAAATGCTTCTCCCGTTACTACTGCTACCAATTCTTTTTTAAGAAGATAGAGTGATAAGTCTGTTGCATTTTTTATGGTCTGCTCACCATCTGATTTTCCGAAGTAATACGACACATCAGGGAAGAAATAGAAGGCGCCTTCCGGCAAATTCACTTTAAGTCCGGGTATTTCCTTTAGCAGTTGATATACTAAGTCTCTGCGTTTTTTAAATACTTCTATCATTGGTTTTACCATATCGGGGTCAGCCTCCACAGCGGCTTTAGCAGCCATTTGCGCTATGCTGTTTGCTCCGCTGGTTATTTGGCCTTGCATTTTGTTGCAGGCATCTGCTATCCATTTTGGGGCGCCTATGTAGCCTATTCTCCAGCCCGTCATGGCAAAGGCTTTAGAAACGCCATTTACTGTAATAGTGCGTTCTATCATATTGCCACATGCTGCTATGCTGGATGTTTTTCCATTGAAATTTATAAGTTCATATATCTCATCGCTTATTACATACAGCTCATCATGCTTTTCTATAATGTTAGCAAAAGCATTTAACTCGCTCTCATTATATACCGTGCCAGTGGGGTTGCAGGGCGAGCTGTAGATGATTAGTTTGGTACGTGGATTTATTGCTTGCTCTAGTTGGGTTGGTGTTATTTTAAAATCATTTTCCACTTTGGCCAGCAGCTCAACAGGCACGCCACCGGCAATTTTTACCAACTCTGCATAACTTACCCAATAAGGACTTGGCATAAGCACCTCATCGCCAGGGTTTACAAGGGCTAGCACTGCATTGGCTATGGCTTGCTTGGCTCCTGTAGACACTACTATTTGCTCAGCAGTGTAGTTTAAACCATTGTCACGCTCAAATTTTTTGGCTATGGCTTGACGCACTTCCAAAAATCCGTTTACCGGTGGATAGTGTGTAATGTTTTTATCTAACGCTTCTTTGGCAGCGTTTTTAATAAAATCGGGTGTGTCGAAATCTGGTTCGCCCAGGCTAAGGCTCACTACGTTGTGGCCTTGCTGGCTAAGTTCTCTGCTCATACGCGCCATAGCTAGTGTGGCCGACTCGTTTAATTGACTTAGCAAATGCGAGGTTTTTCCTTGTTTACTCATTAGTATTTGTTCCATTCTTTGTCTTTAAATGCGGGCTTGTTCATTGCAAACACACGCGCGGCAAACTTATGTAAGCGGATTACTCATTCTACCAACAATTTGCACTTGGTTTTACTTTGTTGTTAGTATTTTATACTTTGGCTGAAATATGCATGTTGTTTTCATCATTAATGGAGCTAAAAAGAAGCTTAAAACGCTGCCCGATTATATCAGGCAAAGTGTTTCATCTTCGCATACCTGCACCTTTCATTTCACACAGCAACCAGGGCATGCCATATCGCTTGCAAACGCTGCTGCGGCTAATGCCCAGCTTATTGTAGCAGTTGGTGGCGATGGCTCGCTCAACGAGTGTGTGGAGGGTGTTATGCAATTTTCAACATTCCATCCTTTGGCAGAATTACCCAAAATAGCGCTGCTTCCGGAAGGTTCGGGAAATGATTTTGCCCGCAATTTTGGCTGGCCCAAATCGGTGAATAATTTTTTGCAAAGGCTTGCCAACAATAAATATGTAAAAGTGGATGTTGGAGCTATAGAATACGGCACCCACGAAACCGATTATTTTATTAATGCAGCCAGCGCTGGGCTTGGACCTCAGGTAGTTAGACTTGTGGGTAAAATGCCCTTTGGCTGGAATGGAAATATAAAATTTGGCTTGGCTGCCATAGGTGCTTTATTAAGCTACAAAAAGAAAGAGGCTAGGGTGCAAGGAGGTGGTCAAATTTTTAATGAGAAAATATTGGCTGTAGTATGCGCTAATGGAAAGTATTTTGGAAGTGGTATTGGCATAGCGCCCGAAGCTGAACTTTCAGATGGACTTCTAAATATTACCCTCATCGGTAATTTGGGCCTATGGCAATATTTGCGCTACTTACCAGCTTTAAAGCGCTGCGAAAAAATAATGCATCCGCAGGTACATTATTTTACCACCAATGAGTTGAAAGTAGAAATGCAGGGTGGTTTTGAAAAAGATGGCGAATTGGGAAAGAATGCTCCTGCCCGAGTTTACTGCATTCCTTCTAAACTGGAATTGCTGCTATAGTTTAGAGCGCCCACTCCTTGCCCGTGCGGTACACTGTGCCTTTAAAAAAAGCTACTACTTTGTTTTCCTGATTGGTAACGGTGATGTAATAAAGACCAGTGCGCTTGGTCAGATTCATTTCCTTTACTTCAGTAGTTAGCACATCGTTTAGGTGAACTGGCAAGACGTGCGATATGGAAGTTTCTATAGACACTGCCTGTATGCCATGACTGTTGCTGGCAAAGGCAAGGGCACTATCTGCCAAACTAAAGGTGATACCACCATGGGCTATTCCAAAGCCGTTGAGCATTTCGGCACGCACTTGCATGCGCAATACCGAGAGGCCTGGTCCATCCTGCACGCGCTCTATTCCCAGCCATTGCGACATGGGGTCGTGGTGAAACATTTTCTCCACCACTAGGCGTGCTAGTTCTTCTGTATTCATGCTTTTCTTTTTTTTATAGCTACTTGGAGCAGCCTTGCTTTTGCTAAAAATTCTATCAAACAAAAAAGGCTGTCCCTGTAGCGACAGCCTTTCCCGGTAAATATATTTTTATTTGCAATTGGCTCATACACTGGTTCTATAATCACTCATTTTTTATTTCTACTAAAGGGTGATTTAGGCAGCTAGGTAATTAATGAGCGTGCTCAATCATTACAGGCTTTTCAGCAGGGGTATGCATATGCATAGTATCCACATGCGTAGTGTCTGCATGTGTAGTGTCTGCTGCATGAGTAGCCATAGGAGCTGCTTCTTTTTTTGCCTCGCCCAGTTGGCCGGACAAAGTTGCTTTAGGCTCTGTATGGTGCAAGTTAGTAAGTAGCAATGAAAGTCCTATAGCTATAGGTACTATAAACCACAATGCTTTTGAACTTGGTTGAGGTGAATGATCGTTTTGTGCCATAATGATGAGTTAGTACTTAATGATTTTTATGGGGCTAAAAATAGAATGATATGAGCACATACCGCAAGCGAAATGCGTTTACTTTATAAAACGAGCTTTCAACAAATTGATTGAATAATTTGGAAATGCTCTGATAATGAAATATTCAATAAAGGAATTATCTTCGACACACATTATTTCATTTCTATAAAAAATAGTTATTTATGATTGATCCTAAGAAAGAGGCTATGCGATCTTTGGCCAAGGAAGCTGCATTAATGCCACAGGAAGAGTTGTTGGCAGTGGGTAAAAGACACTCCAGGCTTACTATAGGCATTCCGCGCGAGACTTACTTTCAGGAAAGACGAGTGGCACTTGTGCCGGAGAGTGTGGCCCTGCTGGTGAGTAACGGTCACGATGTAGTGGTGGAAACGAATGCTGGCAAGGCCTCTAATTTTCAGGATCATGATTATAGCGAAGCAGGTGCGCGCATTGTTTATAGTCCTGAGGATGTTTTTAAAAGCGAGATAATTCTAAAAGTAGCTCCCCCTAGCATGGCAGAAATGGAAATGATGCCGGGCAAGCAAACATTGGTTTCGGCAATTCATTTACCTATTCAAACAGCAGAAAATTTCAAAATTTTATCAAATAAAAAAATAACTGCCGTAGCATGGGACTATATCAAGGATGAAACCGATATATTTCCTGTAGTGCGCGCCATGGGCGAAATAGCCGGTAATACCGCTGTGCTTATAGCATCAGAATACTTAAGTCATCAGCACGGAGGGCAGGGCCTAATGTTTGGTGGCATTAGCGGAGTAAAACCAACCGAGGTGGTAATATTAGGCGCAGGCACAGTTGCAGAGTTTGCAGCGCGCGCTGCACTTGGCTTAGGTGCCAGTGTCAAAATTTTTGACAACAGTACTTATCGCCTCAGAAGAATTCAAAACGACTTAGGCCAGCGCCTTTGGACCAGTACCATACAACCTTCAGAATTGCGCAATGCGCTAAGTTCGGCTGATGTGGCTGTGGGAGCCATACACACCAGCGGTGGCCGCACACCCATATACGTAACAGAGGATATGGTGAGCAATATGAAATATGGCAGTGTAATAGTGGATGTAAGCATAGACCAAGGCGGATGTTTTGAAACATCAAGAAGCACTACCCACGAAAAACCTGTTTTTAAAGAACATGGTGTAATACACTACTGTGTGCCCAATATAGCCTCGCGTGTGTCCAGAACGGCCTCTTATGCACTTAGTAACATATTTGCACCTATAGTGCTAAGTATGGGCGAAGAGGGCGGAATAACTAACCTTGTAAAAAAGCACGAAGGATTTAGAAACGGGGTGTATATGTTCAATGGCACTATTACCAATGAAACAGTGGGTACCACGTTTGAACTGCCATGGAAACCGCTTGACTTGTTCTTGTCAGCTCTTTAAATTTTTTTCTAACAATGTGTTATAAAATGTTTGGCGCACGCTGCAGCGTGTGCGATATTTTCGCTTGCTCTAAAAAGCAATAGAATTTTAGCCATGCTTAGCCAACTCAATATTACTAACTATGCCCTTATAGATGCAGTGGAGCTGCAGTTTCATAAAGGAATGACTGCTATAACGGGCGAAACAGGCAGCGGAAAATCTATATTGCTTGGCGCATTTGGTTTGCTACTTGGCGAAAGGGCCGAAAGCAAAGCCATAAAAAATGAAAATGTAAAGTGTATTGTAGAGGCAGTTTTCGATTTAAAAGGATATGACTTAAAACCTTTTTTTAAAGAAAATGATTTAGACTATGATGCGCAAACTACTATAAGAAGAGAGATAAGCCCGGGTGGAAAAAGCAGAGCATTCATAAACGATACTCCTGTGCAATTGGCTACCCTGCGTGCTTTGGGAAATGCTTTGGTAGACATTCATAGTCAGCACGAAAATTCATTGTTGGGCCAGCGCGCATTTCAGTTTGAAACTATTGATGCCTTTGCAGGAAATGCTGCTGATAGACTGCAATACACCCAATTATTTGAAAAATATAAATCGCTAAAATCGGAATTGGATCATCTGCTTCAGAATGAAACTAAGATGCGACAAGAGTTAGATTACCTTAAATTTCAGTGGACGGAATTAGAAAATGCTGCTCTTGAAAATATACATCAGCAAGGCATGGAACAAGAGTTGGAAACACTAACACATGCAGAGCAAATAAAAAGTGTGCTCAATGGAGTAATAACCATTTTGGATGGAGAAAACAGCAGTGTAATAGCGCAGCTAAATGGCGCAAAATCGCAATTGCAAAAGGTGACGCATTTCAATTCGCATCTGGAAGATTTTTTTAATCGTGCACAAAGCAATATTATAGAACTGCGCGAATTAGCCCGCGAAATAGAAAGCTATGAAGCCAATGTAATGTTGGACGAAAAGCAGGTGGAAGTGCTGAACGAAAAACTTTCTGCCCTATATCACCTTCAGCAAAAACACAGAATGCAAAGCACTGAGGAGTTAATACAACTGCGCAATGAGTTGGAGCAAAAGTGTGGTGGTTTTGACAATCTGGATGATAAAATAGAAGAATTAAAAAAGCGACTAAATCAAAGCAATACAGAATTAGAGCTGGTAGCAAAAAAAATATCGGATGCGAGGAGAAAAGCAGCAGCGCTTGCAACCCGTGAAGTGAAAAGGTATTTTGAAGCTTTAAGTCTGGAACACGCTGAGTTGCAGGTAGACTTGGCTGAAGCAAGTAGTTTTAATGAATTTGGTAAAGATGAAATTCAGTTTTTGTTTAAAGCCAATAAGGGTGGCAATTTGTTGCCTATTAAGCAAGTTGCCAGTGGGGGCGAAATATCTCGCGTAATGCTAGCTATAAAGGCATCCATATCGCGTCACAAAAAGTTGCCGGTGCTAATACTGGATGAAATAGACCAGGGTGTAAGTGGCGAAGTGGGAAACAAAATAGGTTTAATACTGAAAGAAATGAGCGCTCAAATGCAGTTGCTCACCATTACACACTTGCCGCAAATAGCGGGCAAGGCAGACAATCATTTAAAGGTATTTAAAATAACCACAAGTCAGGCCACCAGCACTATGGTAGAAGAGTTGGCAGGAGAGGCACGTATAAATGAATTGGCCGAAATGCTAAGTGGCAAAACGCTTACCAAGGCTGCATTGGAAAATGCACGTGAATTGCTGGGAAACTAAAAGTATGTCCTACGGAATAATTCCAATGCCAGATAAGCAAGCAAAATGGGATAAGAATTCTAAAGATTAATTTTCTTCTAAAGCGTGTTTAACTTCAGGAATAATGGTAGCAGGGCCCCCATAATGCTCTATTATCTTAGCATGCTTGAATTCTTTGCTTAACAATTCCTTTATCTGCAATCTGTCGTGCGGATCTACGCCACCACCAATGAATACAGCGTCAAAAGAACTTAAGCGGATATGATCCAGCACTTCTTCCAGTCGCACGTAGCCGGTACCGTTATAATCAGCGCGCGCAAGCAGGTCTAGCACGTTCTTAACTATATATTCATGCTTGCCATAAACTACGATTGATTTTTTAACCGATATCTGAGGCTGTGGTATTTCGTTTTGATTTTCTTCCATGTCTATTTAAAACTAAGTGGTGCGAAAGTAATTCTTAGTGCACATATTTGCCCTCAAAGATTTCAACTAAGTGGCAGCATACTCCAACCTCATAAAACTTACTCGCCCGGCCAACCTGCTTATTGTTATAATAACCATGCTGGTAGTGCGCATATTCATCTTTAGTTTTATGATGGAGAGCACTTACATAGGCATGAATTTCGGTATTAGCTGGTGGCAATTTTTTATTTCGGTGGTTGTAGCTGTAACGCTCACCGCTGCTGGCAATGTAATAAACGATTATTTTGACCAAAAGGTAGATAGAATAAACCGGCCTGAAAGGGTGATAGTAGGAAAAACGGTAAAACGCAGAGTGGCCATAGTGCTGCATCAGTCGCTCAACATAGGTGCTCTGCTCCTTACAATATATCTGTGTATTTGCACTGGTTATTGGTGGCCACTTGCTTTCCCTGTTGTAATTGCCACTTTGTTGTGGTGGTATTCGCCTGTGCTTAAGAAAAAACCATTTGTAGGGAATTTAGCCATAGCTGCTTGCACAGCCGCTGTGCCTGTGTGGGCAGGAGTGTTTGAAGCACATGAGTTGCAAAAAAAATATGGCGATATGCTGGTGATGAAAGATGAGTTCTTTGGAATTATCTGGTTATTGATTTTGGCTTTGGCCGCATTTGCATTTTTACTCACTCTGGTGCGCGAGGCGCAAAAGGATTTGGAAGACTTAAATGGTGATACTGAAGGTGGATACAATACTCTTCCAATAAAATATGGTGTGGCTTCTACTAAAAAATACATCTACATATTGCTCTCGTTATATGCATTGTCAGTGGTCTATTTCATTTATAAAATTGCCAATATCCCATCTATCGGATATTTAGGTGCAGCCATTTGTTCATTGTTGCTTTTGTTGCCAACTTGTATGAGTTTTGTACAAACCATGAGGGCAACAAAGGCCGAAGAATTTGGCAAAGCAAGTGCATATACTAAATGGATGATGGTAGCAGGTCTTCTTGCCTTTTGCACTTTGAGTTTGTTTTATTGAATTGTCATTTGCATCGAAAAAATTTAACGAAGTTTTTTTGAAATTGATTTCTCTTGAGATTGCGAATTTTTTTTTTTGAACTTGTTGAAAAATCGCAATTCTCATTTTGATTATTTAATATTTGCAACCGTTTGAAAATGGTAACTTTGTCATTCGATATAATTCCTTAAGTCACCATAAAAAAATTTCGATATGCAGGACCGTTTAAAAATGATAGAGAATATGTTGTCAACTAATCCGAAAGATAGTTTTCTACATTATTGCGCGGCACTAGAACATGAAAAAAATGGTGACCAGGTGGCAGCAATAAAAATTCTTAGATCCATTGTAAAGAATGATCCTGATTATTTAGCCAGCTACTACCAACTGGGCAAGCTGCTGGAAGAACGCGGCAAAACAGAAGAAGCCATAGATGCATATAAAGCTGGCAGAAGTGTAGCCCGCAAACGCAACGACTCTAAAACAATGGGCGAACTATCTGAAGCCCTTATGTTGCTGGATGTTTACGAAGAGTAAATCCTTGGTAAAGCCAAAGTCTTTCTTTTTTCTTTTCATTATTTTCTTTGTTACAGCTTGCGTGGAGAAGAACGACATGCCTTTTGATAGCACGAAGTGGAACATGGCCAACCGAAGAGAGCGGGGCAGAATGATTCCTGATTTGCACAACAGACAAATCTTGATGCATAAAACCAAAAAAGAAATTTTTGAATTACTTGGTCCTGCTGAAGATTCCAGCGCATTTTTTTTGAGTTATACTTTTGACAATGGTAAAAAACACCTTGGAAGCACTTGGGTGTATTATATGAATATACATATAGACTCTACTACCAAAACATGTGAGAGAATAAGTTGGGATGATTAAAGAAAAAAATAACATCGCTTTTTATTGTTCATCTACCAGCTGGGGCGGATTGGAGATGAACACTGTGCGCTATGCCGGATGGATGCAAGAGCGCGGTTGGCCGGTTATAATATTTTGTGTGCAGGACAGCAAAATATTTGAAGCGGCTAATGAAAAGAAAATTAAGACCGTAGTAGTAAACAGGAATAGAAAGTATGCCGACATTAAGAATGCCATACTGGTAAATAAATTATTTTCGAAGCATGACATAAAGCTTTGCTGGTTTCGCGACACACGCGACTTTGCATTGTTGGGCTGGGTGAAAAGATTGAGTGGAAGCAAATTGAAACTCATTTATCAGCAAGCAATGCAATTAGGCGTAAGCAAGCGCGACATTTTCCATACACAACGATTTAAAAAAATAGATGCGTGGGTGAGTACGCTAAATTTTTTAGCTGCTCAGGTGAAAACGCTAACACGTTATCCTCATTCTAAAATTCATGTGGTGCCTTTGGGGGTAGATTTGAGTGCATTGAATAACACAGCCACCACCCTAGCAGCTGCACGAGAATTTTATAAAATAGAAAAGCAGGCTTTTGTTTTTGGAATAATAGGGCGGTTAGATAGGTTGAAGGGACAATACACTGCTATAGATGCATTGGGTAAGTTGCATGACGCAGGCTTGTTGGCGCATTTGCTTATAGTGGGCGAGAGCACTTTGAACGAAGCAACAAATTATGAGGCGGAGTTGAAGAATAAGGTGAATCTATTAAAATTAAATGAGTATGTTCACTTTGCTCCTTATTCAAACAATGTTGAATTATTTTATAAAGCGCTTGATGTTTTTTTGCTATGCAGCAAAGGTGAAACATTTGGCACTGTTACTATAGAGGCTATGGCTTTTCAAAGAGCTATTATTGGTACCGACAGTAGCGGCACACCGGAAATATTGGATGGCGAATGTGGTCTATTGTTTGAGCCAGAAAATGCTACTGATCTAAGTGAAAAAATGAAAGGCCTGATGGACAATGCTGACTTAAGAGAAAAATTAGCAAGCAATGCATTCCGCAAGTTTCAGCAGCAGTACTCCAAAGAGGCAAGCATTGAAAGCATGGAGAAATTGGTAATAGAACTGCTGTAATAAATTAGTCTTACCAGTAAGGTAATTGGATATAAAAAAAAACGCACATAAAAGTTATGTGCGTTTTTTTTTATTGTTTCCGAGTTTGTTTTACAAACCACTCACAAATTTTTTCTTAGGATATTTTACATTGAAGCGAAGTTGTTTTTTCACTGTTTCGCCTGGCTGCAGTGTTATCTTCCATTGAATTTTGCCTGTAGTAGCATCATAAGTAGCACCGCTTAGTTCTTCGGTTTCTACTTCTACATCGCCATTTTGCGAAATAGGTATTTGGTCTTCTATTACCAAATCAATAGCTTGTTTTTTGTTGTTCTGCACTGTTATTTCATAAGCTTTTGTTGTGCGCTGTTTGCCACCTAAAAAGTCTGTTTTGCAGTAATCTTTTATTTGGTCGCGTTTTACATTAATTGCACGGTCGCGTCCAAGCGACAAGTTAAGTGTGTCGTTTGCCTGGGCAGGATCTATATAGCCCTTGCCTACAAAGGTGCCTTTAAAGTATATGTTACTTTCGCCAGGTAGCAATGAGTATTGTGCCCAGTCTACTACTTGCGCTCTTAAGAATGCATCGTTATCCAGTTTAGGAATGGTGATATATGCATATATCGCCTTCAACGATTGTTCTTGCATTACTACATCATATTGCTGGTTGTCGCTTGGTATGTCGTAAGGTATGCTTATTTTAAACTCTGTGTTCACAGTGTTATTGGTAAGCGTAGTATAACCTGCTGATGTTTCAGCTACCGACATATCGTCATACATAACATTGCCCCCTGCTACCATTGGTGTTTCGTTATAAGAAGGTGCTGCTGATTTTCTGTTGTAATCAGCTTCTGCTTTATATACTGGGCGTGGTTCGTACAAATTCACATACCATGGGTACATGGTAGGCACCTGTCCGCCCACATTAGGGTTGCCGGTGCTTATAGTTAGATTTACTTTTTCCCAATCGTTGCCGGTGCTTTGGTACACCTTAGCACGGTATGAAAATGCTATGGGCGTATTTATGTCCTCTGCACGCAAATCGTACACAGGATACCATCCTGCATTTTGCACCACATAAGATACTTTTAGCGTGGTGGTAGCTGCCTTTGGGGCACGCAGGGTTATCAATATTTCGCTAGGGTTTTGTCCCTTGCGCGAGTTCATTTGGTTCAGTGCATTCTGCAATCTGTTTATTTCTTCGTTATTAGATTTTTCTTGCTCGCTAAGTTCCAACCAGCGGTATTCTATTTCTTTAAATCGCGAGCGAAAAAAGTCTGCCATTTCCTTTAAATCTTCAGCAAGCAACACATTGTTGTCGCCACCTATTTTTCGGTTATTCTCAAGCAACGTTTTTTCTTGTATTATCACTTGCTTTAGTGCATTTACCTCTAGCTGCTTGAATTTTGCAGCTTCCAAACTGTCTTGCAATACTTTCACTTTTGGATTGGAGTTTTGGTCTACCAGGTAGTTTACCTGATGGCGTACGCTCATTATGGTATAGTTGCTATTGCCTTCTACTTGTATGCTATTAGGGTCTAGATAGAGTGTAAGGTCAGTAATCCTTATTTGATTTTCGCCTTCCTTTACTTGCAGACTGCCGCTCTCAGTTACCTGAGCACCAGACATAAATACAGTGGCATCTGTTATTTTAGTGTCAATCACTTTTGCTGCCGTTTGTGCATAGTTTGCAATTGTTGCAACTATCATTATCGCGCTTAGAATTAGTTTGTTCATTTTGTAAATTAATTATTGGTGTCAAAAATAGACTAGGCCTAAAGGCAATCATTATGCCCAAAGCACTTTGTCCTAACTACTTGTACACGTTGGGTGCCTGCCCGTTCATAGCGCATGCGTTTTTTCACAATTCATTAATATTTCGATTTTAGTGCCTCATAGTCTATTTTGGAGTGGTGTCGCTTATCTCGTGGCATTTTAGATAGTATTATGGTCTTGTCAGCAGGGGGATCTGCATCTTTCAGGATTTCTAAAACATGGTTTTTGTTAGCGCCTTTTTCCAATTCAACAAAGTAGCATATTTGGTTATTCAGCTTAAGTAGAGTGCCCATAGCCACACCCTCTATTGTTTGCAAAAAATTTTCATGCAAAAACGGTGAAACTGTTTTTCCATTTTGTAGGAAAAGAGATGTGCACCGGCCAGTCAGAAAAAGCTCGTCTTTTATATTCATGTATCCGCTATCGCCTGTTCGGTGCCAGCAAGTATATTCTATAAATATTTTATTTCTATTCAGTGCTTCTTCATTATTAAAATATTCGCGTAGCACATGCGGACCGCTCACGATTATTTCACCTATTTGTCCTTGGGGCTTTTCTAAATTTTCTAATGCTTGCAGATTTTCGCAAACTATATTCTGGTCTTTAATTTCTATGATTTTTACTTTGCATTTTCTATAGATGGCTCCTACATGTAATCCAGACTCTGTTATATTGAGTTGAGTTTTAGAGAGTATTTGTGCAGGTATGGCGCTAATAGGCTCAGCCTCGGTGCTACCATAAACTATTTCTATTTTAGCTTTGGGAAAGGCCTTTAATAGAAGAGCGGCCTCATTAGGAAAGACAGGAGCTCCTCCTGTAAATATTTTTCTTATATGGGATGTATCCAAATTGTGCGCAATACAAAAGTGCGATAGCTGTAAAAGAAAAAAGGGTGATGACGTAATTCGATTCACTTTGCAATCGACCAATTGTTGCCAAATAATTTCAGGTTTTAACTTATGTGGCTTACTAGATTTCCAATTCGCCACTACTGATGGAATACCACAACCTAAGTTAATGAGCAAAACTATCGGCAATGCCGGCATATCTATATCGTCTTCTTGTGGTTCTATTTTTTCCAGCAACGCGTCAAATTGTTCTTTTAAAAATGCATGTGTTCTTTTTGCTGCTTTAGGTGTGCCAGTGCTACCAGTAGTAAAGGTGATAAGCGCGGTGGTGCTCTGGTTGTTTATTTTTTCGTAGTGTAAAGGAATATTTATAGCAATTTTTTTTTTCGGATTTAAGTGAATTGGAATTTCCCTTATTTCTTTAATGAAAAATCCAATCCATCTTGCCAGAGGAATTCCAATAAAACCTTGGCATTGCGCAATTTTGCAACACAGCTTGAGTCTCTTAATACTTACCCACTCGTCAATAAACACTGCTGTGCATCCTATGTGCAACAAAGCAAGTACATTAGTGTACAAGGCCATACTCATAGGCACAAAAACCAAAACACGATCGCCTGCCTTTAAGCCACTTGCTATCATAGCAGAGGCGGTTTCCATCACATCTTTTTGTAACTGTGAAAAATTGATACTGCCATTTTTATCTGTAATGGCTATACGCTGAGGATACTTATTAGCAGATTCATGAAATAATGATACAATATTGAAATCTTCTTCTGTCATTTACTTGTTTCTACTATGCGTTTAATATTAGCAAGATTTCTGTCAAAAATGTCATTAATGGTATACGAAGCAAAATGAGTTTTTAATACTTCGGTAAAAGTGGGTTCGTGGTTTAAATAATGCAATGTAAATGTAAGTTGGCAAGTGGCGCTGTCTGGTTTGGTATACAATTGTTCTGTTGCCAGACCTTCAGAAGAAATTACAAAATTTATGTAATTGAAGGTAATTAATTGACGGATACTGTCAGGATATACTTGTGTGGTGAGCTCGTCCCACCTCAGGCCAAGCTCATCAGCCTGGCAATAGGCGCGTCTGATAGAGCCTATTTGGCCATCGGGCACACTATCAATGTTGAGCGGTGTTATATGGTCCACAAAAACAGACCATTGTTGTGCATTGGCAGAGTTACCTAAATAACGGTACACTGTATGTGCAGGAGCATTAATGGTTACCGAATTTTTTATAAGCTTATAGTCATAGCCTTCATACGATGTGTAATGACTAAAATAGACCATGCCGCATAGAGCTATTAAAACTATACTAAGCAACCACAGCAATATTTTTTTTAATCTTTTCATGCCAAGGGCATTGCAAATAATGAATAGTGAGAAATTATTTCTTGTGAGTGTTTTTGCGATAGGGGACTACTTGTGCCATCCTCTATCAGAAAGGCATGTATGAGTGCACCATAATCTTCTTCTTTAGCAACTTGTATTATTTTTTGGGCTAATAACTGACCTAGACCTTTCCATTTTGCATCTGGATGTCTGGCAATTGTTTTTACGATGAGTTCGTTTTGTTTGCTATAAAAATTACGATAACAAAAAATAAATCCAACAATGTTGTTCGCTGAGTCTTCTGCAATCAATACGAATTTTTCATCTATAATGTCTAATACTTCTAAATATTTGTGTTTGAATTGGCTCCAAGATATGGGAGAGTAATAAAGATTTTTTTGAAACGCTGTTAGGTTGAATTGGAAGAGTTTTAAAAGCTCTTCTTCATAATGGTGTTTATTTATTTGTCGAATAGTGAGACCTACTTTTTTAAATTGATCGGAAAGCATATTTGCAAGTGGCGCATCAATCATAAGGTTTCGGTCTATGCTGGAATAATATTTTGCAATGGGTAAAAAACCAAATTGCTCGAAGGCTTTCAATGCAGGTTCATAGTAGGCATGGTTGCCGTAAAACAGATGAGTAGGCGGCTCAGTTATAAACCGATAGTTGCTCCATGTGCTACCATTCATAGGGCCTATAAGGTATTTGGCATTTTGTTTTGTGGCCATTTCTTGCGCTGTAATCAGCATTTTTTCGGTAATGGAGTAGTCATAACCACAATAAAAATTACCTAATATCAAGCAGGGTAAATGATTGTGTGTAATATTTGGATTGAAGTAAACTACGCAATGTCCTTCATATTGGCCGTGGTTTGTTGTCACAATACCACAATAAAAATTTTCAGTATTTATTTCGTCTATTCGTTGTTGCACACTGCCACCGCCTTCTCTTTCTCTAAGATAGGGTTCTAAGCATATTATAAGTTGTTGCTCAAATTCTTTTTGACTGATATGTGTGGTTGCTTTTATCAAAAGGAATTTTTAAAAATGAAAAATTATGCAATAGAATATGGAATAGTATAAAGCGAGGCTAGCACAGCTAAAGGTATGGTCAAATTGTCATATCCCTTAGTGCTAAAGGCTTCAACAATAGTAGCTATAAGAGCAATAACAATTGAAATGGTAACTGCCTTAAAAGGTGTGGTGGCCAATGTTGGGGTAAATGTAAAAAGGGTAAGCACCACTGCGCTTACAAAAAACGATGCGCTTCCAATAAGTGTTTTATGAATTTTTCCAATGTTGAATTTGCCAATTGGCCACGTTTTGCCGATTAAGGCGGCTATCGGATCACTTATGGCAAGTATTAAAATAGGCAAGTAGAAATATGCCATTGGCCCTTTGCACGTATACACTAAAAAGCATATATAAACGGATATGGGATAGAGTATACTCCCCACCGTTACGCGGTCCACAGCATTTATTGATTTGAGAAAATTAAATTTAATGCTGAGAAGAAGCAGAAGCATGAAGCTGGAACAAAGTGCTAAAACCCACCAGTGCTTGGAAAGCATGATAGGAAAGAGCATGGTGAGCAGGCCTGTTCCTAAGTGCGACCATTTTCTTGTTAATTCAGGTTTTACTTTCAATACGTGGTACATTATTTCGCCTATGGCAAATAATGTGAGGAAGCAAAGCGCCAAGAGTGCGGCATTTTTAAAATCTTCTGTCATACCTTAGTTTCAATAATTATGGAGTGATAGAAAAATCCCTTATCATGTTTTGCAATTTCATTCATTCTATTTTTTTGAAGCACTAGTTGTTTGTTGTGGGTACTGACTTTTCTTGGTACCATTAAGTTCCAATATACAATACTGCCCTTACTTTCTATTCCACTCGCTATTTCCGTGCCTGCTTTTTCAAACACATCGCGGGGCATATATTCAAAAATATTGCTCAAATTCATTGCGTGAAACGGCCCATGTTTAGCAATAGCTTCTTCAGCATAGCCTTTAAAAAGTATAAGTTTATGTAAATTATTTTTAATTGCTTCAAAATTTTGTGGCTGCAAATAGTGAGGTAATAATAGACCAAACGAACCAGTTAAGTTGTACCTTAAAATGTAATTAGTTTGAGCATGAGTGCTTTTAAGGTGTTGTTCTGCCTTAAGAAAAATGAAACGTGAAACCGGGATTTTCACTTCGTTTAAAAATTCAGGGTCTCGACCAAGCCTACCCATAATCCATTTGCTAAAGAAAATTTTAAATAAAAGTCGCCAACGCCATGTGTTCCAGCGGTGTGTGTAAAATTCAATTTGTGCTTGTTCTGATTTAGGCTCCAGAAGTAGAGCAATTGTCTTTTTATTATGAATAAGGGGCAATATTTTTTTAGCAAAAGTTTGAAAGTAGCGTTCAAATTTACCTTGGTGCACTATTCCTAATTCCACTTCATGTATGTGCTCACGAAAGTATTTTTTAGCATCGGGCGATAAGTCTTGCTCAAGCATACTAAGCACCTCTTTGCGGTTAGTACTGGGTGTAAATCCTAAAAAATGAAGACAGTCCTTATACGATAAGTTTTTTATGGCAGCTCTTTTCAATTCCACTAGCCACAGTTGTATTTCATTAATGTCGGCTGCTATTACTTGCTTGGGTTGGGTGGTGAGCAAACTGAAACAATTGTCGCCAGCCGATGCTACGCTTAATATATTGCTATTAGGAGTACATTGCAATGATTCTAGCAATGCTTCTGCATCTTCCCAAACATTCGCGTAGCGAATAAAATTAAACTTAGCACGCTTAGTTATGCTACTCATGTTTAGTTTTGTTAGAGTTGTGTTTAACTAACCAATACAGCCCTTTTACATTTTGTATGGGTTTAGGACATAAAAAATTAAGTATTATTAATTCCAGTTCGCTCAAGCATCCGGTTAACAAAACAGATACGAATAACCATTTGATGAACCCATAACTGAAAAGTATTACGAAAAAGAAGCCTTGAAAATATCCATTAATTTTTATGGCAAAAGAATGCCACCCAGCAACCCATTGGCCGTATTTAATTTTGGATATTATCATTTGGGCTATGTATAACCCAATATAGATAATTATAAAGATTGGATAATCTTGATATATATAGGAATGAAATTTATATACACCAGCAAAGGCGATTATATAGCTACCCACATCTGCCCATGAATCTAATAGTGCCCCTTGCTCAGTTTGCATATTATAATGGCGTGCTATGTAACCATCGAGTATATCGGTTAGCAGATTTATTGCAAATAGGACTACGAAAACTGTCTCATATCCTTGCACAATTATCCAAATTATTACAGGGCACATGAGCAGCCTGTATGCTGAAAGTACATTAGGTATATTGAACGGTATCTTCAAATTGCTTCGGTTTAATCGTAGTTTATTAGTTAATGCATAATGAAGGTAATTACCAAGAAATAGCCTAAGTATATGCTGGCAGCAACCATTATATAACTATCAAATCTGTCGAGCACTCCGCCATGTCCGGGTATGATATGGCTGTAGTCCTTTACGTTGCATTTTCTTTTGAGTACTGAGGCTAATAGGTCGCCACCAAGTGCAAATGCGCTTACTAAAAGGCCTATAAGTATGCCATACCATAGAAAATCTAATCCCCCCTCATAGCAAAGTAATAGGGCAGTAAGGGAGCACATTAGTGTTCCGCCTAATACTCCTGAAATTGTTTTTTTAGGACTAACTGATGGGACTAATTTTTTACCACCAAATAGTTGTCCGCTTATTTGAGCAAAGCCATCAAACACGAGTACAAGAAAAAATATGAGCCAATAGAATTTTTGAGAAGTGTCTGCCAGCAGCGCGTATAAGCAAAATAGAGTTGCTATAGGGAGATAAACAACCAAGGCTGCAATAAGATACTTGGTGCGCACTTTATATGAAATGCTGATGATTTCATATAATCCAAAAAGCACAATGAATAAATGTAAAATAAAAATGGCCGTGTGTCCTAGATAAAGTATAGGCAAAACGACTGATACTATAATTATATATACATAATACTTCAACCAAGATTCTTTTTTTTCAGCATTGGTTTTGTTTTTTCCTATGGCGTTTAATGCTACGGCTCCAATAAGAAAATAAATACAAAGAATGACAATGGCTGTAATGCTCATGATGGTGTTATAATATTGACTACTCCGGTTTTGCCGTCCATTTCTACTTCATCTCCTGTCTTAAGGCGTGCAAGAAGCCCGGTAATACCGACTATGCACGGCTTGCCCATTTCGCGCGATACTATGGCTGAATGCGAAAGAAGCGATCCACGTTCTACTAAAATTCCGGAAGCGGTAGGAAACAATGTAACCCAACCCGGATCGGTGCTGGATGTAACAAGTATATCGCCATTCAAATCTTCTACTTCAGTGGGGTTGCGAACCACTTGCACACGTGCACGCACTTTGCCCGGACAACATCCTAAGCCTTGCATATCGCCTTGCGGTGTAATGTTGTTTTCTTTAGTATAAAAATCATTGGCATGGTAGACTATGCCATAAGTAGTAATGCGCTCATTTGGCACATTTTTCTCAAAATTGGCGTATTCCATTTTGCGCATGTTTATTAATGATTTTAAATTAGGTGTAACGGCTGTGCCTTTTATAAAATCAAATATTTCTTCTTTAGTAAGGAAGAATATATCGCGTTTGTTTTCTATAAGTCCTGCATTAAGTAGTTTCGTATCTAAAGCGTTGAATATTTCGCGCACTTTGCCAAATCCACGTGTTCGTTCGAAGCGCAAATTTTCTCTTGCACTCACAAGAACTCGAGCTCTTGATAAGAAGTAATTGAAAATGAATTTCTTTAAAGGTTGGTGTTTTAATTGGGTTCTAACACCTTTTTCAGCTTCCTCACGCATTGTTATGTCTATGTTACTTTGCGTTTCGCTATTGTCTATGCCTTGTCTTACGTAGCCTTGTATTATTCTTATAAATAATTCTGGTGCTTGTTTATAGGTTTTTGTTTCTAGTTTAAGCTCACCTACACACCGCTCACCAAAAACAGCTATGTAGTCTTTTATTTGGTTTTTTATTTCTGCCGATACATTTTCTAATTCATTCCATACTTTGGCCGCCTCGTTATTCAGAAATAGTGCTTTGGCTGAGGGGTGTTTCAATATTTCAGCGGATATATTTCTACTCAATCTTATAGGCTCCGTAGATATTATATCGCGAGCACCGCATAGTAAATCGTTATGTATACCAGGCGGAAGTTTATATTTCTCTGTAAGCTTTTGAGTAACACCAAAAAATATCATTGCAAAAAAGTCATTTACTAATGGTGCTTTCCATTTTATTAGAAGAGTTTGTTCAAAGTTCAAGTATAAATTCATAAGTTCCTCAGGGGTCTTATCATTTAAATCTATCGCGTTGTAATGCCGCATTACCAGATTAAACTCTGCTTGGAAGGTAGTCCGCATTTTATTGAGTTGCCTGAAGTTGCGAAGCATTACCCATACCATTTTTAATACACGCAGTCTTTCCGCAAATGCACTTTGAGGTTTGTAATCTTTCAATTCAAATCTTTCTTTTACTCCCATCATGCGTTCCATGAATTCTGCATTCAATGCATAACCAGGTAGCATAGCAAGTGCCTTATACCAGCTTAACAAGTTATAGTATACTCGCCCATCAAGCAAGCCCAGCATATTAGCAAATACTTGCTTGTTTTTTTCTATATCCTTTTGGCTTACACCAAGTAATTCGCTTAGTTGAATGTATACGGCCTCATACATTTTTGTAATAAAGGAAAATGTAAGTGGTGATGTAACACCGGGATAGGATTCTATAATATTGCTATTGTCCCAAATTATTTTATCACCTTGTGTCGATTCTTGAATATTCAGAGTGGTGATTGGTCTAGTTTGCAGCAAGTACATGGTGTTTTGATACAGTGCAAACTCAACATCTTGTGGTTGGCCATAGTGCATATCCAATAAACCTAACATATTGGCTATGTCATGTATTTGAGCATCGGTTAGCGATGACTTTTCAGATTCTTCGGCTTTTAATTTTGTTTTTTCAATACCTCCTAAGTCAGTTTTATTCCATATTATTTTTTCTTCTTTCTTGGCTATTTGAGATACTATTTTATTCGAACTCACTATATAAGTATCTGCATTTAATTCGCCACTTACTAATCCTTCTCCTAAGCCCCAAACTGACGAAATTATTTTTTCATTGGCATTGCCATTAGTGGGATTAATGCCAAATGCAACACCGGCTGCATCAGCTTCTATCATGGTTTGTACAATAACAGCTATGCCTTGGTGTGGTGCTAGGTTGTTTTGTTGTCTATACGCTTTTACTCTATCAGATTGTGCTGACAGCCATACTAATTTTATTTTCTCTGCCAATTGGTTTTGGGGTACAAAAAGGTATGTTTCAAACTGCCCCGCAAAACTGAATTGGCTTCCATCTTCATCGGTAGCTGAGGAACGCACTGCAAAGAACGAAGCACCTTTTAAATTTTTAGCAATGCTTGCTATAAATTCATCGTTTAATGCTTCATTCAGCTTTTGAGCATTTTCTGTAAGACTGTCAGAAGGTATTACTACAAAAGGCGGCACATTCAATCTTAAGGAATTTAATTCAAATAGGTTATGTGCCTTGCCACCTACTATATCAGTGGTTATTTCGGTAGTCTTGTATTTATAAGATGATATGAATCGCATAGGTCCTAGGTGCTAAGCATATTTATGATATTTAAAGTAATTCAAATAATTTTACTACGCCACCAAGTGATAAATACATGGTTATGGTCCAAAGTCCTGATGCTATCTCTATGCGTTTCGCACTTTTTGGTGATTGAGTAATGGAGAATAAAATAGCAGGAATAAGCGTGAGCAAGAAGCTGCACACCAGCACCACATATACTGCGGTAGTATGATGGGCATAATAGCAGGCACAAATGGCCAATGCCAAAGTAGTGGCAAGCATAAGGGTCCATAAGCTTACAGATTTAGTGGCACCTAACAACGATGAGTAGGTGAGTACTCCTGTGCTTTCGTCTTTTGGCGCTCTTATTTTTCTGCCAATTTCCAGCACTATGCCATTCATAAACGATACAGCAAAAAAGAAAAGTAAACCTATTGGTGCATGAGCATCTTCCAAATACCAGTCGTAGCCGCTGGCAAACACATCTACAAAGGGTATGATGAACATATGTGATACAACATACCAGAACTGATGCTTTTTTAGCCAATTTGCTATAAAGAATTCTTTTCCCATAAGTGCCATGTATAGCATTACTCCCGCATACAAAAGGAGCATTTTTGGATATGTTATGCTATTTACAACTAGCTGAAGTATGAAAATGAATATACCAATATTGCGAAGCTCCGGTAAAGTAATGAGACCACGTGGTACAGGTAATTCCTTACGGTATTTGGCATCATCCTCAGCATCTTTATGTTCATCAAAAATGCGCAGCAATAAGAATATGGTAATGGTGTTGAATATGCATACCAAAAATTTTTCGGTTGAGATAAATCCTGCTGCTTCTCTGCAAATGCGAGAATAGGATATGGCGCTAAAACTAAATGCTGCTATAAGCAAGCCATGGGTAAGAAAGGGAAACCTTTCTTTTTGGTATTGATAAAAGCGGGAGAAGAGTGATGGCATTATCGGCAGATTTTTGCAGTTTATTTTTTTCTACCTAAGATGGAGTGTGCGCTAGTGAAGTGCCCTATGGAAAGCGCTGCTGCTATACTAAGCTCGCCTGCAAGCACCAATGCAGCGCATATTTCTGCAAACTTGCGCGCATTGCCGGCTCCATAACATCCCATAAGTTGCAAGCATTCCTTTTGTGTAGGAAGCGAGGTGCCTCCTCCTACAGTACCCACTATTAAATTAGGTAATGTTACTGCTGCATATAAATTGCCATTGTGGGTTGTTTCCATTCGTGTAACACCTACTGATGCTTCGCTTACACAAGCTGCATCCTGACCTGTTGCAATAAATAGAGCCGCAATACCATTAGCATAATGTCCTTGGGCACCTATGCTTCCTGTTTGAATTATGCCCACGGTAGAAGCTAGCCAGTATTCAGCCATTTTTTCAGGAGTGGTTTTCAGAACACTTTCTACTATTTCTTTTGGTAATTCTATTTCTGCTGTTACTTTTTTACCACGTACATTCATAAATGACATAGCAGTTGCTTTTTTATCGCCCGAAAAATTTCCTTCTATATACCATGTGATTGGCTTTGTGGGTGCATTGGCCACAAGCCACTGGCATACTGCATCTGTACATATGGTCACCATATTTTGCCCCGAAGCATCGCCTGTATAGTAGGTAAATGTTATTATTAGTTGGTTGCCTTCTATATTAGTGCTTATATCATCCAGTTGCGCATGCCTACTGGTTCTACTCACTATTTCGCGCATTGTTTGCTCATTGCTCAGTGCCCATATTATGAACGAACCTAAATCGGCCAAATCTGAAAAACGAAATAGCGGTGACCGCTGAACACCTTCAGTTAAACAAACCGAACTAATGCCGCCTGCTAACAATGTAGCTTTTGCACCGCGGTGATAACTTGCAACCAATGCGCCCTCGCTAGTGGCCAAGGGAACAAAATAGTCTCCTTCTGCCGCAGAACCTATTACGCGCAATGGGCCTATTACACCTGTTGGTACTTGTGTCATACCAATATAGTTTTCAATGTTGCCTTCTAATTGTGAGAGGTCTTCAAATTTTCTTTCACCACTCAAAATAGATGGTTGAATACCTGTTTCTTTTTCTAAAAATTGAAGGCGCATGTTTTGCCCATTGGCACTAAACATTTCCTTGGACGAAAAGGAACTGCGCTCGGTATTATTAAACGGATGGTGTTTTAGCTTCTCTAACAACGATTGAATTTCATGCGCACTTTTGATACGCCTAAGTGCGGTTAGTGATTTGTTGTAGGAGAATGACATAATGGAATGTGGGCTTTAGTGTTGCTTCAAATTTAGTAATAATTGAAAAATTACTGAGGATGTTTATGTCCACAAGGAGTGCAATAGGTTTCTATTCGACTACTAATGCAATAAATGGTATAGCAGTGAAAGATGAATGCAATAAAATGAGAATATGCAAATGAGATGATTAAAACGGAAATCCAATACCAAGATTGAGTACCAGATTACTCCTGAAAGGAATACTGGTATACGTTTCGTTTACACTTAAAAGATAGGAGAGGTACTCATCTTTAGGTTGCCATAACCAGCGCTCTCCTTGCACTTTGGCAGGGTCTTTTAGCTTTACTCCCAAGTCAAAACGGACAAGGAATATGTCGAAGTTGAGGCGCAGACCAATGCCTGAGCCAATGGCTATTTCGCTTGCAAAACGTTCAGATGTGAAGTCCGCGCCAAATTTATCAGGATCAGGATTTAGGAGCCAAATATTGCCAGCATCAGCAAATAGTGCAAAGTTCAGCATGTTCGTCATCTTAAATCTGTATTCCACATTGCCCTCAAGTTTTATCTCACCTATGTTGTTATAAGATACTACCGATGAAGAATCTCTGGAAGAGCCAGGGCCAAGCGACCTTGCTTGCCATGCGCGCATGCCATTGCTGCCGCCACTGAAAAAACTTTTTTCAAAAGGGAGCACATTCAAGTTGCCATAAGGAACGCCAATACCGCCATATACGCGCCACACAAATCCATTTTTCTCATTCACTTTAAAATAGAGGCGCAGGTCTTGTTCTGCACGCACATATTGCGCATAACGTATTCCGGCTATTTCATAACTGCCTGCCTCATCTTTTTTGGCCTTTACAATATTCTGCATGGTTTCATTAAGCAAAAATCCTGCTTGTGAAAGGCTTGCTCGCCAATAGAAATATTTTTTTTGAAACGTGGCCTTTTGTGTATTCCAGGTAAAATTTCCGTTTAGGGCAAGTATTAAGTGGTCGCGATAACTGTTGGCCAAGAATGCATTTCTTAATGTGTCTAAAAATTTCTCAAAGTCATCTGATTTTTTAATTTTAATAATGCTAAACTCTACCCAGTCTATAGATACACGCGTCACTTTAGTAGGATTCTCTATAAAGTTGTGTGTGAATTTGAATTGCGACAGTGTGCGCCTGTAGTCAGGTCTTCTTTGGTAGTTGAATGCTGCGCTCAATGCAGTTTGTGGTTCGCTGCTGCGTTTTGTAAAATCACAACTCAACGGCCAAAGGCGCGGAACTCGGTAAGTAATTTCAGGTCCTATTTCAAAGGTATTTAGGCCAAAGCTTCCTTTAATGTTAGAGCCTGTTCCGTTGCCTGTTTGCACCAGTGTTTGCGATGCTTCCATACCCGTTATTATTCGCACATCCATAGACTCCGCACCCTTAAATATATTGCGGTTGGTGTACACTATGTTGCCATATATACCCATGTTGCCACTTCGGTGTGTCACCTGTGGTTCTATTCTGAAAAATTGTTTTTTAGCAGGCGTTAAACGAATATGCGTGTCTAGAATATGCGTACCAAATGCGTTTTCAGGTTGCGGAGTTATTTGAATAGTAGTAGCACGCAATACACCCAATTGAGTATAGCGCTTATATGTTTGATCCAATCGGTCGCGTTGATATAAGTCGCCTGTATTGTAGCCTTGTATGCACGATATTAATTCTTTAGTCAGATTAGGTGTGCCGCTATACACTATTATCAAACCATCATGTCGGAGGGTATCAGTAGGTGCGTAGTTGGGTATAGATGTATCCCAATCAGTATGCACATATATATCCCCAATGTAATATTTTTTGTGGGGCACTGAAACCAAACTATCAGGAAATTCTGCCAATGGAACCATTGGCTCAGATAGTATTAATTTAATATCTACCTGATAGTTGCCCACAGTGCTGTCAGCATCATACAAGATATAATCTTTGGTAAAATCATAATAGCCATGGTTGTTGTAGAACTGCGCCATTTTTTCGCGCTGCAAATCCATTTCATCTAAATCAAAAACTTTTGAGCTATCCAACACCGATATTTTTTTTATCTGAGGCAGCATAATAGCCATTTCAGCATCCTGTATGTCATAGGTAATATTGCGCAAATGATATGGCTTGTTAGGGTATACATTATACACTACATGGCACTTACTGGAATCTGTGTTGTATATTATTTCAGCATCTACTCGGTTGTTGAAGTAGCCTTTTTTTTGCAAGTACACGTTCATTTGCTGGGCGCTCTTTAGCACCTTCACCGAGTCTAAAATTACAGTGGGTTCACCTACAGTTTCTGCCCAAAACATTTGCCAGCTCTTGCATTCGTTTTTTCTGGAGCGGCCTTTGCGTATTCTTCTTTCGTTTTTTCTTACACAGCGCTCAGCGGCTTTGGCTCTGCTTGCTTCAAGTTTTTTCTTATTCACCAATAAATACACGGTGTGGTTAAATCGCCACCACAGCACTCTTCTGTTGGGCTTTTGGCGCGATAACGACAACAAATCATCGTCTGGTACTGTATACTCTATGGGTGCATTGTGCACTGCCACATCATGCCGGTGCATGAAGGACTGGCCCTCCGGTAGGTTGCGCAGGCTGCTGCAGGCGCCAAAAAGGGCTGCTGCTCCTATGAAAAATAGTATTTGTAGTATGCACCTCACGTACTTTTATCTTGCAGCGCAATTTGAGGATAAGTAAGCCTCATATTTAAGAAGATTTGCAAATATGTTACCGTTGAAAAAAGATATCAAATTAGTGCGCCAACTTCATCAGAAAAAGTTTCGGACGGAACACGGGCTATTTTTTGTAGAAGGGAAAAAAATGACTGAAGAGGCCATTGGGTCGGGCTATGCGCTGGTAGCGCTATACACCACTGACGATGCTTTTGTAGAAAAACACAAACATGCCTTTAGAATAACCTCTAAAGAAATGGAGATGATGAGTGCTTTGAGCAACGCCTCGCAGCACCTGGCAGTGTTAAAACAACCAGACATAAAGGCTCAAACAATAACGGAAAATATGATTCTAGTGCTGGATGGAATAGCCGACCCCGGCAACATGGGCACCATTATGCGCACTGCCGACTGGTTTGGTATAAGCACCATAGTGTGCACAGCAGATTGTGTGGAGATATACAACCCGAAGGTGGTGCAAAGCACCATGGGCAGCATTTTTAGACTTAAGGTGGTGTATGAATCTATGGAGGGAATAAAGGACATATTACAGCAAAATAATTTTAAGGCAGTGGGTGCTGATATGCATGGAAAAAACCTTTTTGACTATAACTTTCCGCAAAAGTGTGCTTTAGTTATGGGCAGCGAAAGCCACGGTTTGCGCGCTGAAATGCGCCTTTTGCTGAATGATTACATTACTATAAAAGGCACGGAAGTAACAGAAAGTTTAAATGCCTCGGTGGCCGCAGGCATTATTATGGCAGAGTGGTTTAGAAAACAATAAGATTTACTTTTTCAAATAATATTCAATAGGCCGCACCAAGGGCTCAAAAGTGTAGAACTGTGCCATTGCAAACTCATCGTTTTG
>JANOXJ010000073.1:0-12301 GCA_031418455.1 Flavobacteriales bacterium | reverse complement strand
AATGCAAGCAATTGCGCAGTAGGTTTTATGGCAAGCAATCCGCTTCTTAAAAAGCGAACAGTGCTGGTAGCGGTTACCAACCCATTGCACAATAATGCTGTGAAGCGAATAAAGTTTTGGCCTAAACTACTGCCCGACAATATTGCTAAATACATGCTGCCACCGCCAAATCCGGCACTGCTGTAAACAAGTGCTATAAGGAAAAAGAAAATAATAGGGGCCGACATAAATGTTTATTACATGCAAAAATGCATGGCAGCAATTAAGGTAGTTATTGAGCATATTGCAAGCTGAAAATGGAGCCAATATTTTTGAATCACGAACACTTTATGCAACGCTGTTTGCAACTAGCCAAAGCAGGCTTGGGCGCGGTGGCGCCTAACCCCATGGTAGGGTGTGTTATAGTGCACCAAAATGTAATAGTGGGCGAGGGGTATCATATAGCATATGGTGGCGCACATGCCGAAGTAAATGCTATAAATAGTGTGGCCAACCAAGACATACTAAGCGATTGTACTTTGTATGTAAATCTGGAACCATGCGCGCATTATGGGAAAACACCACCTTGTGCCAACCTGATAGTTTCCAAAAAAATAAAACGTGTAGTAATAGGTAGTTTAGATGTAAACCCCTTGGTAGCAGGCCAGGGGGTGGCCATTTTGCAACAGGCAGGTATAGAAGTTATGTCGCCAATTTTAGAAAAAGAATGTAGACACCTAAATAGAAGATTTTATATATGGCATCAAAAAAAGAGGCCTTATATAATTTTAAAATGGGCACAATCTGCCGATGGGTTTATGGACAAAAAGCGCAGCGATAATGAGCGCGCTGTAAACTGGATTACAACGCCTGCCACACAGCAATTAGTGCACTTGTGGCGTGCACAAGAGCAAGCAGTGCTTGTAGGAGATACAACGGTTGTAAACGACAATCCATCGCTTACTGTTCGTTTGGTGCAAGGCAAAAACCCTGTTAGAATAATTATATCGCCTAAGTTAGATTTTCCTTTAGATTCAAAAGTTCTTCTTAATGATGCACCTACTTTTATTTTTTATGGCTATAATGATTTGTTCCAATCAAAAGTGAATGAGCTTAAAAAGTTAAATGATGCATTAAGATTTTTTCCAATCATCGAGGAACATTTTCTATCAAGTATTATGGAAAAATTGTATGAAGAAAATATTCAATCGGTATTGGTAGAAGGTGGAGCGTATACCTTGAATGAGTTTATTAAAAATAATCTGTGGGACGAAGCGCGGGTGCTGACAGGCAAGGCAATGCTGCACGATGGATTACTTTCGCCTCCGTTAAATAGTACTAGCGCAAAACAATTTTCATCTGACCAGGATGAAGTAAATATATTTTATAATACATGATTTTTCTTTTACTCAGCATACTCTTCAACGCGGGCATATACCTCATCTTTAAAGCATTTGAGAAATTGGATGTGCGCACTTTTCCTGCATTGGTGTTCAACTACATTACCGCTGCATCTATTGGCTTGTGCTTGGTTACAGATTTAAAAAGCGCTTTGTACAGTGCAAGCGCGCTCCCTATGTGGACTATTGGCGGACTTACACTAGGCTTTGTTTTTATCTCAGTATTTTATCTCACCGCCATTACTGCGCAGCGCGTGGGTATTAGTGTTTCCACACTTGCGTCTAAAATGAGTTTGGCGCTTGCAGTATTGCTACTGGTAATTTTTGCAGGTGAGTCATTTAGTTGGCTCAAAGGCTTGGCGCTTTTGCTTGCATTGGCAGGTGTAGTTTTTTCTTCCATAAAAATAGAAGGCCATCCGTTTAGATGGCACGACTTGGGCTGGCCACTCATTATTTTATTAGGCAGTGCACTGGTAGATTTTGGTCTTGCGTATTTCCCACAGTCTATTACTAACGACAACGACCGCGAGTTATTCACTTGCCTCTCTGTTGGTGTAGCAGCATTAGTCGGTGTGTGTATACTCACTTTCCAAACTGTACGTGGAGTATATGCATTGCGTTTAAAAGATGCCATAGCAGGAATAATTTTAGGACTGGTAAACTATGGTTCCATTTATTTTTTGGTACTAGCTTACCACAAAAGTGCTTTTGCTGAAAGCACTACGCTCTGCATAAACAACCTTGCGGTAGTGCTTGTAACAGCTGCTGCGGCAGTTATTATTTTTAGGGAAAAACTGAACAAGCTAAACCTGCTAGGTATAGCATTGGCAGCAGCAGCCATTTCTATTTTGGCGTTTGCGGTGTAGTTTTTTTTGGCCACATAGACCACACAGAACACATAGCCCACATAGAGTTTTCTCCATGACTAAATCCCAACCATCCAAATTCCCCTTCCCGCCACATTTTGCTCCCTGCGGGAGAAGGGAAAGGGATGGGACACTAAATGCTCTCCATGCTCTCCGTGGTTAAGTTTTTTTTAAACCACATAGAACACAGAGCCCACATAGTCTTTTCTCCATGCTCTTTGTGTTCTCCATGGTTAGTAAAGAAAAAAAGGATTCCAGAATAGGATGATTGTTACTTCAAAATTTCTCTTGAAATAACCAACTTCTGAATTTCAGATGTGCCCTCGCCTATGGTGCAAAGTTTAGAGTCGCGGTAAAATTTTTCTACCGGAAAATCTTTTGTATAACCATAACCACCAAATACCTGCACGGCCTCTGTGCTTACGCGCACGCTTACTTCTGATGCATAGTACTTAGCCATGGCCGACTCTTTGGTCATTGGTTTTTTTCTGTTTTTCAAATCGGCTGCTTGATACAGCAACATTTCAGCAGCTTCTATTTCTGTAGCCATATCTGCCAGTTTGAAACTAATGGCTTGAAACTGCGATATTGGTTTGCCAAATTGTTCGCGTTCTTTTGAATACTTTACTGCGGCTTCCATAGCGCCTTTGGCTATGCCGAGAGCAAGTGTGCCTATGCTTATGCGGCCACCGTCAAGTATTTTCATAGCTTGCTGAAAACCCTTGCCTTCTTCGCCAAGCATTTGGCTTTTGTGAATACGGCAATTATCAAAAATCATTTCAGCAGTTTCAGAAGCGCGCATGCCTAATTTGTTTTCTTTTTTGCCACCGCTAAATCCCGGTGTGCCACGCTCTACAACAAAGGCCGATATGCCTTTAGTGTCAAGCAATTCGCCTGTGCGGGCCAGTACTACTGCCACCTCGCCACTTATGCCGTGTGTTATCCAGTTTTTGGTGCCATCTATCACATAGTAATCGCCATCTTTTTTGGCCACACACTTCATGCGCATAGCATCGCTGCCTGTGCCCGCCTCAGTAAGGCCCCAAGCACCTATCCACTCACCGGTAGCGAGCTTGGGTAAGTATTTTTGTTTTTGTTCCTCGTTGCCAAATTCTAATATATGGTTAGTGCAAAGCGAATTGTGCGCTGCGGTGCTAAGACCAATAGAACCACACACTTTCGATATTTCTTCTATCACCGTTATGTATTCGAAATAGCTAAGACCTGCGCCACCATAGGCCTCGGGTACCAACACACCCATAAGGCCAAGCTGACCCATTTTGGTAAATAGTTCTTTCGGAAATTCTTGCGACTCGTCCCAAATCATCACGTTTGGACGTATTTCTTTTTCTGCAAAATCGCGCACTACTTGCGCTATCATTTTCTGACTCTCGGTTAATTCAAAGTTCATTGCTTTGTTTGTATGTCTTTTAGAGGATTATAACAGCTGTGGCTTTTATTGGTTCGCTTTGTGCGTTGTGGAATTCATTGTCCATAAAAAATGCACTTGGCAAATTAAATAAAAGCAGTAATAAAATAAATCTAAACCTTGGGCTTAGAAGTTGGCGAATGTAATTATGTCTTTGCTATATGGCATTAGCTTTTCTCTGCCATTTAAAAAAGTAATTTCGGTAAGAAAGGAGAAGCCTGCCACAGTGCATGACGCCTGTTGCACCAGCTGTGCTGCTGCGCAGGCAGTGCCGCCTGTGGCCAGCACATCATCGTGTATAAGCACGTTTTGGCCGGGCTTAAGGGCGTCTTTATGCATTTCTATTATGTTGTTGCCATATTCCAACTGGTAAGCCACGCTGTAGCGTGCACGCGGCAATTTGTTCAGCTTGCGTATGAGTATAAAAGGCACATTGAGGCGCAAGGCCAGCGGCATTCCAAAAAGAAAACCTCTGCTCTCCAAACCCAGCACGGCATCGGGTTTTTGGGCACTGTAGTTTTTTACCAGCTCGTCCAGTATTTCGTTGCCCAGAGTAGGGTTTTGAAATATGGGTGTAATGTCTTTATAAACAATACCCGGCTTAGGGAAATCATGTACATCTATTATAACTGATTTTATTTTTTCTTCTAGATTCATTGCTGTAAATTCTATCGGCAATGATAGTTAGTTAAACCCACATTATGCGGTATAGGAGTGGAACAATCTGAACTATATCCAAAAGTGAGGATAATCCAGAAATATAAAATCAACATTTTGGTGCAATGCAATGAAGCAATAATGAAAAAATTTAATAGTCTAGTATGCTGTTATTAATTTGGTGAATGATATATTTATGTTTTCATTTGTGTGCATCTAAAAGCAAATTTGCTAAATGGAGATGTTTCAATTGAATAAACGCTAAACCTTGATTCATCCTGTAAAAATGGTTAACACATCTCTCAAATTTAGTTCTAATAAGTTTTCTTTATCCTTTACAATGGCTTGTTCAGCCATTGATTTGGAACGACACATAAAATGGAGTGCTACTAAGTCCGCACTGGACCTACTCATCAACTTTGGTGCATTTGAATACCAAGAGCCCATAGTAGACGATGAGTGGGTCGTAGAAGCAGAAAGAGTGAATGGCAGCCAAATAGAAACGACTTTGTTTCAAGTATATCCTAACCCCGCTGAAAACATATTGATAATAGAAACAATACATGCTGGTATATCACATATTGCTGTTTATGACGCACTTGGCAAAATGGTTCTGTCTGAGAATGTTACAGACCTAGCATTTCAGCATGCGGTTATATTATCAAAATTGAGTACCGGATTTTATAATTTACGTCTATCGGATAAAGAAGGTAATACATTACATCACCAACCCATTGTAAAGAAATGAGATTCATATTCATTCTATTAATTTGTGTATTGCCCATGACTATTCATGGGCAATACACTTATTTTAATTTGGATATAGCGCCAGAAAATCCAGAGTCAGGTGGTGGTATTTCTATCAACTTACTTATAAGGAATGACACACTTGTTACCTATGGTGCATCAACCGATGGTGTAGAAGGCGTTCAGAGAACGCATCATATTATTAATTCAGATGGGATCCTTTTGGAAATAAGAAATTTTGAATATCCTGCCGATTTGGTATTTTATGCAGAGTATGCAGAAGCCATGATAAAAGTCACTGATGGCTATATTTCAAGTGGTGCGTTTGCCGATTTGACTTATCCGAAAATTCAAGGCAGAGTTTATAAGCTCAATGATGAATTTGAGGAGCAATGGGTATACATTGAAGATCAATATCAGGTAGATACAAGTTATGCGACAGATTATCCTATAGTTCGGCATCTATTGGACGGTAATTACATAACCGCAGGTACAGCTGCACTTGATACTAACGGTACTTTTGATTTCGGTGGAGAGTTCGATGACATTATTCTAACTAAACTCAGTTCCGATGGACAATTCATCTGGCATAAAGAATTGAATTTTACAAATGATCTGCTTTTCCAACTTAATCAACCCTTTGTAAGAATATGTGACCTGTTTGAGTTATCCAATGGGGACCTATTGCTATTGGGGGCTTGGTACCCTACCTATCAACCGTTCGCCCTTCGGCTCAGCCCCGAAGGCAATTTCATAGACCACATCAGTTGGGGCAACAGCACCCAAAACGACTGGCTGCCGTGGGCAGTGCAGATAGCACCTGATACTTTTATGTTTGCTTACCAACATGCTACAGGCACTGCGCCACAAGGCGAAGACTTTGTGCATCATAAGCCAAGAGTGGGAATACTGAATGCTTCATCTATAACAGTATCAGATTTTACTATGTATGAGCATGAGCATTTTTGGGGCAACTTAACAGATTTTGAACAAACGCCCGATGGTGGTTTTGTAATACTGGGCTATGGTGGTGATGATGGTGGTGAATTTTATGGTGAAGCCTATATGCTGAAAATAGATGCGGCAGGCAATGAACTTTGGTACAACACCTACCTGCCCCCCATAGACTATCACACTCCGGAAGTATGGGACTTAGAAATAACAAGTGATGGTGGTCTTGCATTTGTCGGCAACTTTGGTGTGTTAGGTCAGAACTACTACAACTCGTGGGTTGTAAAAACCGATGCCTGTGGTGATGAGTTATTCAACGGCTGTCCAGTAGGTATTTCTGAATTACAAATTTCAAATTCGAAATTCCAAATTGCTCCTAACCCTGCGAATAACGTAGTAAACATTTCAAGCACTCAAGAATTTGAAAGTATCACCATACGAGATATTACAGGCAGAATAGTTTACAAAGAACAAATGTCTAATCATACCTTAAACAAAAGCCTTTCTGTTAAGGAGTTTGGTGTGGCTGGGTTGTATTTAGTGGAGGTGGATTTTGGTGGGGGGAGAGTGGGTGCGCAGAAATTGGTGGTGGAATAATACTTAGCCCACCACCAAATAATGTTTTATTTTCTCATAGGTAACCGCATCTATCAATACACATTTTTTTATTCCTTCCACAGTTTTAAACGGGCCATGTTGTTCTCTATACGCTACCAGTGTTTTTGCTTGCGATGAGTTAAGGTAAGGGTGCTTGCTCAATACTTCTACCGTGGTCGTGTTTACGTTTATTTTTTTTATTAGTGCCACATCGGCTACTATGTTTTTCCTTATGGTGTCTACTTTTTCAGGTGTCATGCCATACGCTTCTTGCAACTGCTCGGTGCTGTAGTAGCCGCCCAGCTTGGTGCGGTACTCCACTATTTTTCTAGCTAAAAATCCGCCTATTCCTTTTAGCTTTTTAAACTCCACCGTGTCGGCACTATTTATTTCTATGAGTATGTTAGAGTAGTCAAATTTTTGATATCCATTTGCATTGTACGAGTTGGAATTATAATCATTCGGTTTGTTTGCATAGTTGTTAGTGTTGTCATAGGCTATAGCATCGGGCAGGGCTATGTATGGGTACAGTTCTTCGTATTCCTCCTGGCTTATTACATACATTTTGCTCAGGTCGGCTTTGGTTTTAAAACTACCACCTTTACTAATGAAATTGCGTATGCTTTTTATTTGTCCTTGTGTAAAGCCTAGTGCTGTCCATGCCGCATCGTCACAGGTGTTGGGGTCAAAGGTGAAGAGTGTTCTTTTCGGTTTTGCCTCTTTTTGCAAAGCCAATTCAGTATAGTCTATAGGCCCCGCGGTAGAGTCGGCAGCATGCTCCGCAAGCCATTGTTCTATTTCGGTTTTCTTGCCGCTCAGGTCTATGTTTTTTTGTTTGAAAATGTAGGGCGCACAAAAGTTGTATGTAATAAGCAGCGCTATACAAACTATAAGCACCAGTATTCCTTTGCGCTCTTTAGAGGTGTATTCTAGCCAATCTTGAAATGCATTGCGCCAACTCATAAGTGTGTGTGTTACTTATATTTTGTAATGAGACCGTTTTTTAAATCGTGCATATAGGTTTTTAAATCCAGCTTTACTTCTTTGCTCATTATTACCAAACCTATAATATTGGGAAATGCCATGCCCAATATCATCATGTCAGAAAAATCTACCACTGCGCCCAAGCCGCTCACGGTGCCTATTACAGTGCAAATCATAAATATGAGATTGAATACTTGCTTCACCCATTTTTTTTCGCCAAACAGATAGGCCCAACTCTTCATGCCATAGTAGCTCCACGATATCATGGTGGCGTATGCAAATATGATGATGCAAAGCAGCAGCACCCAGTCGAACCATGGGAACATGGAAGTAAATGCCGCATTGGTAAGTGCTGAACCTGTAAGGCCTTGTGGGTCGGTAGCAAAGCCTGTAAACACAAGCACAAGCGCTGTCATGGTGCATACTATTACGGTATCTATAAAGGGTTCTAACAACGACACCAATCCTTCTGACACGGGCCTTTCTGTTTTGCTGGCACTATGCGCTATGCTGGCACTGCCTATGCCGGCCTCGTTGCTAAAACTTGCCCTGCGAAATCCCATAAGCATTACGCCCATAAAGCCGCCCTTCAAAGCATCAGGATGAAATGCGCCATTCCATATTTGTGCAAAGGCATCGCCAATGTGTGCAATGTTTACACCTATTATAATTAGTGCAAACAAGCAATACACTACTACTGCAAAGGGTATTATTTTATCGGTAACACGTGCTATGGATTTAATGCCGCCCACTATAACTAAGCCTATAAGCAATGCCATGCCTATACCAAACCAAAGTGACGACACTGCTCCTTGGCCAAATGTTTCTTCCACCTGCGCAAAGGCTTGATTAGCCTGTATCATATTGCCACCTCCAAGGGTGCCACCCACACACATTATGGCAAATAGCACAGCCAGCACTTTTCCAAATCCTTTCATGTTGCGCTTAGCAAGTCCTTTGCTGAGGTAGTACATAGGGCCGCCACTCACTTCGCCATTGCTGTCTATGTTGCGGTATTTTACACCTAGTGTGCACTCTACAAATTTACTGCTCATGCCTACTAGGCCGGCCACTATCATCCAAAAGGTAGCGCCAGGGCCACCTACAGCTATGGCCACCGCCACCAGCGAAATGTTGCCAAGGCCAAGCGTGCCACTTAGCGCTGCAGTAAGGGCTTGAAATTGAGATACCTCACCTTTGTCGGCAGGGTTGGCATACTTGCCCATAGTTATATGCACTGCGTGTTTAAATCCGCGCACATTTATAAAACCAAAGTAGAAAGTAAAATATACCGCAGCGCTTATAAGCAATACTACTACCAGCCAACAGTCTTGCGTTACGGGGTCGCCATTGGCATGTAGCAGCGGCTGCCCATTAGGCAGGTACACCACAGGGTCGTATATGCCTATGGCAGCAAATGGGTCCCAAAGCAACACTGCGGCAAGGGCATCTACCATGGGTATAAAAACTGAATTGAGTTTTTCTTCCACACTTTCTGCAGGCACCAAAAAGTGGGTTGTAAGCGCAGCACCTGTGGCATCGGTTACGGTAACAGAGTGTTGCACACCCTCGTCAAGGCCTGTGCTTGCATCGGATGTGAGGGGAGTGCTTTTATGACTCCACTTGTAGCTGTATGGAGCGGTGCCGCCCGTCACTATGGCTAAAGCTTCACCATCTTTTATGGCTTTGGTATCGTTGCTTACCTCGCAGGTTAGCTCCATTTGTGCATGGCACCATGTGCCTGCCAACAAAAAGAGTAGTGCCAATATTTTTTTCATAATTCTATTTGAAGCAAATGAAAGCAATTTGGCCTTAAGTGCCACATCTATAATTGACAGAATTTTTTTTTATGCATGCCTGCTTCCAAAAGCCTTATCGCAGACTTCTCTTCCCTTTGGGAAGAGTCAGTGATGGGACGTAAATCAATTTAACTGGATAATGTTTCGAATAACCGGTTTAATAAGTAAATACAGAATAAATCAATTGAGATCGAGATAAAACCATTTGAAATAATCATTAAATATTTTGGCTGTTTTATTTAAGGAAACCAAGGAGAACATGGAGAGCTCATATTTCATTCTCCATGTTCTTCGTGTTCTCAGTGGTTTAAACCAAAATGAAAATTACCAAACCACTGCATCAATCCATGTTATCTCTCTAGCCCGTTAATCCGAAAAAAGTATTTATTTTTTTTAAATGTGTAAATTGGCTATCAATGGCCCCAATGCTCATTTGTGTACAACATGTGGATAGATTGTTAATGGCGTATGGGCTTCTAATTTTCATCTTTGCCCTGCTATGGCAGAAAATTTTATAGTATCAGCTCGTAAGTACAGACCAGACAATTGGGACTCTGTGGTTGGCCAACGCCATATCACAGCCACTTTGCTTAGTGCCATTGCCAACAATCAAATAGCACAGGCGTACCTTTTTACAGGGCCACGCGGTGTGGGCAAAACCACCTGCGCACGCATTTTTGCAAAGGCAGTAAATGGTATGATTGGCCACGAGATGGACGAAATGCAGTTCAACGTGTTTGAACTGGATGCCGCCAGCAACAACAGTGTAGATGATATACGCAGCATAGTGGACAGTGTGCGCATACCGCCACAGCAGGGCAAGTACAAGGTGTATATAATAGACGAGGTGCACATGCTATCTGCAGCGGCCTTCAATGCGTTTCTTAAAACACTGGAAGAGCCACCACCGCATGCTGTGTTCATTCTTGCCACTACCGAAAAACATAAAATATTACCTACCATTCTTAGTCGTTGTCAAATATTTGACTTCAACAGAATAAAGGTGAAAGACATGGCTGACCACTTGGCCATGATAGCTACCAAAGAAGGCGTAACTGCTGAGCCTGAGGCTTTGCACATAATAGCCCAAAAGGCTGATGGTGCCATGCGCGATGCTCTTTCCATATTCGACCAGGTGGTAGCATTTTGCGGGAAAAATCTTACTTACGATTTTGTTATTCAAAATCTGAATGTGTTGGATTACGATTATTACTTCCGCCTTATGGATTTAATAATGAAGGAGGATGTGCCAGGATGTTTGGTCCTTTTTAATGAAGTGTTAGACAAAGGTTTTGACGGACATCATTTTATAACTGGCCTTGGCGGACACATACGCAACCTGCTGGTGAGTAAAGATGCGCAAACACTGCAGCTTATGGAAGTAAGCGAAAATGTAATTGAAAAATACAAGCAGCAAGCCACTCAAGCCGATTTAAGAATGCTCATAACAGCACTGCAGTTTATAAACGAGTGCGACACACAATACCGTGCAAGCAAACACCAGCGACTACTGGTAGAACTTACACTTATGAAGCTTGCAAGCATTCTCTACAACCAAAGAGAAGGCGAAAAAAAAAACTTCAAACTGAAGCCATTTCGTAGTGGCGAGGGTATGATGCCGAGCGTAAGCCAGCGCGAAATAAACCCCGCAATCCCTACATCGCGGCCACTCGCAGACGCTGTGTTGAATAAAGAAACCACAACGGAACAAGTAAATCCTGTTGCAAAGTCTTTTAATCTTTTTGGCAACAAAGCACTTATAAACCGCAGCTCTGAAAGCATTTCTATAAAGCGCTCTCCGCAGCAAACTGCCGAAAACAAAGTCGCTGCCGAACAAGCAGTAGAGGTGCGTGAGGAAGCAACACGTCTATACACTATAGAAGAAATTCGATTAGCATGGCGCAATTTTGCAGAGCAAAAACTGCAAGCTAATTTGCAAGTGAAAACGGTATTCAATGTTGCAGAAATTGCTCTTATCGACAATCAGACCTTGCGAGTGTCGTTCCCAAGCGCTACGCAAACCATGTACTTCAACGACCACCGCGGACTTCTAGGCGAATACCTGCGCAACCAGTATGATATACGTGGCCTCGATTTTCAGGTGGACATTCTAAAGCAAGAAGACATAAAGCAGACATACAAAACAGAAAAGCAACGCTACGAGGAAATGGTGCTAAAAAATCCGGCATTGGAAACCTTGCGTAAACGATTTGGTTTGCAGGTGGATTTCTAACACATTCATTTTGTAAATGGTAGAACAGAAAGACATGAACAAAAGTTGAGGTTATTTGTCTTTCAATCACATTTTTGCTCTATGACTAAATTTTTAGCTTTCACTTTCTTCTTCATTACTTCTTTATTCGCTTACAGCCAGGCCGGCATTATAAAAGGTCAGGTGACAGACAAGGCTAGTAACCTTCCCATTGCATTTATAGCGGTGGCTGTTCAAAATGCTGCACTAGGTGGTATAACAGATGAAACGGGTAACTATATAATTGAAAATGTAACACCAGGATTGTATAACGTGGAATGCCAAAGCATAGGCTACAAAACTGCTGTCGCTTTCGAAATTGAAGTTACATTAGACAGACCTGCCATAGTCAATTTTCAGTTAGAAGAGTTGAGCGATACTACAGGTACTGTAGAAATTGTTTCCTCCTCCATAAGTAACAGAGAAGAGTCGCCATTGAGCATACGCACTATTGGTACCAACGAAATAAAGAGAAACCCTGGTGGTAACAGAGATATTTCCAGAGCCATTCGCTCGCTGCCCGGTGTGGCAGCCATACCTAGTTTTAGAAACGATATTGTAATACGCGGTGGTGCGGCTAATGAGAATAGATTTTATTTAGACGGAATAGAAATTCCAGTTATAAATCACTTTAGCACACA
>JANOXJ010000072.1:0-1560 GCA_031418455.1 Flavobacteriales bacterium | reverse complement strand
ATTGTCGGGCAGTAGTTTAGGCCAAAACTTTATTCGCTTCACAGCATTATTGTGCAATGGGTTGGTAACCGCTACCAGCACTGTTCGCTTTTTAAGAAGCGGATTGCTTGCCATAAAACCTACTGCGCAATTGCTTGCATTCAGTTTGCCTGCCAGCATTTGGAGTTCTACGTGGCAGTTGCAAGACTCTACTTATTTTCTTATTTTAGGTTGTTGCTTATTACTAGCTGTAGTGGCTATGTTAGTTCAAAAACAAAACAACACAACCAATAAATTGGTTATAATAAACCACTGGCTGCATTATCCTGCCAGCGCGTGCATAGGTCTACTGGCAGGCATTACAGGCATAGGTGGCGGAGTATATTTATCTCCACTGTTGCACCTTTCCAATTGGGCCAGCCCAAGGCAAATTGCTGCTACAAGTGCTTCGTTTATTTTATTCAATTCATTGGCATCTATTCTCTCGCGTCTATTTGTTCAAGGCATTAGCTTGGAATGGAATCATCTTTGGCTGGGGCTATCAGTAGTATTAGGTGGTATTATTGGCTCGCATTTCACCATTAGTTTTCTTACCGAAAAATTGGTGCGCTACTTTACCATCATTATCATTGCTTTTGCAGCAATCAGAATTATTATCAAATATTATTTTATATGAAAATTACACTTCTTGCCTTTGGTATAGCCAAAGAAATAATAGGCTGCAGTGCGCAAGAAATGGAATTGGATGGTGAAATTACCCAACAACAATTTAGACAAATAATAAATGGCATGCACCCTGCGCTGGAGGCTCTGAACACCTATGCAGTGGCCATTAATAAGACATACGCGCAGCCCGATGATGTAATAAAACATGGCGATGAGGTAGCCATATTACCACCGGTAAGTGGCGGATGAATCCTATAATCCCTACAAAATTGAATGACTTTTTTTTGCATATCATACCTAATTTTCACTCCCATAAATCGACATATAAATGCGTAGAATTTTACTTAGCTTATTCATAATTACACTTTCCACTAGCGCTTACACACAATGCGAAGCAGGCGAAGTAGCGCTAAACATGGTATTACAAACCGATGCATGGCCTTATGAAACCTATTGGGAACTGGTACCGAGCGGTAGCGGCTGTGGCAATAATGTGATAGACTGGGGCAGCAATGCCACAGTAGGTTGCAACAACACAGCAGGTGGCGACTCAGAATACCCTGCCAATACGCTAGTATATGAAGGTCCTATTTGTTTAGTAGATGGCGAATCATACGACCTTATATTCAGAGATAGCTATGGCGATGGTGGGCTCATATTTGAACTAATAGAAGATGGCAACACAGCACACCTATATACCGCGCAGGGTTATGATACTGAGTGGACATTTGAAGTGGGCAACTATGCAGCCGTAGCGCACGACTCGCCATGCACTGCATTAGAAGTAGTGCCTAATGGTGCAGTAATAGAGTTAAACAACACAGGCGCTATAGCAAGCTTTATAGAACCACACCCCAATGCTGGCGACTGCGGTGCACTTGGGTACTGGTGCGAGAGTGGTGCCACCAATACAGT
>JANOXJ010000071.1:0-21860 GCA_031418455.1 Flavobacteriales bacterium | reverse complement strand
GTTTTATGTGGTTACAATTAATAGCAGCAACTGTTCTGCACAAAGCACTTCCGTATTCATTAGCAGTGTGGGAGAAGGCAATGCATTTAATGTAATAGTATACCCTAACCCTGCGCATCAGTCGGCCATGGTAATGTTGCCAGCAGGCTTATTCCAAATAGCATTGTACGACCAGTCAGGTAAACTTATCGAAAATTTTGGTCCGCAGCAATTGCAATTTATTTTAGAAAGAAAATCGCTTGCAGCGGGTAGCTATCAGTTAACGATTAGCAACAATAAAAAATCTTCTACCGTGAAAATTGTTTTGAATTAAACCAGGGATAACATCCAAATTTCTCTCCCAACCAGAAAACACCTGTCCTTATGGATAGGTGTTTTTTTGATTCTATGAAATTTTTATTGCATTAGGTTTTCTACATTCGCATCGATATGGGAAAAAATGAAAAACCACGCGTAGGCGTTTTAGGTGGAGGCTCGTGGGCCACTGCTCAGGTAAAATTGCTATGCAACAATACCGACAAAGTGCAGTGGTGGATGCGCAGCAAAGAGGCCATTGAAAATATTCAGAAATTTGGCCACAACCCGCACTACATACAGAGTATAGAATTTGAAAAAGATAAAATAAATGTGACCGATAACTTGCAGGAAGTAGTGGACAATAGTGACTACTTAGTGGTGGCTATTCCATCAGCATTCTTGCACGAAACTATAGAACATTACAAACCAAAAGGATTAGAAAACAAAGTTTTGTTTTCTGCCATAAAAGGCATCATCAACGAATTTGACAGTATTCCGGCTCGCTACTTTCACAAGCAGCTGGGAGTGCCTTATGAGCAAATAGGCCTTGTTTGCGGCCCTTGCCATGCGGAGGAAGTAGCATTGGAAAAACTTAGCTACCTTACCATTGGCTGCCACGATGAAGAAAAAGCACAGATAATGGCATCGCTACTCGCATGCAGATACATTAAGACCAATACCACCGAAGATGTTTTTGGAACTGAACTTTCTGCCATACTTAAAAACGTATATGCTGTAGCCGCTGGTATATGCCATGGACTTGGCTATGGCGACAATTTTCAAGCAGTGCTAATAAGCTCTGCTATAAGAGAAATTGAACGTTTCTTGGACAGTGTGCACGAAATACACCGCGATGTAAAAGGCAGTGCCTACTTGGGCGATTTGTTGGTTACAGCTTACTCGCCCTATTCGCGCAACCGCACATTTGGCACCATGGTGGGCAAAGGCTATAGTGTAAAATGGGCTACCATAGAAATGAATATGGTAGCAGAAGGTTACTACGCCACGCGAGGTATACACGAGATAAACAAAAAATTCTTAGCAGATATTCCTATAGCAGATACAGTGTATCGCATACTGTACGAAAAAGCATCGCCTATGTTGGAAATGAAATTGCTTACAGAAAAACTTTCGTAGCATTTATTTTTATACTCCAAAAAATAATTAAATAAAAAAACGCTCTGATAAATCTCAGAGCGTTTTTAATATGTCCAATATTTTATTTATTTTCTTATTCTGTTTTTGGAGCAATAAGCACACAAGTGCCCGGTGCAGCCATTATATCCTTGTCTTGCAAGGCTATTTTAGCTTTCTCATTTGCTGCATCCAGTTCTATTACTTTGTTATAACCAGCCTTTGCACAGTCATAATTTTTCTGTGTGAAGTTGAAGAAACCAAGGTATGAATAAGATTCAACTAAGTTCTTTTTGTTTGTTTCAATTGCCTTCGCTTCAGCACCAATTTTCTGAATATAAGCTTCGTAAAAAGGCTTGCCTAAACCAACAGGTTTTTCTAAGTCTACTTCCATTCTGTTATTAGCACGGCCTCTCCAGAATGTAGCATCTGGATATTTCTTTTCAGCTTTTTCAAATGCTGCATCAGCGGCTGTGTATTCTTTATTGCTATAGCGGCAAGTGCCTAGGTAATAGTAATCCAGCATAGCAGGTTCTTTGCTTTTTTCAATTTTCATTTGGTAAAACTCTGCTGCCTTGTCATACTTCTTTTGCTTTTGGTATATGGTAGCTATTTCACCATAACCATCTAAATACTCTGGGTCTAAGGCGATAGCTTCTTGTATTTTCAATACTGCCAATGAATCTTGTCCTGATTTAGAAAGCAATTTACCTTGGTAACCATAGTCGCTTCCTAATATAGTTGGCTTACCTGCAGCCTTAGCCATGGTAAGAAACTTGTCCATGTTCTCAGTGCTTTTGGCATAATCACCAGTTTCATAATATGCATATCCAAGCAAGCGATACAGTATGGTGTTTTTATTGTCGCAAGGCAATGCCTTTTCTAATTCTGCTACTGCCTTTTTATAATCTTTAGTAAGAAATACAAAACTTGCATAACGCTGCTGCACGCGGCAACTGTTGTTTAACTCTAAGTATTTGCCGTAAGCCTCTATAGCTTGCGGGTAGCGCACTGCTTGATAAAGCAGCTCTGCCTTTTCGCGATAGGCTGGTGCATACGTTGGGTCAGATGCAATGGCTTCGTTATAGTAGTTTAGTCCATCGTCCCAAGCTTTTATTTTTACGTATGTCATACCCTTGCGCAAAAGAGCGCGAGTATATTTTGGATCTTTCTCCAATGCTTTGTTGTATTGCATTATTGCATCGCTTTGGTTTACACCATCGCGCACGCTATAGTAATCGCCTAGTTGTATATACACTTCCGGATTTTCAGGACCTAGATTTAGAGCACTGTTTATGTACTCCAAAGCTTTTTCTAAATTCTTCTTTTCGCTTTGCAAATACACCTCAGCCATTTTCAAGTAGGTAAGTTGTTGCAGCGGCTTTGGTACTTTGTTGCTTCTTGCAGCCATTATTTCTGCTGCTTTTGCAAACTGCGCTGTGGTTACTGCTTCGTTTTTATTTATCCATGCTACACGGCCAAGACCAGCATAGTTAGAAGGATTGGTAGGTGCTACTTCCATGCCCTTGCGGTACATCGCCTCAGCCTTATCCATCTCTCCCCAGTATAGGTAGTTGTCGCCTGCCGCATGGTAGTTGTCGCCATTAGCAGGTTCGCGCGCTATGAGTTCCTTTAAATCCGACTCGGCCGACTCGTAACGCTCGTTCAAGGTTTTGCGAATGGCATCTTCCTTGGTTTGGGCTATGCTGCTGAATGAAAACGCAAACAACATTGCGAACATTCCTATCAGATTCTTTTTCATTGCTGATGATTGATGATTAATTTTTTTCACGGTTTAAATAAAATTATTATTCTGCTATTTTTACTATTCTGGTGGTAGGGGTTGTTGGCACCATTCCTATTCGGTCTATTATCAACTGGCCCTTTTCTGCAAGCAAGTGGTTTGCAAAGCCTGTGCCAAGCGATGCGCTAAGGCCGGTGCGAATGTAATAGACCTCGCGTGTGAGCGGATAAGATTTGTCCCAAACATAAGCCTGCAAAGGCCTTCTGGCCATTTCAGGCTTGGTGGTATTTGCCGGATTTATTATTCCCACTACCTTTATTTTCTCTAAAAATTTCTGCGCTGTCTTGTCCACATTGTCGCTTATCCAGTTCAAACTAATCACACCTATTGCGTTCTTGTTTTGATTTACGTAGTTTATTACCTCCTCATTGTTTTGCACTGCAAAACAGTTTGGAGCAAATTCCTTTCCGGCTAAAAATTTCTCTCTTATATAGCTCGCGTTGCTGGACTTATTGTTGTCAAACACCACATTTATTCCATCTAGTTTCGAAGCTTTATTTACTTCGTTCCATTTAGTAATGGTGCCTTGGAATATGGCTCTCACTTGGTCCAGAGTAAGAGTAGTGTCCATGTTGGCAGGATTTATTACCAAGGCCACAGCATCATATGCAAACAGTATGCTCTCCGGCATTTTGTCTTTGCTTTTAAAATAGGCCAATTCCTCAGCATTCAATGCACGGCCTGTTACTGCAGCTTGCACACTATCCTTTATCAACAGGTCAAAAATATCGGCCTCTGGTAGGTTGGTGGCGGTAATTTTTGCATCCGCATTCAGCGAGGTGTAGGTGTAAATTTCCGTTTCCATAAGTGGTTCAAACGAGTTGTCTACGCCTATTTTTAATTCACCAGATGTATATCCGCCTTTTCCCGGTGTGGGCACTTCTGTGCATGATGCAAGGCCTATGGCCACTAGAAAAATTGCAATGTTGGTTTTCATTTTTTTTATCGGTTTTTAGTTTGCAGCCATTGAGTGCGGGCGCGCATAAAACGAAACGAGGCATAAGCAGCCAAGACCACAGCCATGGCATATCTGCGCCAGCCCTGCAGCCACTCCTGTGCCGATGGAATAAGTAAACACATAATGGCAAGCAGCATGATAATGCCACTCATAAAAAATCCAATTGCCACCATGGGGCTCATGTTCTTCATTGCTGATAAATTTATTGTTTCGTTTTCTGCTATTTGCCCAATCAATTAGGGAGGCGAAAGGTAGTTTGCACTTTTGACCTCCACCAAAAAAAGAATGGAGGCCAAAAGGCAAACTTTGCAAAAACCATTATGACCTGAGAATAAAACGCAAAGGAATTTTTCTGCGCACTTTTACTACCTTACCGTTGTCTTTGCCTGGCTTCCAAAGTGGCATATTTCTTATAGCCCTTTCAGCCTGTTTGCTAAGGCCTTCTCCGTTAGCAATGTTTACTTCTGTTTTTATATCGCTTACACTGCCATCTTCATTTATTACAAACGAAACCAGCATAGTGCCCTGCACATCGCGCGCTACATCTATTTCAGAATAGCTTACACGCTCCATTATGTATTGCACCAAAGCCATGTCGCCACCAGGAAACTCTGGCATTTCCTTCACAAAATCTTTTACTACAAACGTGTTTTCTTTGCCTTTTCCATTGCCCGTAGTTTCTTCAAATGCTTTAGGCTCTTTAAAAATATCCTCCTCGTCTTCGTTATCAAAACTTCCTAAATTCTTGTTCTTTTTGTCCAGGTCAGAATGAGGGTTTTCGAGCGTTTTGTCTACCACCACCGGAGTGGTATTCTTTACTCCACCGGCCTTTTTAGTAGGTGCTGAGTCGGTTTTCTTAGCTTCCTTTTTAGGCTCTGGCTTGGGTATTGGTGCTGGCATAGGAACAGGATATATATCTGAGCCCAAATCAGAATATTCTACCATAGGTGCAGAAGCACCAGCAAGCATCCAAGTGGTAAGCCCACCGCCTACCAGGCCTACTGTAAGCACAATGGCCAAAAACATGTTTTTGGGCTCTTCCCTGCGCAGGCTATACGCGCCATACTGCTGATTGCGCCCTTCAAAAACCAAATCGTTGCGTTGTGTGCTAAGCACATTGGACCAGCTACCGTCCACAGAAAACAAAAAAACCACGAGTGCGAGAATTAAAACCATTGTGATTGTCATGATGTAAAAATTTAAAAGGTTTGTATACCTCACACTGTATCAACAACAGGGCCTTGCGTTCATTTCTGAACTTGCTATTTCTTCCAAAAAACTCCTATTAATTTCATCTCCACAGATTTAATTGTGTTTTACAGGAAAGAAATTGGGCCAAAAAGCCTTGGTGCGACCTAGCCATGTGGCTATATTTGCCGCCCTTTCCAAAAAAAGAGGATTACCAAACAATGCAAGACATGGTAAAAATACTGGCAGGTTCTGCCTCACGCTACTTGGGCGAAAGCATTGCCCGCGAGTATGGTGTGGAGCTGGGAAACGTAATCATACAGCACTTTAGCGATGGTGAGTTTCAGCCAAGTATTGAAGAAACTGTGCGTGGCAAAGAGGTAATAATTATACAAAGCACTTTTCCGCCTAGCGACAACCTGATGGAACTGCTGCTGCTGATAGACGCTGCAAAGCGTGCTTCAGCCAAAAGAATAGTGGCCGTAATGCCCTATTTTGGCTATGCCCGCCAAGACAGAAAGGACAAACCACGCGTGGCCATTGGGGCCAAACTGGTAGCCAATTTGCTTACCGCTGCTGGTGTAGACCGAGTGATTACAATGGATTTGCATGCCGAGCAAATTCAAGGGTTTTTTGAAGTACCGGTAGACCACTTGTATGCAAGCACCATTTTTGTTCCGTATTTGCAAAGTGCAAATATTGAAGACTTGCTAGTGGCTGCGCCAGATACAGGAGGCACTAAACGTGCTAACGCTTATGCCAAACTACTGGGCTGCGACCTGGCAATATGTTACAAGCAGCGCAAGGTGGCTAACCAAGTGGAAAGCATGACGGTGATAGGCGATGTAAGAGGCAAAAATGTGGTAATTGTGGACGATATGTGCGACACGGCCGGCACACTTTGCAAAGCTGCCGAAATGATGATGGCCAACGGTGCTAAATCAGTAAGAGCCATTTGCACACACCCTGTGCTTAGCGGACAGGCTTATGAGCGTATTGAAAGCAGCATGCTGTCAGAACTTATAGTGACCGATAGCATACCGCTTAAAGAAGGTAAGCCAACAAGCAAAATAAAAGTGTTAGCCACCGCACCATTGTTTGGCGGAGTGCTGCACAACTTAATAGAGAACAAGAGCATAAGCTCCAATTTTATAATTTCATAATTTAATTTAAAAACCATAAACACATGAAACAAGTTTCATTGAGCGGTTCTCCAAGAGAGAGCGTAGGAAGAAGAGATGCTGCGGATTTGCGTAAGAGTGGTCGCATTCCCGGTGTGATTTATGGCGGTGCAAAACAAACCCCATTTAGCGTAAGCGTAAATGATTGGGATAAAATTGTCCGTCAGTCTGATACCCTTCAGATAAACATTGAAATAAGTGGCAACACTTATACAACACTTATACAGGAGCAACAACAGCACCCTGTGTCGGACAAGGTAACCCACATAGACTTGCTAGAGCTAATACCTGGCAAGGAAGTAAAAACTGCACTACCAGTGCGTGTATTTGGTAGCTCAGAGGGTGTAAAAGCAGGTGGTAAACTAGTGCAGAACTACCGCAAGGTGCGCATATTTGGTAAGCCTGAACTATTGCCTGAAGACATTAAGATTGACATTAGCGCATTGAACATTGGCGACTTGGTGCGCGTGCGCGAACTAAAAGTGGAAGGCTGCACTATATTAGAAGCGGAAGCTTCTGCAGTGGTGCAAATAGCTGCTACAAGAGCTTCTGCTGCTGAGGCAGATGCTGCTAAAGCTGCTGACCCTAAAGCTGCTAAGAAGTAATTCTCTTAAGCCAACTTTAAAAATTACATACAAAGCCATCTCATATAATGTGAGGTGGCTTTTGTTTTTTCTTAAACTGCGCTTTCCCGACTAATTAATTCGGATTATTAAGTAGGTTGATATAAGCACACTGCCATGCGCAATTTTAGCGAAGCGCAGCTTGAGTGATCAAAGGCTAAGTTTATAACATGGCTTTGCTAGTGGCTCCTATCTCTCAATAGGGCTACATTTTATTCCTTCACCACCTGCAATGCCACACCCCCAAGCCAAGTAGTGCCCACAGCCCAATGCACATGATAAAGACCACTTGCAAGCCCTCGCACATCTATTTGTTCGGTGTGTGTTTGGCCATTGCGCAGGGTTGGCAGCGAAATCGTTTTTACTTGCTTGCCTTGCAAGTTTGTTATTACTAAGCGGTTTTCATTTTCTAAATTTATCCTGAAGTCTATTGGTATTTCCAATTGCACAGTTGTAAAAGTGCTGGCAGGATTGGGGAAAACGGTGATATAGTTTACCAAGCCCATCACCATTTCTTCTATCCCCACATCGCAGCCGGGTATAAGGCAACCGAGGGAGTCCAATTTGAACAACCACAATTGCTCTAGGAGTGGAATGGGGTCAAAAATATCGTTGAATACCGAACCGCAACCAACAAAGCCGCTGCCATCGGGCAGGGGTATTATTTGGTTTACATAATTCCTGCTACCAGCACTGTCAAAATGCCACCATTTGCGGCAAGAAAGGCTGTCTAAGTTTTCATCTAAATTGAGTAATATTCCTTTATGATAAGGTGTACCTGGCTCATCTGAAATAAAACCATACAGATAGTATTGATCTTCCATCTTAAAACTACCTTGAAAATAGAGATAGCCATCAGGAATCATATATCTTTTGAAATCACCAATTTCGAACCCATCGGCAGTTTCGTGAAGAACTTGCGAAAAAAGTGTTCCAACATCACAATACTCTTGCGGAAACTCACTTGGCAATTCGTCCAACGACCATCTTCCGAGCACCACTATTCGGTCTTCTTCCTCGTGAATGTTGAAGGCATAATCGGGGCCAATACTCCCCATCCCTATTCGCTTGAGTTCGATGCCATCGGCATCGGTTTTTATCAGTATCATTTGGCTGTCATGGTAGTCATAATTATCACATGGGTCTATCATTTCTGGCCCCGTCTCCCAGCCCATTAGCCAATAGCCGCCACCCAAGGCATTTTGTATGGATATAAGCTCCCATGTATTGGCATACTCATGCACCCAAAGCAATTCGCCCTCTGGGGTTATTTTGGTGCAGAAGCCTGAGGGATAGTCGCCATTATTCAGAAATGTACTACCGACCCAAACATAATTGCCATCTTCGTCTTGCAGACCACGTAAGCTTTCGTATATAGAGTCTTGGTAGGGTCTTGATAGTTCCCAAATGGTATCACGGCTTAATGCAATACCTTGGGAATTGAAATGATACAATATGTTGATATTTTCATTGGTGTTGGCAAGGCTCCAACGATTAATCAAACCAACAATTTGATTGTTTGAATTTCTAAATGTTTGATGGGGATAGAATCCGTTACTCATATTGACCACCATGTCTTCGGTTTCTATCAATTGCCAGTCAGAAATGTTTTCTAATTGCATATTGAATTGTGTGCTGTATTGTCGAGTATGATTCAAACATGTGTCACAGACTATTATTTCACCAAATACAGTGAGAGTATCATTCTTTAAGTAGATATCTGTTCCGTTGGCATTAGAAAGCAGATTAAATGGATGTAGAAATATTTTGCTCAAAGTATCTTGAGCAATAGACCAATTGCACAAAAGCATTACAAAGGTTAATACTAGTCTTTCTTTCATATTTGAATGAATAAAAAGCCCCTGAATGAGTCATTCAAGGGCTTGGTAATTTTTATTTTTTGATAACTGTAAATTTTTGAGCAGCCAATAGTAAATTATCTATTCGCAAACTTGCTACGTACATGCCTGCTGCAAAATGCTCTAAATTGAGTGCATACAAACCATTAGTACCATTCAAAGGGATACTTTCTATTACTCGACCATCTAGGGCTATTATTTCTAACACAGCTATGCCATCAGCATCAGCAGGGTAGGTGATGAATACCTCATCAGATGCTAGAGTTGGGTAAACTGATAGCAATGCTTCAATGTTTATTGATTCATAGTTTGATGGAATTTTTTCGCTTCTCAAATACTGTGGCAACATGGGTACAGGCAATTCATCACTCGCGCCTATGAACCAGAGAATGCCAAGGGCAGTATTGCGTTCTTGGTCGTGTATGTCATTCCACTGCAAACTCAAACGGTTGATTGTGGCTGCATCAGCATTGTTCCAATTATTGTTGAGTTGAGCTTGTAATACGATCAAGTCAGCATAATCAGCCAATAGATGTTCCACATCGGCACTCTCTACAAGCGAAATGGCATGCTCCAAATCATTTTGATTGATCAGGATTTGTGCTCTTACTCTGTAAGCGGTTGCATAATCTTCATTTTGCCACAAGCTGATGAAGTCGTTGTACTTTATTTCTGTTTGCGTTTCATCTTCCTCTATGGTTTCGTCTGTTGCAGGGCAGAGTAGCGTGTTGCTCATCTTGGCCATCAGCATGTATTTGGCCGCATACATAGCTGCCAACTCCTGCTCCAACATTTGCCTCAGTGTGGCGCTGCCACTACCTGCGGTTTGTGCAGCTTCCAAGTAGGCTTTGTGCAAGGCAGGCAGACTTTGGAGGCTCATAACATAACTATATAAATCCGGTTCTAGTGGTATGTTGGCCAACATTACTTGTGTAAAATGCCATGGGTTAAAGAGGGCATTTTGAATTATGATTTCGCGAATTACATCATAACTCAAAGGCATTTTTTCCAATAGCAAGTCGCGCAATTCATGACTCTCTATCGGAAAAGCTCTGTTCAATTCAGAAATTAATTGTTCTGTGTTACCTGCATTTATCACGGCATTCATCAAGTTTTGCTGGCTAGCGATGGCTGTATTCAAGTTTTGCAAATCAGACATCGCACTTACTAAGCCACTAGGCAAAACACTACCGCCACCTCCTCCTAATCCTAGTTCGGAAGGACAATCTGCGGAATAATTAGAAATTGTGCCAGTATAACTAGATGAAAACAATAACTCTCCTGTGTAATTGGGATTCGTACTGATGGATTGGCAATCTGGTGTTGTAATTGGGGTGCCATGATCTACATAATGCACATACCAAAAATTGTAGGGGTCTACCAACAAATCTGAGTTGTTTGCACAATCAGGGTTTGGAATACTGAATTGGTTGTCGGCAGCGCGCATGCCACCTCCAAAATTGGGCGGTTGAATACCACCTTGGTCATGCCTCATCTGCGATTCGGGTGCTACATACATATCCACCATGCCTTCGGTGTGGGTATTGCAAATCCATTGGAGGCCTTTCTGACCATCTGGGTGTACATTCACCAATTCCGTCAGATTGCCAATGCGCAAGTGGTCGAACCAGTTTTTATAGATACGGTTGCTTGTTGCTCCGCTATTGTTCACCCAGCAGCCTATTCCAGTTTGTTCAGGTGTTTCGTAACCCCAAAAATGGTTTTCTTCTACTGTGTAGCCTGTGCTACCTCCCAGATAAACGCCTGCGGGCATAAAGTCAACGGTTTGCATTTCTGTTGTTTGATCGGGTAAGAAGAAATTATTTAATGTAATTGCTGGATTGTTTGTTAGAAGGTTAAAAATTCCAAATAGATTGTTTTGAAATTCCATTCGGTTGCATTTATAAGTGTTGTTGATACCAAGGAAGCTTACTATTCCAGTTCCCAAGTTTACAAAGGCTGTATGGCTATTATCTCCAAGCCCTGTCCAACTGCCGTTATTTCCCTGCACATTAAAAGAGGCCTGAAAGGCAAATATTCCCAAGCCGCGCTGTTGCCATGTGTAGGTCGAATAGTCAGTAGCATTTATAAATGAGCAACCTATGAATTGGACACCTTCCACATATTGTAAATCTGCCATGTTGAGAGGCACTAGCAATGGGTCTTCCAAATGCTGATCAATCAAAAATCGAAACCCACTGAAATAGCATTTGTTGTTTTGCAGCGCAAATGGAGAATTATCTGAATAGTTGTGGTAATTGGTTATCTTTATTCCACTCTGGCAGTTGTGTATAGAACTGTTGAACCCTCGCACAATACCACCACCGTTACTACTTGTTGTGCCTACTTCTGCTGCTAATATTGCGTTTTCAATCATTGCATTATTGTTAAGCAACAAATAGCCTTGTTGAGCATTTCCCCAAAGCGGACTTTGGTCGTTGGAGGGTGTGCCCAAAATATTAGCACCAGGCCACATTAGGCCATCGCACTCATAACTGGTCCATTTGCTGTTGTTCAAATTAACCGAAGCGCCTTGATTAATAATTGCATTTGAGGTAGATGAAAAGCGGAATTCCATTCCAACAATTTTCACTTTGGAACCGGAATTGAAGATTAGGTCGCCACTCATATATACCGGGCTGGTTGCGTTCCATGGATTATTACCTGCGCCATAAGTCCATGTTGCTATGCCACTGGCTGTATATGTGGGATGCCCTGCTAAGTTGGCGTTGGAGGCGCAGCAAGCACCAGTAGCTAAAAATGTTTGGATGAGTTGGCTATTCGTATTATTTACTTGTAAGTTGTAAATAATTTGGTCTACCTCTGGTTCAAAAACCGATGCGGCTATGCCACTGGCCCAGGGTGTAGTGGTAACAATAGAAGATAATGTTGGGTTGTTTGGATTAGTAATGCGTGCAAGTCCATTGGCATATGGCATATATATAACAAAGTTACCTGATTCATCTGTATTCATTTCTAGCTTGGAATTTTGATAGGCAGATAAATCACCTGCAAATGGATAAACAATTTGGTCTGTTGTTAGATTCACAAATCCTATATAAGGCGCTGTGTTTTTTGTAAACCACAAAAAATCCCCATTGGGACTAAATTCAAGACTGGTGAGTTCATTCGTTTCCAAAATGGGATTGACAAAAGGCACATAACTTTCAAGATTTGCCAGTAATCCGTTGGCATTAAAATCATAAGTGGTTATTCTTGCAGAAACCGCAAGGTTTAAATCGCAATACGCTGAACAGGCAATTTTATAATTACCATTCGCAAGTTGCACAGCCTCCATAGCGCCTTGCGGCTTTAACTCATCGAAATCTTGAATATCTTCATTGCAGTCGTGAACAAGAGTGAATATATCTTCCTGCAAATGAAAAATTCTAAAAGTGCCGTGGGCAAATGATATTAGCAAATACTTTTCATCACTACTTATTTCTATTATCTCTAGCGAGGCGAATTCTCCTTTCCAATCGGTGGCCATACTTAAAAGCAGGTATTGGTTATATACATAAACTCCTTCAATATTTGGTTCTAGACCCCAAATTTGCTGATGATTGTAAAAATTTGGGAATAAATTAGTATCTACTGTTGAGTCATGTATAAGACTACCCTTTCTAGCGGGGTCACTAAAAAGTGAATTGTCCATGCTAGGATCCAAAATAGCCACAATTACATCGTAATGTACAGAACCAAATTGTGATTGAGAAGAACTTATTATATAATATTTATCGCAATATCCTGGAACATTCGTCACGACCAAATCGGCTCCACCAGCAGGAAAATATTCAAGGTCATTCTCACTAGCTATTTCGTAGTATTCGTCATATCTGTTTAATCCTCGGGCTATGACATATCCTTCGCTGTCGTATATGTAACCATCAACGATGAAAAAAAGAATTTCACCGCTAATATCTACTTGAACATTGAAATTCCGCTCTGGATACAATCCTGTGTAATGTAACTCTGGATTATTACCAGGCTGTGGCAAAGTATTCACTGCAATGTTAGCTCCATTGAAATGGACTAGCTTATTGCCATATATCCAAAAAGGATTTTGTCCAAAACTTAATAAGCGCATCAGCATAAAAAGAGCCAGCAACCAATGCGACTTAGATAAACCGTGTGAAATAGAATGAAGTGATTTTAAGAAATCAAATCGATAGCTGTTGGGGTTTTTGCCCATAGCTCGTCTTTGCACGAAAGACATGTTTAGAAAATTTAATTTGCTTCTCATAACATTTTTAGGTATTTGGTTAAACATTTAATGATTTACTTCCAAAAAACCTTTTTGTGCTTTATGCTCTTTTCAATCTCACTACCTCTTTGTATAAAGTAAAAAAGGGCGAATTCCGAACTGCTTTCATTACTTCTAAGAAGGCACTTGGAATAGCCCGTTGAGACATAACTACAACAGATGGAACGCGCCCAAGGGGCGCGTCCGCTGTGCAGTTTTCATCTCAACAAAAAATTTCCAAGTTTTTCTCTGAAGAAAACTCACGCAGATGCGTGTCCGATAAAATATTTTTTCAAATAACAAAACAGTCCGTTGACCAATTGTTGAATACAATAGTAAGAAGAATTTCTATAATTCTAATTTTCATTTCACTTATAAACCCAACTTTTGCAGTAGGATGGGCCAAAGGCACAGAACTACTGCTTTAGTTGGGGTTATCCCGCTCTTTAGAAAATCAACTTTCAGGCGAAATGAACTTGAAAGTATTGATTTTCTTGAGCGATTTTGCAATTAACCATTGTCTTATGTAAAATATGGGATAAACTTTCCTTTTTTTTCATTTGATTTCTTTACCAATGTTTTATTCTATTTGCACCGCATGAAATATTTGATAGCCGGCCTTGGCAATATTGGTAACGAGTATGTGGAAACACGCCACAACATTGGTTTTAAAGTAGTGGAGCGCATAGCACACATGTGCAATGCTACCTTTACAGCTGGCCGCTATGCTGATGTGTGCGTGGCCAAGCACAAAGGCAAAACATTTGTATTGATAAAGCCAACCACCTATATGAACCTTAGTGGCAGCGCAGTGCGCTACTGGATGCAGCAGGAAAAAATAGAGCGTCAAAACGTGTTGGTAGTGACAGATGATTTGGCATTGCCCTTTGGCAAAATAAGAATACGCGCCCAAGGCAGTGATGGTGGTCACAATGGACTTAAACACATAACAGAAGTGCTTCAAACAAAAGAATTTGCGCGCTTGCGATTTGGCATAAGTGCAGAGTTTGGCAAAGGCCAGCAGGTAGACTACGTGCTGGGCAAATGGAACGAAGAGGAGCTAAAAACACTGAACGAAAAAATAGAATACTCCGCCAATGCTGTGATGAGTTTTGGGCTGACGGGCCTTGAAAGAACCATGAATGTTTTTAATACAAAGTAGTCTTCTAAAAAATTATTTCCCCCTGTATTTCTTATTAGTTAAAAACCAAGCATGAATAGCTATGGTCATAACTCTGTGCTTTGGAATGGATAATAATTTGCATTTCATTGCATATTCGCATTACAAATGGCAAAAGGAAAACCAAAAAAACAATCGTCCAAAGGCGAACTACGCAGAGCTATACTGGATGTATTTCATGAAGCACCGCGCAAGGCGCTTAATCACAAACAAATAGCTGCAGCCCTAGGCATAAGCGATAGTGGCGTGCGCACCCTTATGTACGATATACTGCTGCAAGAAACAGAAGAAGGAAAGCTTAGAGAAGTAGAGCGCGGCAAGTTTCAGCTAAAAGAAGTAGAAAAAGAAACCCTTGAAGGTACTATAGACATTACCCGCAATGGCAGAGGGTTTGTGTCGGTAGATGGCATAGAAAAAGACATAGAAATAAGACAAGGTGCCACTGGCCTTGCGCTAAATGGCGACTTAGTAGAAATAAGCTACAACCCCAAAGCACGCAGGCCAGAAGCCAAGCTACTACGAGTAGTGCAGCGCAAGCGCGAAAACTATGTGGGCATTATTCAGCAAGCTAAAGGCGGTTATTTTTTCATCCCATCAGACGCTAAAATTCATATAGACTTTTTTGTACCCAAAGAGGAAATGAATAATGCCAAAGTGGGCGAAAAGGTGATAGTGCAAATAGTCATGTGGGAAAACCCAGAAAAGAACCCGGTAGCCAAAGTGGTAAAAGTGCTTGGCACACCAGGCGAACACTCTGTGGAGATGCATGCCATAATAGCTGAGTTTGGCTTGCCTACTGAATTTCATGATGATGTAGTATCGGAATCTGAAAAAATTCCTGCTGACATAAACAAGGAAGAAATAGCAAAACGCAGGGACATGCGCGGTATTACCACCTTTACCATAGACCCTTATGATGCTAAAGATTTTGATGATGCCCTCTCCTACCAGGTGCTAAATAATGGCAATACAGAAGTGGGCATACACATTGCAGATGTGAGCCACTATATGCAACTAGGCACCGCTTTAGAAAAAGAGGCCTATGAGCGTGCCACATCCATTTATCTAGTAGACCGCACCATTCCTATGCTGCCTGAGAGATTATCTAATTTTCTTTGCTCGCTTAGGCCCAACGAAGAAAAACTTTGCTTCAGCGCCATTTTTGAATTGAACGAGAAGGCAGAAATACAAAACCAATGGTTTGGCAGAACCATTATTCTTAGCGACCGCAGATTTACTTATGAAGAAGCACAGGAAATAATAGAAACCGGAAAAGGTGATTTTTCAAAAGAAATAGTGCATTTGGACAAATTGGCCAAAGCCCTGCGGGCAGAGCGTTTCAAGGCTGGTGCATTGGATTTTGACACCGAGGAGGTAAAATTCAAATTAGACGAGAAGGGCAACGCCATTGGCGTTTTCATTAAAAAAATGAAAGACAGTAATAAACTCATTGAAGAGTTTATGCTGCTTGCCAACCGTAAAGTTGCAGAGTTTATTGGCAAGAAAAAAGAAAACGATCTTGGGCGCACCTTCATATACAGAATTCACGATAAGCCAGACCCTATAAAAATGCGACAGTTGTCCAATTTTGTATTTCACCTGGGTTACAAGATGCCAAAAACATCTGAAACCGACACAGTGGCCGCCATACGCGCCCTTATAGCCAAAGCAGAAGGCACACCGGAGCAAGACATAGTAAAAACCATGGCCATACGCAGCATGGCCAAGGCAGAATACACCACAAAGAACATAGGTCACTATGGACTTGCCTTTGAATACTATACCCACTTTACATCGCCCATAAGACGCTACCCTGATGTGATGGCGCACCGCCTGCTCCAACATTACCTGGATGGTGGCAAGAGCGTGAACGAAGCAGATTATGAATTAAAATGTAAGCACAGCCTGCAAATGGAAAAACGCGCTGCCGAAGCCGAACGTGCCAGCGTGAAATACAAACAGGTGGAATACATGCTTAAAAATGTAGGTGGAATATTTGAAGGCATTATAGCCGGTATAACGGGTTGGGGCTTCTATGTGGAGGTGGGCGATACTAAGAGTGAAGGCATGGTGTCCATCAAATCTCTTCAGGGCGACATATACGAATTTGACCCAGACCGCTACATAATTCGTGGATTGCGAAAGCGTCAAGAATTCCACATGGGCGACAAAGTGATGATAAAGGTGCTAGGTGGTGATATTCAAAAACGCACCCTCGACTACGAACTTGTTCAATAATTCAAAATTTCGCTTGCGTAGTTCATTTGCTTGATTACTTTTGCCGCCCTCAAAAACGTATGCCTTGTGTTACTAATTGAGATTTTTTTGGCTCCCGATATAGCATTGGGACCATTTGGTTAGATCAACTGACTCTCCCGATAGCTATCGGGACAATAGGTGCGGTGATATTTTGAAATTTTTTGGGCCTATAGCTCATTCGGTTAGAGCAACTGACTCATAATCAGTAGGTGCTTGGTTCGATTCCAAGTGGGCCCACAACAAGCGAACCCTTTAAGGTTCGCTTTTTTTATGACAGGTTGTTATATCATATTCAGTCAAAAACTTGGTAAATTCTACATCGGAATTACCCAAGAAGATGTGCATCTGCGCTTTGAAAACCACAACTCGAATGAGTATGGAAAATAAAAATCCATATCCTCATTGCACAGCTGCATCCTACAACTTTACCGTCTATTTTCGGCTGAGCGTATTTTCTTTTTAACAGTCATCAAAAAAAAATTAAAAGGACCTGTAACTATATGAATGTGGTAGCGTCTTAACTAATGAAAAAAACCTTTGGCCTATGACTGTAGCTGAGTATAACAATTGTGTAGACCTGCATAGTGACGGGCTCTATCGGTTTTTACTGAAAAACGTAAAAGACCGCGATAAGGCTAAGGATTTAGTACAAGACACATATGCCAAGTTGTGGAGCAAGGTGGACGAGGTGAGCTACGAAAAAGCCAAAAGCTACATATTTACTGCAGGCTACCACACTATGATAGACCAAATGCGCAGGGAAAAAAGACACATGGACTATCAGGCAAACGAAATGCGCACAGGCATGAGCAGCACGAGCAGACAATACACCGACCTGAATGAAATTCTGAATGAGGCTTTAGACAGATTGCCAACGGCCCAAAAAAGTGTAATAATGCTGAGAGATTATGAAGGATACAGCTATGAGGACATAGAAAAAATAACGGGACTTAATGAGTCGCAAGTGAAGGTGTATATTTATCGAGCGCGCATAGCATTAAAAGACTATTTAGTAAAAATGGAATATATAGTTTAGTTCAACACAATTAGGAATGAAAATCACACGAGAAAATTATGAAGTTTATTTCATCGATTATATCGATGGAAATCTCGCTGCCCATATGGTTAGCGAGCTTCATGACTTTCTGGCTAACAATCCTGATTTGAAAGAAGAACTCGACAGTCTTCAAGCTGACACTTTATATGTGCAAGAAGAAATTTTTGATTTCAAGAATGAGCTTAAAAGAACAGAACTCCCCATTACTCACGATGAGTTGAATTTGCTTTTGGCCAAAGAAGCAGAAGGGGAACTAACCTCTGAGGAAATTTCTTTTCTAAACAATCTATCAAAAAATTTCCCTGCCATTAGCCGCATGCGTAAGTATTTTGAAAATACCAAGATTGCAGCTGAGCATATTGCTTTTGATAGCAAACACTTAATCCGTTTTGATAACGAGATTAATCTAAATGATACTTCTACTCTACTCGTTGCTTCATTGGAAGGCGATTTAAATGAAGTACAAGAAAAAGCATTATCAGAAAAATTAAGTTCAAATGAAAATTTGAATAAAGAAAAAGAGCTTTTAAGCAAAGCGTTTCTTAGTGGTGAGCCAGCGCCAATTGACTTTAAAAGCAACTTATTGATTCCTTATGAGCTTGATATGACGCTACCAGAAAATTTACTGGTAGCTAAAGTGGAGGGAGATTTGACGCTGAAGCAAAATGAAATTCTTGCTGGCCTATTGTCTAAAGATGAAGGGTTGAAAAAGCAATTGCACGTGCTTTACAAAACCAAAATTGCTCCTTCCAAAGAAGTATTTGAATTCAAAGATTCATTGCGCAAAAAAGAAGTTGCTGTTATTCCTCTTAGAAAAATTTTCTTGTCCATAACTTCAGCTGCTGCTATAGTAATTTTTATGGTTTGGTTTGGTTTGAACGCACCTAACGTTCCTTCTGAACTAGCTACTGTGTCTGAACGCAATGCCACCATTAACAATTCTAAAAATCCATCACCTGCCTCTTCTCAGGAGGGAGTTTTGATTGATGCATCTGTTGAGTCAAATAATAAAAATTCATTGGCCGGCCATAATGGGTCACAACAAAAAAGCACATCAGTTACTGCTCTTGATTTGAAAAATGAAGTTGCAATAAATGATAGTAATTTTAAGCGAATGACAGCGCCATCTTTAATGGAAATGAGAATGCCGTTGGACATTGCGATGCATACCAAACAAGGCCTTAAACCTACTGATGTGGACATGATGCTAATACATACGCCAAACAATAAAGATGTTTCAGTAGCTATAAACAATGCTGCCAATAACACCTCTGCACCTGCTACTATATGGCAACTGCTTGGCGATGCTGCCGAAAAAAGAATTGAAAAAACTGCTGCCTATGCTTTAGTAGAGCGCCAGTCTGAAAAACTAAAACCACAAAAGAATAAATTCAACTTTGAGCGCACCAATAATGAGTTGAAACTTAGAGTGGGCAATTTTGAATTTAAAAAAGAAATGTCGACTAAAAAGGTGAAAGAAGCGCCAAATCTGTTTCAGCGTATTGCTGAAAAAATTGAGCGATTAAGATAATTCTTATTTAACCAATGTTATAAAACGGAACAATAATGGACAGAAAAAACTTCCTTATCAGCTCATCATTGACCGCTTTTGCATTGACAGCCTGCGGCACAATAATAAAAGGTGCAAATGGAGAATTTAAAGGCGACTGTGATACCACCAATGATATTTTAGGACCATTTTATAGACCAAATGCACCAATACGCTCAGATCTTACTTACGATGGGCTGAAGGGTGCAAGAATAATTTTGAAAGGGAAAGTATTTAAGTCTGACTGTACTACACCTCTTAAAGACTCGTTGGTTGAAATTTGGCATTGTAATACTGAGGGGGAATATGATAATGATACAGCAGAATTCAGACAACGAGCCGGTTTATATACTAACGATAAAGGAGAATATTCTTTTACGACTGTTTTACCTGGTAAATATTTGAACGGAGAACTATACAGACCTTCGCACATCCATTACAGAGTAACGGAAAAGAGCAGTAAAGAATTAGTATCTCAAATCTATTTTAAAGGAGATCCGCATATTGTAAAAGACCCATGGGCTTCTCAAGAAAAGGCTCAACTGAGAATATTGCAGATAACACCAGAAGATGTAAAAGGTAACTTGACTATAACCTTTGACATATACCTTAGTGAAAAATAAAACCATTCGCTAAAAGGACCTATCCTTAAATAGCGGTTTTCTGGTTACTTCAAACTTTGTATTGCTGTTAAAGCTGCAGATAATCGAATCGATTACTCTTCTAAATTGGCACGTTTGCTGGGTTGCCCACTATTATCGGGTAAGAGTAAATGAACCTTTAATTACCTCTTCTTCCACATGAGTAGCAGACCTCACTTTTAGAATGTAATTATATACTCCATTTTCTGCATAGTATTCACCATTACCCACATTGCCTGTCCAAGGCATATTGGGATCTGTGCTTTTAAACACTACTTCGCCCCAACGGTTGAAAATGGTCCACTCAAAATCTTTTGCCGATATATCTGACCCATAAACAAATATTTGATCGTTTAGCAAATCGTTATTAGGTGTAAATGCATTTGGTATCCATACATTAAATAAGTCGTTTACATCTATGTAGCCATGTACACGATTGTAACAACCATAAATGTCCCTGGCAATTAGCAACACATCATACAACGCACCGCGCTGGTCAGAATAATGAAATAGTGGATTTTCTAAATTACTGGTATCTGCATTGCTTTCTGTACCAAAATCCCAGTGATATTCTAATCCAATTCCTTGAGAATAATTTGTAAATTGTATATCAGTATTTTTGATATCAGTAATTTGGGGACTAGCAGTCCATGCAGCAATAGGTCCTGGATATACCTCCACTACATTTTCAAATATTTTTGAATATGTACACCCATACTCATTGCTAAGTGTAAGTTGTGCATCGTAAAAACCAGGTGCTGAAAAAACAACATTCACTGCTGTTTCACCATCAGCAGTGGCACCATTGCTAAACTCCCAAGCTGAAGAAGTATATGTATCTGAGTTTGTGGCAATAGTAAAGTTTGCCGTATAAGGAAAACAACCCGATTGATATACTGGATCTATTGCCACATCAATAACCGGAGGCACGCTCACTACCATACAATCTATAGCAGAGGGTGTTTCGCAGGCATCAGATATAGTAACACAAAACTCTACATCCATTTCGTCCATAGTATATGTTTGGTCTGCTCCATTGCCTATTATGCCCCCGTTGGCTGACCATACATAACTGTAAGGTGCTAACCCTCCAGAAGATGAAAGAACCTCTGCTAATGTTGTTGCATACGGACAAATAACAGAATCATTCTCAGCTGACACATTCAAAGGATTGCGCAGTGTAATGGTGACATAAGTGGTATCAGATATACACGAGTTACCATCAGTTGCATATACACCCATTACTACATTACTTGCAGGCGATACGCTGATATCTGCTCCTAAATCTCCATTGGTCCATACAAAATCAACTGAGTTTTGATTGAAAGGATCTGACCAGGCATGCAGCTGGGCTGCACCTCCTATACAAATCAAAGTGTCGTTAGAAACAAATATTCCAGGTGCATTTATTTCTACTGTAAGAAAAGAATTAAATACACAAGCATCCTGAACAACTTCATATTTATAAACTCCCGTAGCATCTGTATTAGAATCAAACACCTCACTCACCACTGCATTGGCACTATTGTACCAAGTACCACCGGGAGTTGGCGATCCGCCCAATGCGTCTATCATATTAAACGGATCGGTGCCTGCGCATATTGAAATGGTTGCGTCTTGTCCTGCATTTGGCAGGTTAGTATTAATGGCAACCATTACTGTATCGCTATCTCCACAGCCCGGGTATCCTGTGGGATATCCGGTAAGGATAAATTCTGTATCGCCATTCAACGTATTAATCCACGGGGTCGAAATTTGTGCATTAGACAAACCCAAAGCCGGTGTCCAATTCCAGATATAGGGTATGTTGTTTTCGCCACATATCACTTCAAAAATAAATGGATCTAACTCTCCGCTCTGGCATGATACGGAACCATTCATTTCTAC
>JANOXJ010000070.1:0-7808 GCA_031418455.1 Flavobacteriales bacterium | reverse complement strand
CCCTCTGTAGCAGCTACATACACTTGTTCTGTGGCACCCACAATTAGTTCACCATTTAAATACCACTGCCAGCTACTGCCATCAGGCGCGGTAAGTTCTGCACCATTTTCTAAAACAGTTATGCCGGGCAAATCATTTACTGCAATGTTCAGTTCATCTGTTGCAATGCAATTAAACGTATTGATAGATGATGCGGTTAATGTTTCGCTTTGTGCGGGCCAATAGGTTGTTCCATTTGTAGCGTTATTGCTCCATGTTATGGGGCCATTGCTAGTAGCGTTGAGTGTTATGCTTTCACCAGGACAAATTTCCACATCGCTTCCTGAATTTATTGTTGGCAATGGATTTACCATGACTGTGGTTTCATATTGCACCTCGCAAAGTGGATTTATGAGTTCTACACTTAGATTGTATGCACCTACAGCGAGGTTATTTAGTGCGGTGTTTGCATCATTTGACACAGCATTTGCATCAACAAACCAATTGTACGACTCCACATACATTTGCTCTGCGCTAAACTCTGCAGGCTCACCAAGGCACAAATCATTTTCACCTACAATGCCTGTGATGGAGTTACAATTGAATATGGTGTGGAATACCTCGTTGGTCACAATAGGAGGGTTAGCATCGAAAATGATATACGCCTGGTTGTAAAGTACAGTGCCGGCAGCTAAGTCGTTTCTTGCTTGCACAGTATAAACTACAAACCCATGCGATGCTTCTTCATTGTCCATAGCAGGTGGTAGATTTATATCTGTAAAAATAAAGTCCACCATTCCATCGTCATGCAGGCACGCAGTGTAATTGGCTGAGCCATACAATGGTTCAAATGTGCTTATATCAAACACATCTTGATTAAGCATAGTTAGGTCGTCCATTACTAGTATGTCTTCAGCAGCAAGATTGCCTTCGTTTTGAAAACGAATTTTGAACTGAATACGGTCGCCTGCCAAAATAAAATGCTGGTCGGTATAGCCTACAGGTTGTGCTGTTAGGTCATTAGGATCGTAGGAGCATGCTACTGTTGTCGTATTTATCCATGTATTGTCATACACTACCACATTATTAGCATCTACCAACTCTAGGTGAATTGTAAAGTTGTACATGTTGCCTAACATTTCCACACCTGGCCCATCTACATGGAACGAGAACATGTCCAGCGACCCTGGTGCAAAATTGTTTATGTCCCATTGTGCAAAACCGGGTCCAGTAATATCAGGCCCAATGGTGGCATAAGCATCTGCTTCCGGAGTTAGCGTGTTGTCGCACGTTAGTGTTATAGTTCCGTTTAAATAACTAGTGCCTATGTTATTAATATTTATTCCTGACTCATATCCATTGGTGCAATGGAAAATATTCCAGAAACCATCATACGGAGCAGCCACGAAAACTTCTGTGCTGTTAATTGGAGTTAAGCCAAATTCAATTGGTATATTAGATGGAATAGTGGCAGATTGAATGAGGGGTGTTGTGTTTTGCCAATTTGCAGAGTTATTATTCAATTGAAAAATGTACGGAGAAGGAGGCAATGTCAAATCAATAGTTCCATTGTTGTTAGAAAATGTCACAGCAGAAAGTGCAGATATGTATAAAGGCCAGTTTTGCAAACCGGGTTCACCTTGTTGCCTTATACCATCGGCATTGATATCATGGAATACTATGATACCGGAATAGTACAAACAACCTTGATTGATAGTGGCTTGAGGATTGTAATTAGAAGCTTCTACATCTGTACAACCAATGCATGTAAAATCACAGCTGCCATCTTCTGTAGTGGCTGTATTGTCATAATTGCAAGCTTCAGGGTCAGTGCAACCACAAAGAGCAATGGCTGTAATAAAAATGCTTTGTGAGGCAACAGTAGTAGGGCCCTCATTGCAGGTAACTAAGCAGCGATAGTATTTATCATCTGTCATAGTTACTATTTGTGTTGGGGCATTTCCCAGGCTATCCACATTTATGGTGAATGCCCCATCATCTGCCGACATCCATTGCAAGGTGAGTCCGCAGAAGTTATATGCCTCAAGGCTTAGAGTAAAATCGTGACCAGAACAAACAGCATTGTTGTCTGCAAAAACTTGAAGTGAAGGAATAGAGTTATTGCAAGCAGGTGCAGGAATTAAATTTACCGTGTAATCTTCAGTTTCGCCCCATAGGTATGTGCCGCATGGCTCAATTGAGTTTGGTATCTGAGTTTCAAGGCAGATTATTCTCATGCGTGTATTGCCTGTATTAGAACAATTGGCAGGTAAAACAACGTTGCCTGTCACTATTTGAGTTTCGTTGGATGCTAAAATTGGTTCCGATTCAAAAACCATTTCACCTTCATCGGTTAAGTCGCCATCAAAATTAAAATCAATAAATGCAGCCACCATTACTGTAAAATTATTATTACAACTTGCAATACCTACAGCTAATGGATAAGCACTTCCGCTAACCAAATCAGGAGCTGCCAATGCGGTATAGTTGCTGTAAAGATTAAGAGCAGAGCCTTCACCACCGGTAGTAAAACAGGTGGATGAATTGCTCAATGAGCCAATACTAACAAGTGTGATATCCTCATCGAAAACTTGTGTAGCAGAGCTTACACAATACACAGGCACTATACAAGAATAATCGCAACTGCCATCGTCTACAACTGCGTCTGCATTAAAGTTGCAGGCATTACTATCGGTGCAGCCTTCTATACATTCTATAGTTGTTATAGAGTTTGTATCAGACGAGGTGCTGCCACCACAAGCAGAATAATTTATTGTGTATTGAAAAATATTTTGGCCAAGACCCAGGTTGGTAATGTATGCCACCTGATCGTACGGATTAATAACAGTACCTGAACCAGATACTAATGACCAGGTGTGAATGACTGGAAAATTGGCAATACTTCCTACTACTGCTACTGTGTCGCCTTGACATACATTGTTTAAATTGCTACCAGCACTGGCCGATTCGCTAAAGTTGCATCCCGTTAATTTTATTTGAACATTGTCTGTGGTAACTGTGCCACAAATAGAGTCATACACCGTCCAAAGTAAATCTGCTATAGGGTAAGCGGCACTAGCAAAATTGACATTGGCAGTGGGATTGTGTATGTCACTTACAGAAACAAATGGGGAACCAGTAGACCAAGTACCTATTGCGGGTGAAACAGGAGTGTTAGCTGCCAAAGGCACGCTGTATAAGCCAGTCTGAGCTATGTATTGGTCTGGACCCGCGTTTGCTATAGCACTTTGGTAATGGCATGAGCCATCATCCTCTATGGCAGCTACATCATAATTGCAAGCTACAGGATTTGTGCAGCCTAACTGAGCGTACAAACCATTAGCCGAAAGTAAAATCATAAGTATGAATATGATTTTCTTGAATAGTTGGGAGAAAGTATTCATGGCAAATATTTTTTTATAAAATGAAAATCTTTTGTTTTTACTTCACAAATGTGTACCTATCTCTAAGCTTTTTCCAACCACCAATGAGTATTCGGGGGTGTTTATTTAGAATTCGGGAATTATTTAGGTATTTATGGGTAATTCTATACTTACCAATGTGCCATGTTTGCTGATTTCAACATCAGATAAATCACTAATGCTAACTGAAAATGCTAGCCCAGTTTGGTTGCTGAGTATGGCCATGCGTTCTTCATTCATTTTTAATGCAAGGCTTGTATGCTTTTTGTCTTTGGTGGCTTTGCTTTTGTTTATGCCTATACCATTGTCTGTTATCTGAACGGTGTAATTGGCTTCCGATTGAAATACTTTTATGTTTATATGACCAGGTTCATGGCTGGGCAATATGCCGTGCAACAAGGCATTTTCTGCATAGGGTTGCAGCAGCATGGGTGGTATTTGCAGGTCGTAGGTATTAATGTTTTGCTCTATACCTATTGCATAATTTAACTGCTCGCCAAAGCGCAATTTTTCTAATTTCAAATACAGTTCCAGACGCTCCAATTCATCTTCTAACGACACCATATTGTGCAGGTTGGTTTCTAAATTCATGCGAATGAGTTTAGAGAAATCTGCCAAATAATCGTTGGCTTCGCGCGTGCGGTTGGTATTAATAAAAAGCTGTATGGAGCTTAATGAATTGAAAATAAAATGCGGATTCATATTGGCATTTAGCGCCTGCTGACGCAATTCCAACATCTTTGCTTTGCTTTCTAGTTTTTGTCGTTTGTTCCTATAAAAAATGTAAAACGCTAATGCAATAGCGCCCAATAGAAGCATCAAAACCAATGTGCGAAACCATAGCGTTTTGCTAAAATGCTGGAGTATGGTAAATGATATTTGTGTAGGTTCGCTCCACGCACCATCCTCATTCATGGCGCACACTTCAAAGGTGAATGTACCCGCATTCAGTTTCCAGTATTCTGCGCTGCGGTTAGTAGTTTGCAGCCATTCATTGTGCAATCCAATTAACCTGTACCGGTATAGTGTGTTGTTGCCAGTGCGGTAGTTAAGTGCTGCAAAATGAAATTGCAAATCGTTCTGATTATGCTGGAGTACTAATGAATCGGACAGTACTATGGGCAAAGCTCCATTGCTAAGCGATTCTATTTTTACTGGCGATGTAGATGCTTTTAGAGATGTGTCATCAACGCCAATTAAGGCAAGGCCGTTGTTTGTTGCTACATACATTGTGCTCTTAAAACAAAGCAAATCATTTACCTCGTTAGATGGCAAGCCTTTCTCATAATTCACGCGTAGGAATTCGAATTTTTTTTCTTCGATCGACAGTACTTTCATTTGCTGAATTCCGCCAGATTGCCCTATCCACAAGGCGCCCCAAGAATCGGCCTCTACACAATCTGTAATGTCTGAGAGCAAACCATCTTGCTCGTTGACTACCACAAAATCGTTTTCGTTTTTGTAAAAAATGACGCCCATGTTGCGGGTGGCCAGCACCATGTAGTCATCCCAAGCCGTGGGTTTACCGTGCCATTTTTCAATGTCCACTATGCGTGGCTTTAACTTATTCAGCGAATCGCATGCGATAAAGATTCCATTTTCATAGCGGTACAATCCATTGTTGGTGCCAATCCAAAGCACTTTGTTTTCATCTTCATGCAGACAGTTGCTGCGCTCTTTGAATGTGGCTTTGTCCACCGCCTGCCACTGCTGTTGGCTGTCCATAAAGGCAAGCCCATCGGCCAGGCAGAATGCCACACGCCCATTGCTCAGGTTTACGCTTTTTCTTATCACACTTTCCAGGTTGAGCGATTTAATGGAATTGTTTTTTGTGTTATAAACATGTGGCTTATTGCCAACAACAAATTCGGTTTTATTTGTCTGTACAAAATCCAGTGTTACACCACTTGGCAAGTCGACTTTCATTACCTCTATGGCTGCATCGTTTATAAGGGTGAATATTTTGCCCGATGCATCACAATAGTAAATTTGATTATCGTAGATCTTCAGCGAAACTATTTTTCTTGCCTTGCCTTCGTCAGCACTTTGAAAAAGTTTCATTTCTATGGAAGGCACAAAGTATATACCATTGTCCCTATCGCCCAGCCAGTAGTTGCCGTTGCGGTCCTGAAGCAATGCGGTTATAAACTGTCCTTCAAAAAAAACTTCGGCACTATCTGGATTTTGGTTGTAGTTGTTTATCCTATAAGCCCCATTGCTGTTAGTAAGCCAAAGGTGTCCGCTGCGGTCGTGGTCCATGCTGCTAAATACATAGGGCGAGGCATTGAAGTGAGCCTGCAAATTTCCTGTTTCGTCAAAAACTACAAAGCCTCCCGGACCACTTAAGGCCCATTGATTTTCTTCCACTTTCACAGAGCAGGCCAGCTTGCAATCGCCTGCTACACTCAGTAGGTAAGATATTTTGTCGGAGGTAATTATTTTATTTTCTGATCCAATCTCACCTACTTGCAGGTTCACCAATTTGTCGCCCACCTCGCGCAGATAATAGGTGGCCGGATTATTCTGTTTGGTTTCAGGAATAAATTCCTGCACGCTGTCGCCAAAACATTTGAATAACTGAATGCCTGAAAAAGTAGTGACCCACATGGTGTCTTTATCATCAAAGAAAAATGGGCCAGGTAATTTGTCTTTCAGCAGCGCAGTTATTTTTGAGTTGCCGCTATATGTTTTTATAGAGTCGTTTTGCAAATAGCAATAAGCACCATTGTTGCACATAAACCACATACGCCCGGCATTGTCTTCATTTATCAGAAGCAAGCTATTAGTAGGCAAGCCATTTTTTGTGGTGTAGGTTTTAAAATTATAGCCATCATATACGCTGGCACCCCTGTCCGTAATGGCCCAAATGTATCCGCGACTGTCTTCGAACAAGCCTTGTACCTGCGTGCTTGGCAAACCCTCGGCTGTGGTAAAGTGGCGGTAAGACGAAGTAGGTTTTAACTGTGCATGGCAAAAGAGAGAGAGTAAAACAGAAATACACAGAAGCAAATAGTGCGCACAATACTTAGCCTTGTGCATGCAATAAAAGAAAGTCGCATATGTAAGATGACGGATGTAGTTCAGCATATGGTGCTGCATCATGGTTTAAGGAATCGGTGTTTGATGACATCCAAAAATAAGGGTAATCTGCGTTTAGAGATTTGTAATTTGATTCCATCCATTAGTTCCGCAGTGCCGCCATCTTCGCGCGAGTAAGTTTTTAAAAACTGAATATTTATGATGTGCGAGTTATGTATCCGTATAAAAATATTTTCGTCCAAAAAATCTTCAAAATGTTTGAGAGGCTTGCTGGCCACTACCTTTTCGCCATTGGCTAAATAGATGGTGGTATAGTTGCTATCACTTTCAAATCGCACAAGATTTTTTACTTCCTCAAACCGATATCCTAAATGATGTGGCAATGCTATTCTATTTAAATTTTCAGCAGTGGCACTTTGCACCATCAGTTTGAGTGCCCTGTTGTAGCCATTTTTTACAGTGGGGTTTTCAGTTATTAATGCGTGCAACTGCTCCAACTTTTGCGCGGCCGATGTAAGTTCTTTTATGCTTAATGGTTTTAGAATGTAATCTATAGCACTGGCCTTTATGGCCTTTAGTGCATAGTTTTCATAGGCCGTTACAAACACTACCATGGGTTTATGTTCGCCCAGTCTGGAGAGCAGCGTGAAACCATCAAAATCGGGCATACGCACATCTAAAAAAATGGCGTCCGGCTTCAACTCGTTGATGAGCGAGAGACCCTCGCCAGCGGTCGAAGCCAGACCAACCACTTCAAGTTCCGGACAATATGTAGCCACAAGATTGGCATTATTCTCCCTACTGTTTTTTTCATCATCTATTATCAGGCATTTTACTGGCATATTTCTATGAGCTAAAATCAATTGCTTGCGTTATGGTCAAAAGAAAGGCAAAGCCAGCCGCTATGAGCAATTATTTTGAGAATTCGGGCGTGTTTTGTGAGAATTCGTATTTTATTTCAAAAAAACAACTCGGTATTTCTAAATTAACCACCCATCCAAAAGGATAGGCGTTTTAATTTTGGTCAAGAGAGGTACTTGAATGTTTCCCTTGGTTTAATTCAATACAACTTTCACGATAGAAGATTTTTCATGGTTGCTTATCATTAATTGATAGCTGCCAGCTGCAAGCGATTTTCTTTCTAAAATAAATTGTGCTTGTTGTGTACCAAAATTTTCTATGAGTTTGCCTGACTGGTCGTAAAGGGCAATTTGGAATACGCCTGCGGGCAACATTACCATGGCCGACTGATGCGCAGGGTTAGGGTATACTATTACATTAAATGCATTGCCTTCTCCCACACTGCTAATGAATACGGAAGTGCTTTGTGCAGAACAGTTGCTGCTATTAATTGTAACCACATAAAAC
>JANOXJ010000069.1:0-5098 GCA_031418455.1 Flavobacteriales bacterium | reverse complement strand
CTTTCATGCCGCGGCCAGCGCTCACTACTATTTCTGCCTCAGGCAATGGAATTTCGCCTTCTTTATTTTCAGATTTTACTTCTTTTATTTTCACTCCTGCAGCACCCGCATCAGCAGCAAAGTCTTCTACTGGTGCAGTAGCACCAGTGTTGGCTATAGGAAAAGTATTGGCCAATACCGTAATTACTTTTTTGGCTGAGGTCATGGTAAGTTCAGCAATGGCCTTACCACTAAATACATTTTTCTTTACATTAAAAGCTGCATCGGGTAGCGTAGTGGCGCCAGGTATAAGGCCTGCATCAAGGCGTGCAGCCACACGTGGTGCTACCATTTTGCCTGCTATGTCGTGGCTAAATATTACTACATCGGCATTTACACTACTAGCTGCTGCTGCTACCACACGGCATAGTTGCTGCGAGTCGCTAGCACTGCTAAGGCTGCTGCGAAGCACTTTAGAAGCGCCTGCATTGCCAAGTCCGCCATCGCCATTTATGTTGCCATAGGTGAGGGCTACCACATCGGTGCCAAGCTGTGTGGCTATTTGTTTTGCATAGCTAACAGCTTCTAAACTTCCTTTCGGAAACTTGCCATTGTGGTGGTCTGCAAATACGAGTATTGACATTTCTTTAAATTATTTAATTTGAATATTTTGAGAATTTGAGAATTTCAATTTGAAAATAATTATGTGTTTTCATTTTCAATTTCTCAAATTGATTAATTATAGTGCCTTAGCCTCTTCGTGCAGAATTCTTATTAAGTCGCCTGCATTTTCCGGGTCTATGTATTTGCAACCACCCTTTGCAGGTGGCATGCTATATTCTTTTACCACGGTAGAAGGAGTAGCTTCGGCAGCAGGCACCAGTGTAAGAGGTTTGGTGCGAGCAGCCATAATGCCGCGCATGTTAGGTATGCGCTGTTCTGCCAATCCTTTTGCAGCGCTAACTACGAAGGGAGTATTTACTTCTAACACCTCTGCACCACCTGCTACCTCGCGCTCTATGGTAGCTACATTGCCATTCATATCTAACTTATGAGCCAAGGCCACATAAGGTATGTCAAGCAATTCGGCTATCATGCCGGGCACTACAGAGCCATTAAAGTTGATGGTTTCTTTACCACAGAATATTATGTCGAAAGATTGTGATTTGGCATAGGCCGCTATTTGCTTAGCTACATAGAGCGAGTCGCTTTCAGGTGCGTCTATGCGCACAGCCTCATCAGCTCCTATTGCAAGGGCCTTTCTAATTACAGGCTCATAGTCCGCACCACCCACCGACACAATGGTTACAGTACCACCAAGGGTTTCTTTTAACTCCAAAGCGCGCACAAGCGCGTACCACTCATCGTAAGGGTTTACTATAAAGGTAACACCGTTTTCGTCAAACTTAGAGTTGCCATCGGTAAAGGCAATTTTAGAAGTAGTATCGGGTGCTTTGCTTATACAAACTAAGATTTTCATCAGAAATAATTGTTATTGTTTGGGGCCGCGAATGTAATACAGAGGTGTTATTTAATATACCGCTGTATTCATAACATTTAATCCCCAAATTGGTTTTATAAAAAGCAGATATTTTATTGCTAATTATGCCCTAATTGTGACTATACATCTTCGAAAAATGGTTTCATTTCATTGTCTATCTGCTCGCGCAAAACTTTGAGTTTTTCAGCATATTCTGCCAGTTTTAGCTCCCTCTCCGTTTGTGGGTGCCACTTTTTAGCCTCTATGGGTTTTCCATTTTCATCTACCGATACAAATACAATGACACAGTGTGTTTTCTTTTCGAAACTGTGCATGCTAAAATTTCTTGAATACACATCTACAGCTATGTGAATGCTGGTGGTGCCGGTGTAAATAACATAGGCATCAATTTTAATTACTTCGCCTATGCTTATAGGTTTGTAAAATCGAATGCCGCCCACATATACTGTTACACAATAATTTTCGGCCCAGTTGCGCGCGCAGGTATAGGCTGTTTGGTCTATCCACTTCATTACCACACCACCGTGCACCTTGCCACCAAAGTTTACATCGCTGGGCTCGCTTATAAATTGAAATGTAATTTTATTTGAGTTGTTAGTTTCCATGTTATGCATTGGCAAGAGTTTCTATATCCAGTTTTGTCATTTTTAAAAGTGCTTGCATTACCCTTTGTGCTCTTTCTGGATTGGTCATGTATTGTCCTAAATTTTTTGGTACTACCTGCCACCACAGCCCAAAATTGTCACAGATCCATCCGCATTTGCTTTCCTTACCGCCTTGCAAAAATGCGTTCCAAAAAAAGTCTATTTCGTTTTGGTCTTTGCATTCGATTACAAACGACACCGCTTCATTAAATTCATACTCGTGTTGCCCCGGCCCATCCATGGCAATGACGTCTTGCCCGTTCAATTTAAATTCTGAATAGAGCACTTTGCCTGCATTGGCATCATTAGGTGCGTAGTGCATAAGTTGGTTTATGCCGGAGTTGTGGAACAAGGCAGTGTAGTAGTTGATGGCTGCTTCTGCCCGGCCAAATCTACCTTTAGTGAATAGCAAGGAAGGTGTCATCTTTGGTTCATCGCCTGCATTGTACACCACAGCTATTTGCCAAGTAAAACCAAACTTGTCTTGCAGCCAGCCATAGCGCTTGCTCCAGCCGTAGGTATCTATTGGCATAAGCGCCTTGCCACCCGCTATAAGTTTGTCCCAAAGCGCATTGGTTTCTTCCACTGTGCGGCACAGCACAAACATGGATATGGCAGGGTTCATTTTAAACTTTGGGCCACCATTGAGTCCCATAAATTTGTTGCCCCATATTTCAAAATTTACCACTATAGGATTTTCATCTGTAATTTTTGAGTGGTCAAAAACGGAACAATAAAATTCTGCTGCTTGCTTGGCTTCATTGTCAAACCAAAGGCAAGGATGAAAAGTGTTTGTCATGGCTGCATGGTTTTATTTGAATGGATTTACAAGGTGCAATGTAAGTGCAGCATCATTTCTCCTGCCTGAATGTTTGGCTAAAAATTGATAACTAAAATAAAAGGAAAAGCACTTTTCTTTTTACCACATTACACTTCCAACAACGGTTTTACTTGCTTGCCTATAAGTTCTATTGTTTGCAATAGTTTTTCGTGCGGCAGTTCTGCCGTGTCCAGCTGAAAAGTAACACGCGATATGCCACCCAATGCTTTGGAGTGATGCATAATTTTTTGGGCCACCTCTTCAGGACTACCCACTATAAGTGCGCCACGCGGCCCCGCTTGTGCCTCAAACCTACTGCGCGTCATGGGAGCCCAGCCGCGCTCTTTGCCAATGCGCGACATACTATCTGCATAGCCCGAATAAAAATCGTCCATGGCTTCTTGTGTGGTAGGAGCCACATAACCTAATGAGTGCAAACCCACTTTGAGCTGCTCTGGTGCAAAACCTGCTCTTTGGCCGGCCTCTCTATAAAGGTCTACAAGTGGACGAAACTGATGTGTTTCGCCACCTATGACAGCTACCATAAGTGGTAGCCCAAGTGTGCCGGCCCTTACAAATGATTCAGGTGTGCCGCCTACGCCTAACCAAATAGGGAAGGGCTGCTGCAATGGCCGCGGATAAACCGCCTGGTTGTTCAATGCTGGTCTAAATTTACCTTGCCATGTTACAAATTCGCTTTCTCTAATCTGCAACAGCAATTCCAGTTTTTCTGCAAACAATTCATCATAATCTTTTAGCTCATATCCAAATAGTGGAAAGGCTTCTATAAATGAACCACGGCCCACTACCATTTCCGCACGCCCTTGCGCTATTAAATCGAGTGTAGCAAAATTTTGAAAAACACGCACAGGGTCGGCAGCACTAAGCACTGTAACAGCACTGGTAAGTCGAATACTGCTGGTGCGGGCGGCAGCAGCTGCAAGTATCAGAGCAGGAGCAGAGTCTAAAAAACCTTTGCGATGATGTTCGCCTATGCCAAAAATGTCTAATCCGCATCGGTCAGCATGTTCTATTCTATCTATCAATTGATTGATGGCATCTGAATCATTTATAGTCTTGGTGTTGTTGCCACTCATCATTGCCGCAAAACTGTCTATACCAATTTCCATAAAGTTTATTTTTTATTAGAATTATTAATGTGCTTGCAAAGGTGAACTATTGCCCTCCATAAAAAGGTTAACAAAGGATAGGGCAGAAAAATAATAGCGAGTGCCGGAACTATGCTTTAGATAAGGGCATTGTGTTTAATTTGCACAAGTAATTAGCAGCCATATAGCACATGCAAACAATGGAGAAGAGAATATTTAAAATGGCACTTGTGCTCTTGTTGTTAGGCATACAAATAATAAGCAATGCACAAAATGTGGTAACCAAAAATGGCAAGTATGGCCTTATAGGCAGAGCGCTCGAAACCCTTTTGGAACCTGAGTATGACACTGTGTTTCCTGTAATATTTTATGGCTATAAAATTTCAGGCATGTACCAATATGCCATGGGCAATAAGCTGGGTATATACAACTACAACAACAAGACCAACACAGGTCTTGTAATGGACTCGATAACCGATGGGCAGTTTGGCACCATTGCTTTCCGACAAGGAAATAAATGGGGTTATGCCATACATACAGCTACGGATTATTATGAGTTAACAATGCCCAAATACGATGAAGTATCGCGCTATGTGTCTACCGACAATTACCATGGTGGTGTAGCAAGCAATGGAATAAACTATGCAGGCGTTTCGGTAAGAATGGGAAAGCTGTATGGCTATTCAAGCTATTTTGCAGATACACTTATAGTACCTATTAAATACAATACATACATACACCACTACGGTAGCGAAGATTATCTTTATGTGCAAGAAAAAAATTCAGACAAACAGATTATTATAAATCCAGTAACCGGAGTTGATTTTCTCATACAACAACATGTAGGTCTAAAGCAATATGGCAATTACTTCTGCGACCATTATGTGCTAGGCAACGAGGTGGTGATAGATGTGTGGAATTTTGTAACAGGAAAAAAAGTATATACATACCACTCTGTAAACGATAACCCCATAACTGTGCAGTCTATACAAAGTGATTTAATACAATTTAGCCAGGCGGTGGTAGATGACTTTTGGCCACGAGA
>JANOXJ010000068.1:0-16939 GCA_031418455.1 Flavobacteriales bacterium | reverse complement strand
TCTTCAGTAATGAAATCCATTACCTGAAAGGAATTGCCCTCTGCATTTACTGCAGGACCAACATTGATTACTACATAACGCTCGTAGTAAATTATCTGGTCAAGTTTTTTGGTAGGTAGACCCAGCAAGTAACCTATTTTGTTAGGCAACGAGCGGAAATACCAAATATGAGCAACAGGAACACTTAAGGTAATGTGACCTGTGCGCTCTCTGCGCACTTTCTTTTCTGTCACCTCTACACCGCATCGGTCACATACTATGCCCTTGTAGCGTATACGCTTGTATTTACCACAATGGCATTCGTAGTCCTTTACCGGACCAAAAATTCTTTCGCAGAAAAGTCCATCACGCTCCGGCTTATAGGTACGGTAGTTAATGGTTTCTGGCTTCAAAACTTCACCATGAGAGCGCTCAAGAATTTCTTCAGGTGCAGCAAGGCTAATGGTTATAGATCTGAAATCGCTTGTTGGGCGAGCTACTTTTTTTGCTTGAAGCATATTGTTTAATTGGATATTCTAATTAATAAAAATAACTTAAAGTAAAGCTTTAACCCTGTGTTCAATTTTCTCAAATTAAACACAGGGTATCAATATGTTATCACTCCTGGTTCAAAGATATATTTAAACCAAGACCGCGCAATTCATGCAACAATACATTGAAAGATTCAGGTATACCAGGTGCTGGCATATTCTCACCTTTCACTATGCATTCGTATGCTTTGGCTCTACCCAATACATCGTCAGATTTAACAGTAAGAATTTCCTGTAGGATATTGGCAGCACCAAATGCTTCCAATGCCCAAACTTCCATCTCACCAAAACGCTGACCACCAAATTGAGCCTTACCACCAAGCGGCTGCTGAGTAATAAGAGAGTATGGTCCTATAGAACGAGCGTGCATCTTGTCATCTACCATGTGTGACAGTTTAATCATATAGATTACACCCACTGTGGCTTGTTGTTCAAAGCGAACACCTGTTCCACCATCGTAGAGGTAAGTAACACCCCAACGAGGCACACCAGCATCATCTGTTAAGTTCTCTATTTGTTGTAATGAAGCACCGTCAAAAATTGGTGTCGCAAAGCGCTTACCAGTTTTCTGACCAGCCCAACCTAATACAGTTTCATATATCTGACCCAAGTTCATACGAGAAGGTACACCTAGTGGGTTTAGCACTATGTCTACTGTAGTGCCATCTTCTAAGAATGGCATATCCTCATCGCGAACTATTTTGGCTACAATACCCTTGTTACCGTGGCGGCCTGCCATCTTATCACCCACACGTAATTTACGCTTTTGAGCAATATGAACTTTGGCAAGTTTCACTATACCGGCTGGTAGTTCGTCACCTACAGTCAATTGGAATTTCTTACGCTTATAAGAACCAAGCAACTCGTTAAAACGAAGGTTAAAGTTGTGCACGCAACGCTTTATAAGAGTGTTGGTAGGCTCATCCTTTGTCCATCCTTCAGCATTTACCACGCTAAAGTCAAGTGTAGAAAGAGATTTAGCACTGAACTTAGTTCCTTTCTTTATTTGTTCCTCGCGGAAGTAGTTGTATACACCTTGGCAAGTTTGGTCTTTCACAATGGCCAAAAGCTTATCCACAAGTACTTTTTTCAATTCAGCTACTTCTTTCTCGTGCTCTTTGTCCAACGCTTCCACAATAGCTTTTTCGTTGGTCTTAACAGGCTTTTTGTCCTTTATAGTGCGAGAGAAAAGCTTTTTATCAATTACTACACCGCTTGCAGATGGTGGTACTTTCAAAGAAGCATCCTTCACATCGCCTGCTTTGTCACCAAATATGGCGCGTAGAAGTTTTTCTTCCGGAGTTGGGTCAGTTTCACCTTTTGGAGTTATTTTACCAATAAGGATATCACCTTCCTTCACCTCAGCACCCACGCGAATAATACCGTTTTCGTCAAGGTCTTTAGTAGCCTCTTCGCTCACGTTAGGTATATCTGAGGTCAACTCTTCCACTCCGCGCTTAGTGTCGCGCACTTCTGTAGTGTACTCATCTATGTGTATAGATGTAAAAATATCTTCACGCACTACACGCTCGCTTATCACTATAGCATCCTCGAAGTTGTAACCCTTCCATGGCATGAATGCCACTTTAAGGTTTCTTCCGATAGCTAGCTCGCCACCTTTAGTAGAATAACCTTCTACCAATATTTGGCCTTGCGATACACGCTCACCTTTAGTCACAAGAGGACGAAGGTTGATAGTGGTGCTTTGGTTAGTTTTCATAAACTTACGAATTTCGTAAGTCTTAAGTGGTGAGTCAAAACTCACTATTTCGTCAGTTTCGCTGCGCTTGTAGCGAATGCGAATTTCTTTAGCATCTACATATTCTACAGTGCCATCGCCTTCAGCTGCAAGCAATACCCGAGAGTCTTCAGCCACACGACTTTCCAAACCTGTACCTACTATAGGAGCTTCAGGACGCATCAAAGGCACGGCCTGACGCATCATGTTTGAACCCATAAGTGCACGGTTAGCATCATCATGCTCAAGGAAAGGGATAAGCGATGCAGCAATAGATGCAATTTGGTTAGGAGCAACGTCCATCAAAGTTACATCTGTTGGTAGAAGCACAGGGAAGTCGCCTTCCATACGAGCTTTTACCAAAGAGTCGCTGTATATACCTTTTTCATCCATATCCACGTTAGCCTGCGCGATTACCATGGTATCCTCGTCTTCAGCCGTTAGGTAGGTTACACCTTTATCATTCATTACCGCTTTTCCATCTTCTACTTTGCGGTAAGGAGTTTCTATAAATCCAAGGCGGTTAATTTTTGCATAAACACACAGAGAAGATATCAAACCAATGTTTGGACCCTCAGGTGTTTCAATAGTGCAAAGACGACCGTAGTGAGTGTAGTGAACGTCACGAACCTCGAAACCTGCGCGCTCGCGCGAAAGACCACCCGGTCCAAGTGCAGACATTCTGCGCTTGTGAGTTACTTCGGCCAAAGGATTAGTTTGGTCCATGAACTGCGAAAGCTGGTTAGTTCCGAAGAATGAATTGATAACAGAACTTAATGTTTTAGCATTGATAAGGTCGATAGGAGTAAAGACCTCATTGTCCCTTACGTTCATTCGCTCACGAATGGTGCGGGCCATACGAGCCAAACCTACAGCAAACTGGTTGTACAATTGCTCACCTACAGTACGCACACGTCTGTTTGACAAGTGGTCAATATCATCCACATCTGCCTTACTGTTTACAAGCTCAATAAGGTATTTAATGATTTGAATAATATCGTCCTTAGTTAAGGTGCGACTTTCAGTATTATTATTTCCTAATTTACGATTGATACGGAAACGGCCTACTTCACCAAGGTCATAACGCTGCTCAGAGAAGAACAACTTGTCAATAACTTGACGGGCTGTTTCCAAATCCGGTGGCTCAGCATTTCTAAGCTGACGGTAAATGTATTCTACGGCTTCTTTTTCAGAGTTAGAGGTATCTTTCTGAAGTGTATTGTGGATAAGCGTAAAGTCTGCAGAGTTAGATTCTTCTTTGTGAAGAATTATAGCTTTGGCACCGCTTTCAACAATTATATCAATGTGGTGATTTTCAAGAACCGTTTCGCGGTCTAAAACCACCTCATTACGCTCTATGGATACCACCTCACCGGTGTCCTCATCCACAAAGTCTTCCACCCATGTTTTCAATACACGAGCGGCAAGTCTGCGTCCAAGAACGCGTTGTATACCTGCTTTGGAAACTTTCACTTCCTCAGCCAGGTTAAATATTTCTAAGATTTCGCGGTCGCTTTCATATCCGATAGCGCGCAAAAGAGTAGTTACAGGAAGTTTTTTCTTACGGTCGATGTATGCATACATCACGTTGTTAATGTCAGTAGCAAACTCAATCCATGAACCACGGAAAGGAATGATACGTGCGCTATACAACTTAGTACCGTTGGCGTGTCGGCTTTGGCCGAAGAATACGCCAGGGGAGCGGTGCAACTGCGAAACGATAACGCGTTCTGCACCATTTACTACAAATGAACCCTGTGGGGTCATGTAGGGGATAGTACCTAAATACACATCTTGCACGATTGTTTCAAAATCTTCATGCTCAGGGTCGGTACAGTAAAGTTTTAACTTGGCCTTCAGTGGTACACTGTAGGTAAGACCGCGTTCTATGCACTCGTCTATTGTGTAACGAGGAGGGTCAATAAAGTAGTCGAGGAATTCGAGTACGAATTGATTTCGCGTGTCTGTGATAGGGAAGTTTTCAGAGAAAACTTTGAAAAGCCCTTCATTGCTCCTGTTTTCAGGATTTGTTTCCAATTGGAAAAAGCTTTGGAAAGAGGCGAGCTGAATTTCCAAGAAATCTGGATATTCGAAGAAACTCTTTGTGGATGAGAAGTTATGTCTTTCATCCGTTTTTTTCTGTGTTGCCAAGTCCTTGAGGTGTTAAATTGTTTCTAATACTCGGGTTAACTCCGGGTTTGAAGATAGCCTTATTTTCAAAATACGTTCAACAAAAATTGCTAATTGTTGAAATACAAAGAAGTTTAGGCCTTCTCCCGAGGGAAAAGGCCTAAACTATAATTCAATTAGTTGTGATATTACTTAATCTCAACTTTAGCACCAGCTTCTTCAAGTTGTGTTTTCAAAGCCGCAGCTTCGTCTTTAGTAACACCAGTCTTGAGAGCAGAAGGAGCTTTGTCTACTGCGTCTTTAGCTTCTTTAAGTCCAAGACCTGTAAGGTCTTTAACCATTTTCACTACAGCAAGTTTGTTAGCACCAGCTTCAACTAGTACTACATCAAATGCAGTTTTTTCTTCAGCGGCAGCAGCGCCACCACCACCACCAGCCATCATAACTGGAGCAGCAGCAGCTGGCTCGATACCATATTCGTCTTTAAGGATTGCGGCAAGCTCGTTTACTTCTTTTACAGTAAGGTTAACGAGGTTTTCTGCCATTGCTTTCAAATCAGCCATTGTATTATGCTTTTAAAAGTTTGTTTTGAATTTGATAATAAAAATAATTTTTAAGCACCTCTTTCCTCGAGTGCTTTAACGAGGCCAGCCACCTTGTGACCTGCATTGCTTTGCAAAGCAGACACAACATTTTTGGCAGGAGATTGAAGAAGTCCGATGATGTCACCGATAAGTTCGTTTTTGCTCTTAAGAGCAACGAGCACATCTAGTTGGTCAGCACCTACATAACAATCTTCCTGAATATAAGCCGCTTTAAATTGAGGCTTATCATGTTTTTTTCTAAAATCTTTGATGAGGCGTGCAGGGACATTACCCACTTCAGCATACATAACGGCAGTGTTGCCTTTAAGTGCAGTGAATAGTGGAGAATAGTCTTTGCCTTCAACGCGTTCCATAGCTTTTTGTAAAAGGGTGTTTTTTACAACACGCATTTTAATTCCAGCTTTGTAACATTCGCGTCTAAGAGCACCGGTAGCCTCAGCATTCAGGGAAGTAGTATCAGTAAGATAGAAGATTTCGCTGTTTTTCAGCTCGTCCATCAAAACTGAGATTTCCTGATTCTTTTGTTCTTTTGTCATAAAGAATTTCCTCCGAGTTTATACCAGTGATTAGCTCACCGATTTTGGTTCAACATTTACACCTGGACTCATAGTAGAGCTCATAGAGATGCTCTGTATATAAGTACCTTTAGCAGAAGACGGCTTTAACTTTACGATAGTAGTTAACAGCTCGCTTGCGTTTTCAGCAAGTTTGCCAGGTTCGAATGATACACGTCCAATGCTGGCATGTATGATACCTGTTTTGTCTACTTTAAAGTCAATGTTACCGGCCTTCTTTTCAGTTACGGCTTTTCCAACATCCATAGTTACAGTACCCGTTTTAGGGTTAGGCATAAGGCCACGTGGACCGAGAATACGGCCTAGTGCACCTACTTGCCCCATAACGTTGGGTGTGGTAATAATTACATCCACATCGGTCCATCCGCCCTTTATTTTTTCAATGTATTCGTTAAGTCCTACGTGGTCAGCTCCTGCTGCTTTTGCTTCTGCTTCCTTGTCAGGCGTGCATAACACAAGTACACGAATTGTTTTACCAGTACCGTGTGGTAACGACACAGTGCCGCGTACCATTTGGTTGGACTTTTTCGGGTCTACACCAAGGCGAACAGCGATATCCACAGAAGCGTCAAACTTTGTGGTTGTGATTTTCTTCACAAGTGCAGCTGCATCAGGCAAATTGTATGCTTTTTCAGCATCGAATTTGCTAATAGCAACCTTTCTGTTTTTTGTGATTCTTCCCATTGCTGTTTTTCCTGTTTGAAAAAATTAAAAAGGTGATGTTCCTGTAACCTGAATACCCATGCTACGTGCTGTGCCGGCTACCATTTTCATAGCAGACTCCACAGTGAAGCAGTTGAGGTCAGGCATTTTGTCTTCTGCAATAGCTCTAACTTGTTCCCAAGTTACAGAGCCAATCTTTTGGCGATTGGGTTGTGCTGCACCTTTTTTTGCTTTAGAAGCATCTAAAAGTTGCACAGCCGCAGGTGCTGTTTTAATGATAAAGTCAAAAGACTTATCACTATAAACTGTAATTAACACCGGGCATACCTTACCAGCTTTATCCTGAGTCCTAGCATTAAATTGCTTGCAGAATTCCATGATGTTTACACCTTTGGAACCCAGCGCAGGACCAACAGGAGGAGCAGGGTTAGCAGCACCGCCTTTGATTTGCAGCTTGACGAATCCAGTTACTTCTTTCGCCATTTTGCTTTGTTATTTATTTGAGTTGTGCGTGGTTTTGCAAGGGGAAGCTGAAGCGTAACATTTTTTGTTAAGTTCAATGCGCACCACACGCTTTTTAATTCTTGTTTGTTATATCTCTTCCTTGGTTCTAATATTGTAATGCTTTTAACTATTACAGCAATTTTACAAGGTTTTATCTTTATTCTTTTTCAACCTGCATATATCCCAGTTCTACTGGTGTTTTGCGGCCAAATATTTTAACCATCACTTTCAACTTCTTCTTTTCTTCGTTTATCTCTTCTATCACTCCACTAAAGTTGTTGAATGGTCCGTCAATTACCTTAATGTTTTCGCCCACTACAAATGGGATATTAAGTTCTTCACCACTTTCAGCAAGTTCGTCTACTTTTCCAAGTATTCTATTTACTTCAGATAAGCGGAGTGGGATAGGTTCTCCTTTTTTCTCAGCACCCAAAAATCCTATCACATTGGTGATATTCTTTATAATGTGCGGTATTTCGCCAATCAATGCAGCTTCTATAAGCACATAACCGGGCAGGTAACTTCTTTCTTTGCTAATTTTTTTACCATTTCTTACCTGAAAAACTTTTTCAGTAGGTATAAGCACCTGTGCCACAAAATCCTGCATACCACGAGCTTTTATCTCGCTTTCTATGTATTCCTTTACCTTTTTTTCTTTACCACTTATGGCTCGGACTACATACCATTTTTTTTCAAAATCACTCATTTTATTTGGTTGGGTATGTAAAGTAATCAGGTGAGTATGTCATATGCGAAGCCTATCATTCCTTTCCAGAAAGAGGTACTGTCTCCGCTTACGCCAAAAATAAAATCCATAAGGAATACCAACAAAGTAAGTATGCCTGTGGTGATGAATACAAGAATAGTGCTTTCCTGCAGCTCTGACCAAGTAGGCCAGGTCACCTTATGCATCAATTCGTTGTAGGATTCTTCGAGGTATGTTTTTATTCCTGCCATATTCCTTTTTTGTTTGTCTTCATTCAAAATAATTGAAGGAAGCTTATTGTTTCTTATTTCGCACGGGCACCTGGACTCGAACCAAGATCAACGGTTTTGGAGACCGCTATTCTGCCATTGAACTATGCCCGTAAAGTTCAGGTTTTACCCTTATTAAAAACTCGTTTTGCTTTAAAACGTGAAAGTGAAGGTGAAATCGTTTTACGGATTTCACCTTCACATTTTATTTTACAACACCTAATTAGGCGATGATTTCAGTAACCTGACCTGCACCTACTGTACGGCCACCTTCACGGATAGCAAAACGAAGACCTTTGTCCATTGCGATTGGAGCAATTAGGTTTACTTCAATAGAAACGTTGTCTCCAGGAAGTACCATTTCGCGACCAGCCTCAAGGTTGATTTCGCCTGTTACGTCAGTTGTGCGGAAGTAGAACTGAGGACGGTATTTGTTGTGGAAAGGAGTGTGGCGACCACCTTCTTCTTTCTTCAATACGTAAATCTCAGCCTTGAACTTGGTGTGAGGAGTGATGCTGTTAGGAGCAGAGATAACCATACCTCTGCGGATATCAGATTTCTCAACACCACGTAGAAGAAGGCCAACGTTGTCACCAGCTTCACCTCTGTCAAGGATTTTGCGGAACATTTCAACACCAGTACAAACTGATTTTAGTTTTTCGCTGTTGAAACCGATGATGTCAACCTCGTTACCAGTGTTGATAACACCACGCTCGATACGACCTGTAGCAACTGTTCCACGACCAGTGATAGTGAAAACGTCTTCTACAGACATAAGGAAAGGCTTGTCAACTTCGCGAGGAGGAATTGGAATCCATGTATCAACTGCATCCATCAATTCCATAATTTTTTCAACCCACTTTGGGTCGCCATTAAGACCACCTAGAGCTGAACCACGGATGATAGGAGTGTTGTCGCCATCATACTCATAGAAGCTAAGTAGTTCGCGTATTTCCATCTCAACAAGGTCAAGAAGTTCTTCATCGTCCACCATGTCCACTTTGTTCATGAACACCACGATACGAGGAACGCCAACCTGACGACCTAGAAGGATGTGCTCACGAGTTTGAGGCATTGGTCCGTCTGTAGCCGCAACTACTAGGATTGCACCGTCCATTTGAGCAGCACCTGTAACCATGTTCTTCACATAGTCAGCGTGACCTGGACAGTCTACGTGTGCGTAGTGTCTGTTGGCCGTTGAATACTCAACGTGTGCTGTGTTAATGGTGATACCGCGCTCTTTCTCCTCTGGAGCATTGTCGATTGATGCGAAGTCTCTTTTTTCTGAAAGACCCTTACTCGCCAATACCATGGTAATAGCAGCGGTCAGAGTGGTCTTTCCGTGGTCAACGTGACCAATTGTTCCAATATTCACGTGTGGTTTGGAACGATCGAAATTCTCTTTTGCCATTGTTGTTTGTTTGTTTTTATCTAGATAAATTAAAAAAAAATACTTGTTTGTTTGGTGTTCTTTTTACACACCTGATTTTATTATTAAAAAAAAAGCTAGAGCCGTTATCGGGAATTGAACCCGAGACCTCTTCCTTACCAAGGAAGTGCTCTACCCCTGATCTACAACGGCTTAATAAATTCTTTGAGCTGTTTAAAAAGCAGTTGCTTAATACTTCAAAACTCTTAGGCTTATTCAAAACATTGGTGTCAGAATTCTCATCTCTATTCCTACTCCAATTTAACTCAGAGCGGGAGACGAGATTCGAACTCGCGACATTTAGCTTGGAAGGCTAATGCTCTACCAACTGAGCTACTCCCGCATAACCACATTTCTAAAGATTGGTATAGAATGGCCACATTCTACACCAACATATTTAATTAGTTAAGTGGTGGGGAGAGAAGGATTCGAACCTTCGAACTCGTAAGAGGACAGATTTACAGTCTGTTGCCGTTGGCCACTTGGCTATCTCCCCAAAACCATTATTTTTTCATATTGGCTTGAAAAAATATAAAAGAGCCGGTGGAGGGATTCGAACCCCCGACCAGCTGATTACAAATCAGCTGCTCTGGCCAGCTGAGCTACACCGGCAATAAAATCAGGTATTTCAAAGAACTGCTGTGTATAAATTATACACTCCACTTTTTTTGCGGGGGCGCAAATGTAGACAAACTTCTTCTTTATTGCTCCCACACAATAAAATTTTTCTTGTAATATTTTGTATTTACCCTGCTCAAACTCGGAACTAGCTGAAAATAAAGGCAAAAGAATGCATAAAACACCATAGTACATTTTTTGAACTTTTGAAAGTGAATTACTCTCGCTGGTAAAAAAGTCTAGCTGTTGTGCCAATCTAATAATTGAACAAATATTGAAAATTTTGTTTATAGCCTGCATGTTTACTTTTAGCACCTGCATAGTAATGTAGCATCCAACTTTATGAATATTAAATCATTTGTAACTAGTAGCATTTCTCCTAAGGTAATTGTCATTTCCTTGTCTGCATTGGTACTCTTTACCTTTATAGCAGCTTCAAGAAGAACCAAACCTATGACATATCATAGCGAGCATGAGCTTATGAGTTACCGCTCTATGATAGCAGGAGATTTACCTGTGCAAACCAGCGATATGTTTATAGGTTCAGGCAAATGTGCCGGCTGCCATGGTGTGGATAATGCAGCTAACCCAATAGCCAACTTGACCTCAGAAGGTGAAAATGTGAGTCCTGCGGAAAACTGGCGCGCTACTATGATGGCAAATAGCGCCAAGGATCCGTTTTGGTTGGCTAAGGTGCAGCATGAAATAACCATAAATCCTTCGCACGCAAATGAATTGATAAACAAATGCACCTCATGCCACGCACCACTTGGCAGGTTTGAGGCGGTGCACGATGGTATAGAAAACTACACCATGGAAATGCTGGCAGAAGACTCCTTGGCCAGAGATGGAGTGAGCTGTATGGCCTGCCATTCGCAGCAAATAGAAACATTAGGCAACGTATTTTCGGGCGAATTAACTTATAATGGAGATACCGTTTGGGGCCCCTTATTAAATATTCCGCAAGGTGACCCTCCTATGTATTCCACTATTATGGCCAACTTTGTACTTGTGGAACCTGTAGGCCATGAAAAGTTTTCAAAATCCGAATCGTGTGCCGGATGTCATACGCTTAGCACACACACTGTAGATTTAGAAGGGAACTTTACCGGGGGTGACTTCATAGAACAAGCTACTTACCATGAGTGGCTAAATAGCACCTATAATGCGCAAGACACGCATGAGGGTGAATGTCAGGGTTGTCATATGCCTCGTACTACCGAGCCAATTATTCTGGCCTCTGGTTATACATTCTTACCGCATCGCGAGCCCTATGGGCAACACTGGCTGGTGGGGGGCAACTCTTTCATGCTAGAGTTAATGAAAAACAATATTTCTACCCTTGGGCTAACTGCCAACGAGGACCACTTTAACACTGTAATAAATAGAACCCTTAACCAACTGCATAACGAAACTGCAACATTAGAAATATCGACTAATGAGGTAGATGGCGACACTGCGCGCTATACAGTGAAGTTATTAAACAAAGCGGGACATAAATTCCCTAGCGGATACCCAGCGCGCAGGGCCTATGTAGAATTTGTAATGACAGACGAGGATGGCAATGAAATATTTCATTCCGGTAAATTAATGTCTGACTTTGAAGTAGAAGGACAGAATGCAGACTGGGAGCCTCACTATGATGTGATTACAGATGAAGGCCAGGTGCAGATATATGAAATGGTAATGGGTGATGTAAACAATAACGTGACCACCGTTTTGGAGCGTGCTGACCACTTAATTAAAGACAACAGGTTAGTTCCGGCAGGATTTACCACCAGTCATCCGGCATATGATACTACTATGATAGTGGGCAATGCGGCTATAGACCAAAATTTCAATTACTTTGGTGATACTGAAGGTACAGGCACTGATGAAATACATTACCATATACCCGTAAGTGGAATAAGCGGTGTGGTGAATGTGACTGCAAGATTGATGTATCAGTCAGCACCGCCAAAATGGAATCAGGAAATGTTTGCCATAGACAATCCGGTAATAAATGAATTTGAAGCTATGTATTTGGCGGAGGGTGCAGACCCAGTGCAAGTAGCCATGGACGAAACCACTTCTACACTAGTAAATGTGGGCACATACTCCAATTACTATAGAGTAAGTCCCAACCCAACCACCACTGGTGCTGTAAGGATAGATGCTGGCAATGATGTGATAAAAGAAATAAACATTTATACCATAGACGGAAAATTAGTAGAAAGCAGAAAATCTTGGCAAGGCGTTGTAGTAATACAATTACCCAATTCAGCAGGCACATATTTACTAGATGTAACTACTAATCGCGGGCGCAGAGTAGAGAAGGTGCTTAGAAAATAACAGTATAAAAACTTTAATTGTAAGCACTTTTTTCTTCGATTACTTTTTACTAGCAAGAGATTGTAGCACAATTTTATGCATCAAAATGTGTTTCAAGCACATCTTTACCGCCAAAGACTTTAAAATCTTTTACACGTACAAATGCCTCCTCACAATCTCATCTCTAAACTTTCCATTGTAGTATTTTCATTAGTATTAAGCATACTTACGCTTACCAATTGCCATAAACAAAAATTTATAACCGACAGCAGTGCAGTGGTTTCTTTTAGCCAAGACACCATACTGTTTGATACCGTTTTTAGCACCATAGGAAGCACCACGCAATATTTAAAAGTGTATAATTCGCATAGCGAAAGCATTCTGATTTCAGAAATAAAATTGAATACCGGAAGCACCTCGCAGTACAGATTTAATGTAGATGGTATAGATGGTCCTGTGGTAAACGATATTGAGATTTTGCCAAATGACAGCATATGGGTTTTTGTAGAAGTAACTGTAGACCCGGGTGCGGGTAATGCCGATTTTGTGATTGAAGATTTATTGGAATTTACCACTAACGGAACTGTGCAAAATGTGGTATTGAATGCATGGGGAAGAGATGCCTACTTCCATGGCGGATTAAATGACTGTGGTGACCCTATTTCTGAAATAATATCATCTGATGAAACTTGGCCTAATGACAAACCCCATGTAATATATGGCATTGTGGCTGTTGACTCGGCAGTGACGCTTACTATAAATGCCGGTGTAGAAATTTATTGCCATGCTAAAAGCGGGCTCTATATATACAAAGGCTGCCTTGATATAAATGGCGAATTAAATAACGAGGTAACTTTTCAAGGTGATAGGCTAGAGGCAGCTTATGACGACCTGCCGGGCCAATGGGGCATACAACTGGATTGCCCAATAGAAACAGGCATAGGGCCACAAATAGCCAGCATAGTGCGTGGAGGTATTTGGATATTTGAAAGTGATTGTTGCACCATGGATTATTGCAACATTAAAAATGGCAATATGGGCATACAGGTGGACACCACAGGAGTAGATTATTTGGGAAGTGGATATGCCCTTGAGATAAGAAACTGCAAAATAACCAACATGGCAGGCATAGGAATACTTGGTCAAGGCGGCACTATAAAAGGAGCAAACTTACTTGTTGGAAATTGTGGCGGAGGTTGTGGTTTTTTTACCATAGGCGGCCGATACCAAATGGACAATTGCACCTTTGCCAACTATTGGAGTGGAGGTGCGCGCACTTCACCAACCTTTGCACTCAACAATTACTATGTGTATGGTCCAAACAATTCGTTGGTAGAAGTAAGGCAGCTGGTTAATTGTCAATTCAACAACTGCATTATGTTTGGCAATAGCGCATTCCTTACCGATTTCAATGAATTTGTAGTGGACATATTTGCAGAAGGGGCCGATATGCAGCAATACCAGTTTCAAAACTGCCTGGTAGATACTGATACCAATGTGGATGACGATGGTATGCATTACTTTGATATAACCAATGGACAATCGCCATTTCTTTGCAACCCAGGGGCTTACAACTTTAAGTTAAGCAGTGGTGCAGGCATTATGCAAGGTGCCATTTACAGTACCACGCCTTCTACTGACATTGCAGAAAATTCCTGGTTTATACCAAGTCCTAAGAAAGGTTGTTACCAAGATACAGGTAGTTGTGATTGAGTAACTTCGCAATCAAGTATGTCAGACAGTTTTCCGTATAGAATAAAAACAATACTAAGCAACAACTTGCCACCCGATGCAGCTTTTAAAAGCATGCATAGTTACATACGCGAAACACCAGAGCAAGCGCGTTTAAAAAATCCACCACCTAAAGAGAGCGCAGTTATGATGCTCCTTTTTCCTAAGCAAAATATATGGCACACACTCTTTATGCTGCGGCCCGATGGGCAGGGCGTGCACAGCGGTCAGCTAAGTTTTCCGGGAGGCAAAAGCGAAGAGGGAGAAACACCTGCAGAAACAGCACTGCGCGAAACCATGGAAGAAGTGGGAGTGGAAAAAAGTGAAATAGAAATAATAGGCGAGCTAAGCGAAGTGTATATACCACCCAGCAATTATATAGTAAAGCCATTTGTAGGGCTTATGAATGAAACACCTGTGTTTAGCCCCAGCGCAGATGAGGTAGTAGAACTTATAGAATTTCCAATTGACAATTTTTTTCAAAATGATATTGTAAAGGAAAAAGACATTTTCTTACCTAAATACAATGTGAATTTTCGTGCTCCATATTTTGATGTTAATGGATATACCCTATGGGGAGCCACAGCCATGATGGTGCAGGAGGTTAGGATGAGAGCAGGATTCTGAAAAAATCCGTTACTATACTATTCCATTCGATTATTAATTTAAGCAATGCAATGGCAAAAAAAATCCTGCATCAAATAATTGATGCAGGATTTTTTTTATGCTGTACTTATAGAAAATATTAATTCAAAATAAGTAGCCAGATTATTTATTTACTATTAAACAATCTCTGTCTAAGTTCGGGAAAACGAATAACTGCAACAATCCATACGAAGGCGGCTATAACACATGGTGCAACTATAGACTGGCCATGTTCCAAATGGGTAGCAATGGCGCCACCTAAATAGGCTACAAGCATTAGAGTACCAAGTACACCTGTTCTAGGTATTATAAAAAATATGATGGCTAATAATTCTACTGCGCCTATTATTTTCATTGTGCCGGGTGTAAGTCCCATCATTTCAGCACCTTTCATGGCTTCTTCATTGGCCATAAATTTTCCAGATGCACTAAAAAGAAATAGCGCTGCTATTAATCCTGTGAGTACCCAATTGATAATGTTTTGTGTTTTTGGTGACATTGTGTTTGTTGTGTTTGGATTTATTTACTTAAAAAAAAATTTGAACTAAAATGAAAAACCCTTCTTGTTTTTCAAGAAGGGTTTTTCAAAATATTCATTTACTTATTCACCGCATCTAAAAGAGTATGTGGTGAAAATTTAATTATTCGCTTTTTGGCTCTTCAGTAGTGCCACCTTCCATCTTCTCTTTCAAGTTGCTAAGAACAGAAAGGTCGCCCAAAGTAGATTTTTCTACCTGTGAGTTTACTTGTCTTACAGCTTGTGAGTCGCCTTCAGGAGCACCTGGTTTTTTGCCTCCACGTGCACCACCTGTGCTTTTCTTAGCGCTTGATTCAGCTGCTGCAGCAGTAGCTGATTCCTCGTGCCAAGTAGCAGTGTGGCTTACGTTAATCTTGCGTAGGTTTTTGTTAAACTCAAGAATAACAAACTCCAGAGCCTCTTCCACCTTAGCAGTGCTGCCGTCAGCCTTCTTCAGGTTTTTGTTCATGCAGAAACCTTCGAGACCGTATGGCAATGCCACTATACCATGGCTACCTTCTTTACGAACGATAGTGCCTTGGTGGCGGCTACCTTCGGTAAATACAGTTTCGAACACATCCCATGGATTTTCTTCCAATTGTTTGTGTCCTAGGCTTATTCTACGGTTTTCTTTGTCTAGCTCAAGTACCACTACATCTATTTCGTCACCTATGGCGCAGAATTCAGATGGGTGTTTAATCTTTTTGCTCCAAGAAAGGTCGCTAATGTGAACAAGGCCATCTATACCGTCAGCCAATTCGCAGAATACACCAAAGTTGGTAAATGCACGAACTTTTGCTTTGTGCTTGCTGTCAACACCAAAGCGGCTTTCAATATTTTCCCATGGGTCTTGTGAAAGTTGTTTCATACCCAAAGAAAGCTTGCGCTCATCTTTGTCTACAGAAAGAACTACTACTTCCACTTCGTCACCTACTTTTAAGAAATCTTGAGCGCTACGAAGGTGAGTGCTCCAGCTCATTTCACTTACGTGAATAAGACCTTCAACACCGGGAGCTACTTCTACAAATGCACCATAATCAGCAAGTACTACTACTTTACCTTTCATGCGTGCGCCTTCTACAAGCTGCTCGCTAATACCTTCCCATGGGTGTGCACTAAGTTGCTTCATACCCAATGCAATGCGCTTCTTCTCATCATCAAAGTCAAGAATTACCACATTGATTTTGTCATCAAGCTTCACCACTTCTTCTGGATGGTTTATGCGGCCCCATGAAAGGTCGGTAATATGGATAAGACCATCTACACCACCTAGGTCCACAAATACACCGTATGAAGTAATGTTTTTAACCACACCTTCTAATACCTGGCCTTTTTCAAGACCGCTCATTATTTGTTTTTTCTGCTCTTCTAATTCAGCTTCGATAAGTGCTTTGTGAGAAACTACAACGTTTTTAAACTCGTTGTTTATTTTCACCACTTTCAATTCCATTACCTTACCCACGTACACATCATAATCGCGAATTGGTTTCACGTCTATTTGCGAACCAGGAAGGAATGCCTCAATACCGAATACATCCACAATAAGACCACCTTTGGTGCGGCATTTCACGTCACCTTTGATGATTTCGCCACTTTCCAAAGCTCTGTTCACATTGCCCCAAGCGCTAAACAAGCGAGCGGTTTTGTGAGAAACTATAAGCTGGCCATTTTTATCTTCTTGTTGTTCTACATAAACAGGCACTTTGTCGCCTACTTTAAGGTCTGGGTTGTAGCGGAATTCAGTTACCTGAATTACACCTTCTGACTTGTAACCAATGTTTACAACAACTTCTTTTTTGTTAAGAGAAACCACTTCGCCTTGCACTACTTCCTTTTCGGCTATTGTGCTAAGAGTGTCTTCGTACACTTTGTCTAGTTTGCTGCGCTCGTTAGAGTCATAGCCACCACCAGTTTCGTAGGCATCCCAGTTAAAATTTCCTTTTTCGTCAAGATAAAGTAAATCGTCTGC
>JANOXJ010000067.1:0-4066 GCA_031418455.1 Flavobacteriales bacterium | reverse complement strand
TGCGCGATGAGGGTCATAAACATACATGAATAAGCATGAACCTTTGCTCCAAATTCTCAATTTTGCACAACGAATTTTACGGTTTGTTTGCAACTACTACCTTCGAGAATCAATACATAAGTGCCAGATGCTAATTTGCGTGTCTCATCTTCAAGAATTGAGAGATCATAACTGCCAAAGGCCAATCTTTTTCCAGCACAATCAACTAGTGAATACTCCATTACGTCCTGGTCATCAAGGAAGTGAAGTTTTCCTGCACTCAAAGGATTGGGATAAAGCTGAATTGATTCTTCAAAGATTGATATTCTAATGGAATCAGTAGAACTGCATTCCCCTGCAGTCTTGAGTACCCAATAAGTACCACTCTCACTTACTTCTCGGTTTGAAAGAGAGGATCCATTATCCCATAAAAAAGTGTCATGAATACCCGCAGGCTGGTTAAGTGCAATAGGTTGCTGCATTTTGTTACATAGAACAGTGTCCTCAGGAAGTTTGGCGGCCATGAAATTTACAACCGAGAAATTATCAGTGTAGGAGCAACCATTTTTTTGCCATGTGATGCTGTACTCACCTGGGTCACTATATACTTCTATTGTGGAGACAGTATCACCTGTACTCCAGTTATACTGCGCACCTTCTACAAAGGCATCAATAATTACAAGTTCACCATCACAGATGATTTGGTCAGGAATATCTTTCTTGGGATAGTCTATACACTTGGACAAATGCACGTAGTCAATGTTCAGATATATGGTGGCCTCTGAACCATAATCGGGATTGTCGTAAGGTATAAAACTAAATTCGTCATCATTTTTGAAAGCTCCAATAGCAATAAGTACTTCGTTCCCTGTAGCTTGGAAATAACCTGTAATTGCTGTCCAGCCATAGACATCAGTTATATAGTTATTCTCCGGATTATATATCTGGGGCGTAGCGCTATGAATAATTTCTGAAACTTCTAAATAATCGTTGGGTAAATTCTGATCCAAGAAAGCAACGCCTATATCATCAGTAAAAGATGAAGAACATTCACCGAGATTGACCATAAAACTGACCTTATAGGTTTCACCTGTAGAGAGTGAATTGTCAAGATATTGAAAGATGTACTCGTGCCATTCAGGATAGTAACTAAAAGTTCTGACTCCGACAAAAGCGCTTCCGTGATATGCAGATTGAGGACCTACGAAATTTTCCGCAGAAGTACCGTCTGGATAGAAATCAACTGTTTGAATTGTTGACCACTGGCTCATGCCTGATTCAAAACTTGAATTATCCAGCAAGTTTTGACCATAGAATCTCAATGAGATTAAACAAAGCACATATAGCGAGCATAATCCTTTCATAATCCAAACGTAAAGATACTAACTGCCTCCGCGTATCTGTAAAGTAAACATTTTTTTTTGAGATAGCGCGTTCAATTCGGTTACCACGACAAAGCCCAAATCGATTAAGTTTACCCAATCCGCGCGCAAGTTTGAGCGCAGCGGAAACTTGAGTGAGCCTTGCGCCAAGTTTGCAACTTGGCAATAAGGCAACAAAAAGCAAAACATCACAACCTCAATAAACAGCTGGTGGAAATGCAGAATTTTGGGTAGGAGATTTCATCAACTGTAAAAACTACTAATTGAAACTCTCATTTCGATTTTCAATAGTTAACTTACATCTTACATTCGCCCTCTCAATCATTTTTCTAAATACCCACTATGCTACAAGTAGCCAACATACGCGACAACAAAGACAAGGTACTAGCAGGACTTGCAAAGCGCAACAAAGATTTTTCTGCGCAAATAGACGAGATAATAAAGCTAGACGACCAGCGCAAAAAAACACAGAGTGAACTGGACAATAATCTGGCAGAAGCTAATAAGCTCTCTAAAGAAATAGGCGATTTGATGAAGAGCGGCAAGCGCGATGAAGCAGAAGGTATGAAGGCTAAAGTGGCAGCATTAAAAGAAGCCTCTAAGGCATTGGAAATTACATTGACCGAAGTAGAAGAAGCACAAAAACAATTGCTCTATCAAATACCCAATGTGCCTAACGAAATAGTGCCAACAGGTAAAACTGCTGACGACAATTTGGAAGTTTACATATGGGGCAAAAAGCCTGCACTAACAGGTGAAAAGAAACCACATTGGGATTTAATAGAAGAATATGATTTAATAGATTTTGAATTAGGCACAAAAATTACTGGTGCAGGTTTTCCAGTATACAAAGGTCAGGGTGCTAGATTGCAACGCGCGCTCATAAACTTTTTTTTAGATGAAGCCACTGCTGCCGGTTACCGCGAGTTTCAGCCACCATTGCTTGTAAATGAAGCAAGCGGCATAGGCACCGGCCAGCTACCCGACAAAGAAGGACAGATGTACCACAGCACTGCCGATGATTTATATTTAATTCCCACAGCGGAGGTGCCACTTACCAATTTGTACCGCGATGTAATATTGAAGGAAAACGAACTGCCAGTAAAAATGACTGGCTACACACCTTGCTTCCGCAGAGAGGCAGGCAGCTGGGGAGCGCATGTACGCGGATTAAATCGCTTGCATCAATTTGACAAAGTGGAAATAGTACAATTGGTGAATCCCGCATCAAGCTATCAAGTTTTAGACACTATGGTAGACCATGTAAAAATGATACTTCAAAAACTTGAGTTGCACTTTCGAATCATACGCCTATGCGGTGGCGACATGGGCTTTACATCTGCCCTCACCTACGATTTTGAAGCATGGAGCGGAGCGCAAGAGCGCTGGTTAGAGGTTAGTTCAACATCTAATTTTGAAACCTTCCAAGCCAACAGACTTAAGTGCCGATTTAAAGGTGCCGATGGTAAAATGCAGCTGGTGCATACACTTAACGGAAGTGCATTAGCATTGCCACGCATTGTAGCTTCATTGTTGGAGAATAACCAAACACCTGAAGGAATACGCATTCCAAAAGCACTTGTGCCTTACACGGGGTTTGAGTGGATAAAAAAATAATTGGCTAGCCACATAGAGCGCATAGGGCATTGAGTTAGGACTATGTGAACTCTTTATACTCTATGGTTAAATAGATTAAAAATCAGGTCTAACTGTTGATTTGGCAGGGAGCGAAAATCTATTAATGACAAATAGCGGAAGGCCTTTTCCGAGGTAAAACGAAAATCCAAAAAAAAATAAAATACTCAACTGAGCATATCGCGTAATTTTTGCAAACCAACACTTGCTACTTCCTCTAAGGCAGTAAGATTAGTAACTCCACTCACATGCGGCACATATGGGTCTATAATATATTTTTTGGCTATATGTGGTGCCACTTGTACAAGACCTGCCGCAGGATATACTTGCAACGATGTGCCTACCACTACTAATATGTCAGCAGTAGCAGTAAGCTTGGCCGCATCTTCTATTAAAGGCACAGGCTCGCCAAACCACACTATATGTGGCCTTAGTTGTGCGCCAAGCTCACACTTGTCGCCCCAACTAAGTTCAGTTCCCGCTATATCATACACCAATTTATAATCGCGTGTACTTCTGCTTTTTGTAATCTCGCCATGCAAGTGCAACACATTTTTGCTGCCGGCACGTTCGTGCAAATTGTCAATGTTTTGTGTAATTATTTGCACATCAAAATCAGCTTGCAACTCAGCCAAAATGAGATGGCCTTTGTTAGGCTCCACTTCTACAATTTTTCTTCTTCGTTGGTTATAAAACTCAAGCACCATTTTAGGGTCGCGCTGCCACCACTCAGGCGAGGACACATCCTCTACCCTATGGTTTTCCCACAGTCCATCAGCCGCTCTAAAGGTGGGAATGCCACTCTCTGCGCTCATACCCGCACCTGTGAGAACTACTATGCGCTTTTTCATTGAGGTGTTTCTTTTTTTTTTATTTACACAACTGAGTTCACCACATCCAAAATATCCATTCCATATTTCTCCCATTTCTTTTCAGAAAATCCTTTCACTTCAAGGAGCATTTCCTTGGTAGGCGAGGTTAGCCTTGCTATGTCCATTAACTCGCGGTTATGCGCTATTATAAAATCTGCCACAGCTAGCTCTGAGGCTTTGGCTCTGCGCCAATTTTTA
>JANOXJ010000066.1:0-3836 GCA_031418455.1 Flavobacteriales bacterium | reverse complement strand
TGTGCAAAAATATAGCGTTGTAACAATGGCTACTACGTTTTGTTTACCTTTTCTGCACGGTTAGCTTTATGCTAAAGACCGAAATAATGTCTTGCGCACTGATATTAGCCGCATGAAAAAAGTAGATGCTACTGGCGAATTAAAACAACTTCTCACCTCTGGATTTTATGAGGGTATATCCTACTTGCTGCTTTTGCTGGTGGCTATGCCACTCAAGTATTGGGCAGATATGCCTTTGGCAGTGCGCATAGTGGGCACTTTGCATGGCATTCTTTTTATTTGGTTTGTAACTGGTATTGTTATTTGCTGGCGCAAAAATGTCATTACGCTTAAGCAAGCTTTTATCTGTTTTGTGCTTTCATTAATTCCTTACGGCACATTTTTTCTTCACTCTTTCTTTAAAGAAAAGGAAAGCAAATAGTTTTCCTATTGGGCAGGTGCAACTGGTAATGCAGCCTTTTCTGCCCTTTCGGCTTTTACTAAAAAGAAAGCTAAGCGCAGCTCGTGCGAGCCTCCAAATGGCACCATCATTTTATTGGTTACCCAATCGTAAGAATAGGAAATGGCTATTTTTTGTTGCCTCTTGTAGCCCACTATAGCCGATACAGAATGGTTGTATTGATAAGAAAATCCTAACAGCACCATTTTATTCCACTGGGCTATGGCACTTGCTTGCGCATAGGGTATTCTGTGGCCTATGGTGCGGCCTGCCACACCCAGCTGCATTTCCAACATGTCGGTCAATTGCACATTTCTGCTGGCGTGCATATAGGTATGCCATAGCTCTGGATTTATTTTTTGGTCTACGTTAGTAGTGTTGGAGTTTTGATATATGTTGGTTTCTAAAACCGATGGAACGCTAATGCCCGCGCGCCAAGTATTGCTGAAGTAGGATATACCAAATCCGCCATTGAAGGCTATAATGTTTCTGTAATCGTATTTAAAATTTGGATCATCGGGCTGTATTAAATTTATAGAACTTAGCGCGTTGGTGTGCGACTGCATACCAATGCGCAATCCAAATGCCACATGGCCTTCGGCTATTTTAACGGAGTAAGCACCATCTGCCATAAAACTGGCCAGCTTGCTGCTGCCATACAATTCGTTGTTGAGCAATACACCCACACCCATTTTATTTTGCATTAATGGCATGTGCACTTGTACAAACGAAAGTTGTGGTGCTGTGCTTTCGCCCATCCATGCTTTGCGGTACAGCATGTCTGCTCCCATGCTTTCTGCAGCACAATTCATAGCAGGGTTTAGCGCAGGGGTTATTAACTGGTTTTGTGTAAAGCTGCTGTTTACCTGTGCCATGGCGCTTTGCACACTGCATATCACTAATGCTAGGGTTATTATTTTTTTATTCATGGCTTTAGTGGTGTGTGTATTTAATTATTACATGACCCTTCACATCTTGCTGGTCTTTTACCTTTAGTACATAGTAGTAAGTGCCCTCCGGTAGCAGCTTTCCTGATGGTCTGTCGTTTCCATCCCATGTGCTTTTGTAACCCACACTATCAAATACTTGTGTGCCCCAGGCATTAAAAACTATTAAGCTATTATCAGGATATTGTTCTATACCAGGTATTTCAAAATAGTCGTTTATGCCATCGCCATCGGGCGAAAAACCTTCTGGTATCACTAACTCATCAAACGAGCAAAGCGGCACCAACACTTCCAGACTTACTGTGTCCTTGCATCCTTGGGCGTCTACTATTATTATAGGATAAGTGCCTCGCTCTACTGTTTGCACTATTCCTGCCTCGTACGTTAGCCAAATAAAAGTGTATGGTGGACCACCGGCACCGCTGCCACTTAAACTCACCTCTGCCGTGCCATCCAAACAATTAATATTTGAAATGGAACTGTTTAAAATTGGTCCCTCGTTGAGCAAGTTGGGCAGATCAAAATAGAAAGTAGTATCTGCCGCGCATCCTCCTGTGTTTACTACCGTGGCAGAATAGTTTCCTGCTAGCAGATTATTCAAATAACCATAGCCGCCTGCAGAGTTTTGTTCATACCCTGTATTCCACACTATGTTGTAATATCCTATTCCACCACTTATGCTAAATCCCAAGCTGCCATTGTTTCTACCAGGACATGTGGGCTGCACTAAAGCCAGAGTTGCTATGCCCATATGATTTGCCCTTACATCTACATACTTTACAAACGATGCACAAGCAGGAGTAACATAATTATCGCACACTGTAAATTCGATAATGGCATACCCTATATAATCTGCATCGGGCGTAAATGTTATTTCGCCATTGGCATTAAAAACTACATTGCCATTATCACATGAAGCTGCCGTAACGATTATGACATCGCCATCCACATCCTGTATGGCCCACATTACATCACCTACGTATTGTGCGCCTTGGCAAATGGTGCTGCTACCATTGTACACGTATGGAGCATCGTTTATTGGCAACACAGTTATAGTAATTTGGCCGGGCTCGCACAAGCCGCCTATTGTTGCATCGCAACACCAATAGTTTATAATTACATTTCCAAAAAAATTATACTGTGGTGTATAGGTAAACTCACCGTTAGAAGAAATAATTACATCGCCATATTGCGGGGCATCCAGCAATTCATAATAGAGTACTGCGCCTTCCAGATCAAGATCATTCAAAGACAAATTGCCACTTAAAGTATCATCCTCATCCATTTCATAGCTTTCAAAAACCACATTTGGAGCATCATTCACAGCGGCTAAATATATTACTACTACCGCGTCATCGCATTGGCCAATTTGATCGCACACACTGTAAGTAAAAAAAACTTCGCCATTAAAGTTTTGCTCGGGAGTATACGAAAACGAACCGTCTGTATTGAAAACCAAAGTGCCACTAACAGGCGATGCTATAGTATTAAATTCAACTGCACCTCCTTGGTCTATAGTATCGTTTGTAGCAACAGAATATTCAACAGAAGTATCTTCTGTAATATATAAAGTGTCGTTGATGGCTGACACCTGTGCCTTTATGCTGGTTGCACTTAATAAGTGCAATAACAACAAGCAAATTACACAATGGGAGAGTTTCATGGTACTAAGGTTTAATCATTAAAAGCTTGTGCAAAATACACTATACTAAACTACAAATATGATTAAGCAATCCCTACTCTTCCGTAAAAGTCATTACCTCGTTCGCATTCTAAGGTAGGTTATTTTTTTTCCTTCGCCTAACCAGCGCAATTCATAATATGTCTTTATCCCCAATATTTCTTGCCAATCTTTATTTTGATTTTTGAGGTACTCGCCATACACATCGGGCGTGTGGGTTTCTAAAACAAATGGTGTGGCCTCCACTTCTTCCAATGCCAGCTCATACACCAGCGGGTTGTCGTGTTTTATGTGTATAAGGCCACCTGTTTTTAAGAAATTTAAATACTTATTATAAATGTACCAAGAGGATGTAATTCTTCTATTCCCCTTTTCATCGCGTGGCTGTGGGTCGCTAAAGGTGAGCCATATTTCGCTCACCTCGTTGGGTGCAAAAAAGGAGTCGATAAACTCCACACGCGCTCTTAAAAAAGCCACATTCTTAAGCCCTTCCTCTTTAGCTTGCTTGGCACCCAAATGAAAACGATGCCCTTTTACATCTACACCTATAAAGTTGCGGTGAGGATATTTGCGTGCAAGACCTATCGTGTATTCGCCTTTGCCACAGCCCAGTTCCACCGTTATTGGATGATTGTTGCCAAACACTTTTTCGTGCCATTCGCCTTTCATAAAAGACTTGCCTTCTTTTATTATTGGTCTAAGTTCCGGTTCAAAAACATGATCGAATGTTTTGTTCTCTGCCCACTTTTGTAGTTTACGTTTGGCCATT
>JANOXJ010000065.1:0-11752 GCA_031418455.1 Flavobacteriales bacterium | reverse complement strand
GCTATGATTATTGAAGGACTCAGCATCTAAATTAGCGCACGAAAGAAAGAATGACTTGCCACATATTTTCATACCTAAGTATGAAAGATGTGCATAAACTACTTAACACCAAAAAATGTCAGCAGCCAAAGAGCGCATAATATTAGGAATAGACCCCGGCACAACCATACTTGGCTATGGAATTATAAAAGTGGAGGGCAAAAAAATGAGCCTGGTTGTATTGGGTGTTTTGCACCTGGATAAAATTGACGACCACCATCTTAAACTTCAAAAAATATTTGAGCGCTGTATTGAATTGATTGATGGATTCCATCCTGACGAGCTAGCTATTGAAGCTCCATTTTTTGGCAAAAACGTGCAAAGCATGCTGAAACTTGGACGCGCACAAGGCGTGGCTATAGCCGCTGCACTGAGCAGAAAATTGCCTGTAACGGAATATGCCCCCAGAAAAATAAAACAAAGCATAACCGGCAATGGTGCGGCCTCCAAAGAGCAAGTGGCCGCTATGCTGCAGCGTGTGCTGGCCATACCAGAAATAGATATGCCCAAAAACTTAGACGCCACCGATGGATTGGCAGCTGCTGTGTGCCACTTTTACCAAAGTTCTTCGGCACTTAGCGCAGGCAAAAGTTTTACCGGATGGAAGGCATTCTTAACTGAGAATCCTAAAAGAGTAAAATGATGCAAGGCTATTAGCCACTTCTTATTGTTATTTGCACCCCTATTATATACCCAACTAATGAAATTCGGAACTAAAGCCATTCATGCAGGCCAGGAGCCTGACCCTACAACAGGCGCTATTATGACGCCCATATACCAAACTAGCACTTACGTGCAAGAAGCACCTGCGGTGCACAAAGGTTATGCTTATGCACGAGGCAAAAACCCCACACGCGTGGCACTCGAAAGCTGCTTGGCCGCTTTAGAAAACGCTACCTATTGCCTTTGCTTTAGCAGCGGCATGGGAGCTAGCGACACTATTATAAAAATGCTTAACCCTGGCGATGAAGTGCTAACAACTGATGATTTGTATGGTGGCACTTACCGCATGTTTACTAAAGTATTTGCTAAATACGGCATTAAGTTTCACTTTGTAGATATGCATGATTTAGCTGGTGTGGAAAAGCTTATAAACGCCAACACACGCATGATGTGGATAGAAACGCCTACCAACCCTATGATGAAAATTATAGACATAGAGGCGTATACCAATATGGCTAAAAAGCACAACATTATTTCGGTTGTTGACAACACATTTGCCTCGCCCTATTTGCAAAACCCGCTAGATATGGGTACAGATATAGTAATGCACAGCGCCACCAAATACCTGGGCGGCCACAGCGATGTAGTGATGGGCACTCTAATGACCAACAACAAAGAATACTACGATCAACTAGCCTTTATAACCAACTCTTGCGGTCCGGTGCCCGGCCCGCAAGATGCATTTTTAGTACTACGTGGTGTTAAAACGTTGCATCTGAGAATGAAGGCGCATTGTGCCAACGGAAAAGCAGTAGCACACTTCTTACGCGCACACCCAAAAGTGGAAAAGGTTTATTGGCCAGGTTTTGCTGACCATCCTAACCACGATGTGGCAAAAAAACAAATGCGCGATTTTGGTGGTATGATTTCATTCACATTAAAAAGCGATTCGTTTGAAGAAGCTACCAAACTTGCACAATCCCTAAAAATATTTTCATTGGCCGAATCGCTTGGTGGTGTTGAGTCTTTAGTGGGTCACCCTGCTTCTATGACACATGCTTCTATACCAAAAGAAGAAAGAGTGAAAACAGGATTGGTAGATTCGTTGTTACGCTTAAGTGTGGGTGTGGAAGATGAAGAAGATTTAATTGAAGACTTGGAACAAGCGTTGAATAAAATTTGAATTTAGAGCAAGAGTATGTCGACAGGTAAAAACATTGCAGTTGTAGGAGCCGGCTTGGTAGGAAGTCTATGGGCTGTTTATTTGTCTAAACGCGGACACAATGTGCAAGTTTTTGACAGAAGACCAGACATACGCAAGCTAAAAATAGTGCAAGGAAAAAGCATTAACCTGGCGCTTAGCGACCGCGGCTGGCGCGGGCTGGAAGGCGCGGGCATAGCAGAGGACATACGCAAAGTAGCATTGCCCATGACAGGCCGCCTCATGCATGCTGTAGATGGCACACTTACCTACCAGGCATATGGCAAAGAGGGACAGGCCATATACAGTGTATCGCGCGGGTTGCTCAATCAAACCTTGCTGCACTGTGCTGACAGGGCAGAGAATGTAGAACTTGTTTTTAATCACCGTTGTTTGGATGTGGACTTAAAAAGTAACACCATTCAGTTTTTTGATGAAGAAAAAAAACAAGAAGTAGATTTAAAATTCGATCACATATTTGGAACTGATGGTGCCTTTAGTGCCATACGAACACGCCTCACCAAAGTGGACCGACACAACTACTCGCAAGAATATCTGAACCATGGCTACAAGGAATTAGAAATACCTGCCAATAAAGATGGTACACATAAAATGCGCAACGACTGCCTTCACATATGGCCCCGTGGCGAGTATATGATGATAGCATTGCCCAATGTAGATGGCAGTTTTACCTGCACATTATTTATTGCATTTGAAGGCAACAACTCGCTGGCTAATTTGAAATCACCAGAAGCTGTAAATGCATTTTTCGAAAAGAACTTTGCAGATGCAAAGGCCATGATGCCGGAGTTAACTGAAGATTTTTTTGCAAATCCTGATGCCAGTTTGGTAATGACCAAATGCTACCCATGGCACTACGAAGACAAAGTGTGTTTGCTGGGCGATGCTGCTCATGCCATAGTACCTTTTTATGGTCAAGGCATGAATGCCGGATTTGAAGATTGCACTATTCTCAACCGATTAATGCAAGAAAACAATGATGATTTTGAAAAAATATTTTCTAAATTTACTGCAGAAAGAAAACCAGCCGGTGATGCAATACTAGAACTTGCCTTGCGCAACTATATAGAAATGCGCGACAAAACTGCTGACAAAGAATTTTTGTTGCAGAAGAAAATAGAAGCACGCTTTTCAGCTAAATATCCAGATAAGTGGATACCGCTTTATTCGCAGGTTACCTTCTCGCACATACCTTACCACGAAGCCCTGCGCAATGGCGACAGACAACAACACATAATGGACAAAATAATGGCGCGAGCCGACATTGAAACCACGTGGGATAGTGAGGAGGTGGAGCAGGAAATTTTGAAATCGCTTTAAAAAAAAATTAAACCGGCACCTTTACCGTTGCCACTGTACCATGCTGCGGACCAGGCTCCCAGGTCACTTCTCCATCTACGGTGTTTATTCTGCTGGTAATATTGGTTAAACCTATTCCATCTTGCTTAGTGCTTTTACTAAATCCCTTTCCATTGTCTTCCACTATTAAAAGTAAGTTGGATTTAGAAATAAATAATTGAACCACTACCTCACTTGCTCCGCTGTGTTTTATAATATTATTTACCAACTCTTGGCACACGCGATAGATTCCTAATTCTACTTTTTCGTTAAATCGTTTTTCTTCTACCTTAAAATGCTCAAACCTATAATGTATAGAAGTGAGCCCCAGACTCTTTGCCAGCATGTCGCCTATGGCGGCCACCAGGCCGCTTTCGCCAAGGGCCTTTGGCATCATTTGATGCGATATGCTGCGCACTTCCTTGCATGCTTCATCCAGCACTTCTGCCAGCTTGTCCATTTGCGATGCCTTAGCCGGGACTAAGCTGTGTATGTCTATAGCAAGACTTTCGAAACTCATGCGCAAGCCACTAAGCTGCTGCCCCACACCATCATGCAAATCTTTGGCTATTCGCTTTCTCTCGTCTTCTGTGGCTGTTATGAGTGCCTCTAAACCTTTTTCGCGCTCCTTAATAATGGCCTCATCTTTTTCTTGCCGCGCTTTACGTTTTTGCACCTGACTGTATAGCGCTGCTAACACTACAGCAATTACTAATAGGGATGCAATGAGTATGATGAAAAAATTTCTGCGTGCATTTTTTTCTTGCAACAATGCAATGGACTTATCCTTTTCCGCCACGCGAAAGCGTTGTTCCAATTCATTTATCTGCTTTATATTTTTTTCGTTTAGCAGGCTATCTTTTAAAAGCATACTTTGTTTATTGCACTGTAGTGCTTGCTGAAAATTGCCCAGCGCCTCATAGCACTCCGCTAGTTTTTCGTAATTGTATTGTTGCAAATAGGTATATGACACCGCCTGTGCTTCACCATTACTTTTAGTGTACCAACCTGCGGCTTCGTTGTATTTTTTCCACTGCCGGTATAAGTCTCCAAAGAGCGAATGACTTTCTGCCACTCCAAAAGCATCATTGCGCTGTTGTCTTATTTTTAATGCTTCTTGAAAATATTTTTCTGCCTCTGCAAAATCTCCGGCTATGAGTTTAGCACCGCCCAAATTGTTCAGGCTATATGGCAAGCCTATACTATCGCGCAGCATTTGTTTTAAGTCTAAACCTTTTTTATAGAAATGAATAGCGCTATCTATTTGCTCATTCATTTCGTACAACACTCCGCAGTTGTCGTACGCTGATGTAAGTGCTGCATCGCTTTTGGATTGTTCTAATAGCCCCACTCCCATGCGCATGTACCTGAAAGCTTCCGGCAAATTTCTTCGCTTAATACTATAGCCATACTCGCAATAAGTAGACGCTAATTCTTCGTTGAAATTATTTTTTTCGAAAATTTCTATAGCCTGCAAACGATAATAAGCTGACGAATCGTACTCGCCCATGAGGTAATGCACTATGCCCAATTTGTTGCTTGCTAAGCCTTGCTTTTTAAAATCGCGCTGGGTAGTGGCAATGGAATATGCTGTATGCAGCAAGTCATCAGATGTTTTAAGGTTAGACACCATTACATCATAAGGCATAGCCAATATGGAATCTAACTGCGCTGCTGTGTTGCCCTGAGAATAGCCTTGGGTAAGCAGCCCCAGTAAAAGGAATAAAGTCCCAACTATTTTTTTTTCAAGGTTAAAGACTTTGCTATTCATTTTCATACACTATAAGTACTAAGACTATAATGGTATGTTGCTGTGCTTTTTCTTGGGCATACTGTCTACTTTATTTTCAAGCATGGCAAATGCACGAATCAATTTTTCTCTTGTTTGCGATGGTCTTATTACTTCATCCACATAACCACGCTCGGCAGCACTATATGGATTGGCAAATAGCTCAGCATATTCCGCTTCCTTTTCTTTCCATTTTGCTTCAGGGTTAGCTGCTTCACTTATTTCTTTTTTGAAAATAATTTCAGCGGCACCTTTGGCTCCCATCACTGCTATTTCTGCACTAGGCCAGGCATAGTTCATATCGGCCCCTATGTGCTTGCTGTTCATTACATCATACGCACCGCCATATGCTTTGCGAGTAATTACAGTAACGCGAGGCACGGTAGCTTCGCTAAATGCGAAGAGCAACTTAGCTCCGTTGGAGATAATACCATTCCACTCCTGATCGGTGCCAGGCAAGAAACCAGGCACATCTTCAAATACCAATAACGGAATATTAAATGCATCGCAAAAACGCACAAAGCGCGCTGCCTTGGCAGATGATTTAATGTCTAAAACGCCAGCTAAGTATGCAGGCTGGTTGGCTACAATACCAATGCTTTTGCCCGCAAGGCGTGCAAAACCAACAATTATATTTTCAGCATAATCCTTATGCACTTCAAACCATGTGTCGGCATCTATTACTTGCTGTATTACCTCATGCATATCATAAGGCTGGTTAGGATTGGCCGGTATAATGGTGTCTAATGAAGGTCGTACTTCGTTGCCCATGGCGTATTCCAACATGGGTGCATCGTCTTCGCAATTCTGCGGTATGTATGAATGCAGAGTGCGTACCATTTTCAAACACGCTATATCATTTTCTGCAGTAAAGTGTGTAACACCGCTTTTAGTAGCATGGGTAGCAGCGCCACCAAGCTCTTCGCTGGTTACTTCTTCGTGTGTTACTGTTTTTACTACGTTGGGGCCTGTTACAAACATGTAGCTGGTGTTTTCTACCATCATTACAAAATCTGTAAGTGCCGGAGAATACACAGCACCGCCTGCGCAAGGGCCCATAATGGCGCTTATTTGTGGCACCACTCCGCTTGCCTGCACGTTGCGATAAAATATATCTGCATATGCACCAAGCGACACTACGCCCTCTTGTATGCGCGCTCCGCCACTATCATTTAAGCCTATCACAGGTGCGCCATTCTTCATGGCCAGGTCCATCACCCGGCATATTTTTTCGGCATGTGCCTCGGCCAACGAACCGCCCATTACAGTAAAGTCTTGCGAAAACACATATACCAGTCGGCCATTTATTTTGCCATAGCCTGTCACTACTCCATCGCCTAAATACACTTCTTTTTCCAATCCAAAATTGCTGGAGCGATGAGTAACCATCATGCCCAATTCTTCAAACGAATTTTCGTCCAATAGAAAGTGTATACGCTCGCGCGCGGTGAGCTTGCCTTTCTTGTGCTGTGCATCTATTCGCTTTTGTCCTCCGCCCAATTGTGCTTCGGCTATTTTAGATTCAAGTGTTTTGAATTTGTCTTGCATAAAAATAATTGAATAATATTCTTTTTTAAGAGAGTGGTCAAATGTAGCAGTAAGGCGGCATTAAACAGAATGCCTGCCGGGAATTGCATTTAGAAGGCGTTGCGTGTATTCGCTTTTTGGATGAAAGAATACCTCATCGCATGTGCCAATTTCCTCTACCACACCTTTATTCATTACCATTATTCTGTCGCTCATGTGGTACACCACTCCTAAGTCGTGCGATATGAATAAATAAGTAAGTTGAAAATCCTGTTTTAACTCGTTGAGCAAATTAAGCACCTGGGCCTGCACCGACACATCCAGTGCCGATACGCTCTCATCGCAAATAATAAAAGACGGCTCGCAAGCTAGCGCTCTGGCTATTACCACACGTTGTCGCTGACCACCGCTAAACTCATGCGGATAACGCGCAAAATGTTCTGCACCCAATCCTACTTTAGAAAGTAACTCGATGGCCTTAGCCTTACGCTGCTGTTGGGAAGCATGCAAGCCAAGCACCATCATAGGCTCTGTAATGGACTCGCCTATGGTATGTTTAGGATTTAATGATGAATAGGGATCCTGAAAAATTATTTGCATCTCCTTGCGCATGGCCTTTAAGCCTGCCTTGTCTAGAGCAGTAATATCCTTTCCGTTAAAAATTATTTGTCCTGAGGTAGCGGGAATTAAACCTAACAACATTCTGCTCAAGGTGGTTTTGCCACATCCGCTTTCGCCCACCAGACCAAGTGTTTCGCCCTTTCTTATTTCAAACGACACATCGTTTACGGCATTTACATCTTTACTTTTTTTGCTGAACAAACCACCCTGACTTGTGTAAGTTTTGGTTGCGTTTTTTACGCTTAATATTATTTCGACAAAATTTTCGGAGGTGCGAATACCTGATGATTTAACGGTATTAATTTTTTCTTTATTCAAAAAATCTTCCACTGTTTGCAGTCTGTCCACCTTTTTGCCTAAGGCTGGCCTGCAGGCCAAAAGACCCTGTGTATAAGGATGCTGAGGGTTAGACAATACACTTACCGCTTGGCCATGTTCTACTACTTGCCCGCGCTTCATTACCAGTATTTCATCTGCTATTTCTGCCACCACCCCAAGGTCGTGGGTTATAAAAATAATGCCCATGCCATGCGACAGTTGCAAAGATTTGAGCAACTGCAAAATTTCTTTTTGCACGGTTACATCCAGCGCTGTGGTAGGCTCATCGGCTATTAATATTTTGGGATTGCACGATATGGCCATGGCTATCATAACCCTTTGGCGCTGCCCTCCGCTTAGCTGATGCGGATATTGATCAAACATTTCCGCTGCTCTTGGCAACTTTACCTCTTCAAACAGAGCAATGGTTTTTTGTTTTGCTTGTTCGTTGTTTAATCCCATGTGCTTGCGCAGCATTTCGCTCACCTGTTCGCCACAGCGCATTACAGGGTTTAAGGAGGTCATAGGCTCTTGAAATATCATGGAAATGCCCTTGCCACGAAGGCTTTCAAGCAACTCATTGTCGGGCGATATGACCACTTCGCCCTCGCCTTGCAAGTGCATGGCTGAAGCGTTTATTACAAATTTGCCCGTTTCAAAAAAGGCTTTTCCTTTTTGAAGCAGCTGCATTATACTGAGTGACGATACTGACTTGCCACTGCCTGACTCGCCCACTATAGCAAGTGTTTTGCCGGCAAATACATTGAATGAAATATGATGGACTACAGTTTGACTGCCTTGTCTGGAACTAAAACCTACTGACAGATCTTGTACAGATAAGATTGGCTCCTCCATTTATTTTCCCTGAGTTTCGTTAAAATTAATTTTAATACAAGGTCTCGTGTCGGTAGACAGCGAGTCGGTAAGTGTAATGCTCACAATGTGGCCGTTCTCTGTCATTGCGCGCCACGAGCAATAGCCATTTTGCATGGTACACTCGCCATATTTTTCTATGTAGTGGCCCACAAAATCTTGCTTAAGCACACCCATACCACTTTCATCTTTCGGAAATATTTCCAGGTTTATATCATACAATCCCTGCTGATTAAAATTGTAGGATATTTCATACCAGGTAGAATCTTTAGAATTGGGCGGTATTCTGTAAACCAGTTCGTCCGGCATGCTATACACTGTTTCTGCATCCTCTATGCTGCGCACTTCCTCTGGGCGGTCGCCTATGTTGATGCCTCTAAAATCGCCTTCCTGCGAGTTTTTAAGAATCAACTTGGCATTTAACTCCTGACTGGGCTCGTCATGGCAGGCGGTAAGCATAGCGCATGCAATAAGCAAAGCACCCATATGTGTCCATTTCGTTAGGCCCAAAAACATTGTACGCAAAGATAGGTGTCAATTGATATGAAACACTGCGAAGCCATTGCGGAAAAGTATACCGACTACAGTGTGAAAAACTAAATAGCTATTAAACCTTGTAATTGCTCTAAGAACCACTTTCTACACGTGTGTATTTCTTTTTCATTTTCATAAATGGAGTTTCCAAATAGCGATATGAAACAGCTGAAATGGCTACTGTAAAGGCTATTGCAACAGGGTAAAGAATTAAATTAGTGCTAATACCCAACTGCTCGCAAGTGTGTATGGCAATTACAATAGCAAAAGGATGGTACATGTATAAGCCGTAAGAAATTTTGCCCATGTAATTGAGCGGGGCAAATTCTAATTTGATAAGCGAAGAAGCATTGGTGGCCAAATTGTAAATAATAAGACCAAAAAGCAATGCAAACACTTGGTAATGAAAAAAACCAAACCACAACCCTTTCCATATGGCTACCACCAAACCCAGCCATGCCAGCACTTGCACTGCCCAATGCGAAATAACTTTGGTAATAAAGCTATAACCCTTAAAATGAATATATGCAAAGGCAGCACCCACAGCCATAATGTCCACATGAAAAGTATTCCAAAAGCCCCTGAAACCTTTAGCGAAACCCTCCAGCTGCATATGATTAAGACCATAACGAACTACCTGATAAATAACAATAGTACCCACTATGAGTACCCATTTGTTTTTCAAAAATTTCATAAGCACCGGCCATATAAGATAGAACTGCTCCTCGCTGCCTATGCTCCATGTCTGGTTGCCATAAGGCACTATACCAAACGATGTAAGCACTACATTGGGCAGTATGAGCACCATAAGCAATGTGACCCAACCCATATGGCTAAATACATTGGACACATCCAAATTAGGCAAATGAAAAAAGCTTATGTGCGGAATAACCAGCAGTGTGAGAATAACAATAAAAAAATAGAGTGGCCATATGCGAAAGACTCTGCGCAGGTAAAAATCTTTTATACTTATATCACCCTCTTGCTTTTGCTCTACTAAAAGCAAATAAGTGATAAGAAAGCCACTAAGGACAAAGAACAATATAACGCCCAACTTTGACTCTATATAGGAATAGCCCTGCCTAAAAGGCAGCCCCAACCAATCTTTGTATTGCTCTATATGGCCAACTATGACTATGAGGGCGGCTATAAAGCGTAAGCTATTTAGATTAGGAAAAAAAACCTTGGTGGCCATTTATTTTTATTTGCAAAAAGCGAAGGTGCAATAAAAACATAAAACACGTGCTTTTGGAAAATTTTTGGAAAATGAAAAATAACACCATGGTCTGTTATTTCATTTGCACTTGCATGTATAACCCAATACCAAAATACACCCCGGAAGTAGCAAGGCTAAAAATGGCCCAATACTGCAACAAGGCTGAACGGTGCCACTGGGATGTGCGCAACAAACTACTGGACTGGGGCATACGCCAGGCCGATAGAGAAAACATTATAGTGTTTCTGATAGAACAAAATCTCATAAACGAAAAGCGCTATGCTGAGGCATTTGTGCACGACAAGTTTGAATTTAATAAATGGGGAGCTAAAAAAATAGAGCAGCACTTAAAACTAAAAGGTGTGTCGGAAAGAAATATAAGTGATGCTCTGAAAACAATAGCAAATGAAGACAATGCGAAAATGATTCATTTGTTGATTAAAAAGAAAGAGCCGCAGTACAAAGGACTGCAGCTCTATCAAAAGAAAATAAAATTAGCTCGGTATCTTCTGTCAAAAGGCTTTGAAAATGATAATGTTTGGAAAGCCCTTGAATCTTTTTACTTATGACATAGTAGGGCGCGACTCATTGCTGAATATGTGGTAAAATGCGGCATATAATGCAAGGTAAAAAACAGGCATGGCCACCAACAAACCTACCAAGCATAATAGCGCACCAAGCATGACTAAAACTCCAAGCACTATTAAAAATAACAATACCTTCAGGTAGTTTTTCATCACCACCTTGCGGCTTGCTTCCATGGCATCCCAAAACGATAGATTATGAAACACAATGAACTGCGGAGTGAAAATCCAAAGTACCATAACCAATGCTATGGCAAGAAACAGAAATATCACAGAGAAAATCAATTTGCTGCCAAAAATGAGGGCTGCCACTTCCTGAATTTTATCAGGGTCATTCATTTGACCGGCAGATGCCAAATCTTGAATAAAACCTAAACATACTCCCATAAAAAGTGGTATTGCTACATTAACAGCAACGATTATTACAAATATTGCAATGATTAAATTGGCTAATACAAGCTGCATCCAATATGGATTTTTAAACCCATCGAAAAAATTGGAGAAACTGCGCTGACCCGCTAACTCTCCATTACCTGCTTTTAAATAAAAATAGTAACCAGCCGCTAATGCAGGTGCTATAAATATTCCTGCAATGGAACCTATGAAGGGTATCAGTCCTATTACTAAATTAATAATGAATGATACTAAACAATACCCAATAAAATTGCCGGCATCCTTGCCAAACATATTGAAGGCTGCGTTCAGATAATTACCCAATTCGAAGGTATAACCTTCGTTAATTACGCTTTCTAATGTGCGCCCTTCGCGCGGAATTTCTTGTTGGTCTAGTACTTCCATGGTTATTTTTTTAATTTAGTTGAGCGGCCAAAATAATCATTTAACCATTGACTTCAGAAAAAAAACAGAAGACTACAACACCCTAAAATGACCTGCCAAACGTGCAGCGCAAGCTTTTGGGCCAATAAGGTGGTATAACCCCTTGGAAGAACCATTACATTTGCACCCGCTTATGAAAAATAAAATGTCATAAGGCGATTGCTTCTATTTATTAACCCACATATTTCAGT
>JANOXJ010000064.1:0-16330 GCA_031418455.1 Flavobacteriales bacterium | reverse complement strand
TGCAACGCCCGCCTGAAAGGGTATGCCGTACTCGGTTAATTTATCTTGCACATATTTCGATGTATTGAACTCTTTATAAGATAATTCTGGATGTGCGTGAAGATGCCTGCGTGTAGCTATTACATCGTTCAAATATTTTTTAGCAAGTAATTTTATTTTTTCTTTCATCTGCAAATGCATGTATTGGTCAATGCGGCTTCTACTTTGTCCAGGGTAATGAGCGAATCTGTTACGAGCACATCTATACCTACTTCGCCATACACTAAGCGATATCTTTTTGGTTTGGACTGTGCATCACTTTTATTGAAATCCACTTTTCCTAAATTACGAATTGCCTGCACTTGTTCCATATTGGTCATGGTGCATTGCATGTAACAATTACCCCTTTCGTTTATTTCAAATTCCGACTCTCTTATTTGTTTCATTAGAGCGTTGTTGGGTGTCCAGCCAAGCCAATTATAACTGGGAAACATAAAGAACACCAAGGCACAGCCTATACCTAAGCCCAATATGTAGCGCAGTGCGCGTTGTTTTAAATTCATAGTGTTTTTCTTTGGCTACAAATCTATTCCTACAACCTAAATTTCAATTTCCACATTTGAGCATTATATACGATTTGCTAGTTTTCTTACTTTTACAAAACTATCTATAGAAAAAAATGAAAAGAATTATTGAAATTAGTTTATTGGGTTGTATGATTATCTTATCAGGCCCTGCTTTCTCCCAATGCCCTCTGTGCACTCCTGATACTGCATGCATAAGCACTGATGGCTATCCTACCATTTGCCCATTTGAGGCGCCTGTGGGCTACACAGGGGAGTACTACGAGCATGTACTCACATTTTACATACCCACAGTGGTAGACGATCCGGGCACGGGCATTACCGCTACGCTCCTCGAAGTAAATTTTCCTTCCGTTACAGGCATGCCCTATGGTCTAAATTTTACTATAAATGATGCTGACAGCACCTACCATCCTGTAGATGGCGAAAATCATGGATGCGCCACTATATGCGGCATTCCGCTTATACCGGGTGTGTACACAGTCAACATTACTGTAAATATTTTAGCAGAGGCTTTTGGTTTTGAAATTACTCAGGTACAAAATTTTCCTTACACCATAATTATAGAACCAGGTGCTGGTGACACCGGCTCTTTCACTTACGACAATCCGGCAGGATGCGGTGGCGTGGATGTAAATTTTGAAGCCACCATAGTAGCACCCGCTCCTTCGGTTACTAATTACTTGTGGGATTTTGGTAATGGTCAAACAAGTACAGAAAGTACCGCCAATATTTTTTATGATGAAGTGGGTGAGTATCAAGTAACACTCACTACTTCTATTGGTAATTTTACTTTAGACAATGTGAGTGTTTCTAATCTAAGTACCAATGGCAATGGAGATATTGATGATTTCTTTTCGCCACCAGCCGATCCGTTTTTTATAATTTCAGATGGTACTGGCACTGCTATATACACCTCCTCTACTGTGGACAATACCACCAGCAACACTTGGACAGGCGTGGGTTTGGGATTGCAAAACCCGCCATACACCATTCAGTTTTTTGACGAAGATGATGTAAGCGCTGATGATGATTTGGGTACTACCACAGTGGTTATAAACGAAGGCGTTAATTATTTTGATATTGGCAACGGTACAGTGGGTACTATTTCTATTTCACTGGCCATTACCAATGTTTTAAATGACACTACTATCATTAGTGTATTTGGAACCCCTAATGCAGAATTTACAGTAGGCAATGCATCTCTTTCATACAACGATCCTACTTTGGTAAGTTATGTATGGTATGTAAATGGCGCTGTGGTGGATAATACTACCAATACCATTACGCTTGGTCCGGGTGGTCAGTACACTTGCGAAGTGGCCAACGAGTTTGGGTGCACAGCTGTGAGCTCTGCCTATCTGTATTGCCCTGCTGTGGCTGTGCAGTATGATGCCTTGACACAAGAAGTTTTTGTAGATGATATTTACGAAACCTATCAGTGGTATTATAATGGATTGGCTATTCCTGGCGCTATCTTTAGTTATTACACCAATGCTCAAAATGGAAACTATGCAGTAGAAGTTACTACCAGCTATGGCTGCACTACTCTAAGCGAAGTGTACACAGTGGCGGTGGGTGTGAATGAAAGTGCTGCGGTGCGCATATTGGTTTATCCAAATCCGGTAGATGATGCGTTGGTAGTAAAGTATCCGACAAGAAGTGGTAATACAGATATAACCATTTATAACATGCTGGGCATGGCAGTGTATAAACACGCTATGACTAGCAGCACACAGCAATTAGACGTTAGTCATTTGGCGGCTGGCACATATATAGTGCAGGTAAACAACCAACGCATACAGATACTAAAAAAGTGAGGACACGCAATGCAGTAGTGAATCGCGGGGGCAGTGTATACCGCGACAAGCAGGAGTGCCTGGATCATTTAGACCTCATGAGGCGCTCCAAATTACCATTGCATGGAATAGAAATAGTTATGCTTACCGAAAACTCAGCAGAAACTAACCACTACAAAACAGTGTGGTTTAAAGCGCAAACGAAGGTGTATGATAAAGCCGCCACATTTATAAAAGAACAAATGGTAGGCGTATGGAATTATGCTGAAATAAAAATTTAAAGAGGCACTCCTGAATTAAGAGTTGTAAGCCCATTTAAGCCAAATAGCACCCCATGTAAAGCCGCCACCAAAGGCTGCGAGTATTAGGTTGTCGCCCTTCTTCAGTTGCTTCTCCCAATCCCAAAGACAAAGTGGTATGGTGCCGGAAGTGGTATTGCCATAGCGGTGTATGTTTATCATAACCTTTTCTTTGCCTACGCCCATGCGGTTTGCAGTGGCATCTATTATTCTTAGGTTAGCTTGGTGTGGTACTAAATATGCCACATCTTCAGCCTTAAGATTGTTCTTCTCCATTATTTCAGCAGACACGTCTGCCATGCCTTTTACAGCGGCTTTAAACACCGGCTGTCCGTCTTGAAACACGTAATGCTCGCGGGCATCTACAGTGGCATGCGATGGTGGTTTTACTGAGCCACCTGCTTTTTGATGGAGGTATTGCTGGCCGCTGCCATCGCTTTTCAATATGCTGTCCATTACCCCAAGGCCTTCTGTATTAGGCTCCAGTAGCACAGCTCCTGCGCCATCACCAAATATTACACATGTAGAACGATCAGTGTAGTCTACAATGGCCGACATTTTATCTGCACCTACTATTATTACTTTTTTGTACTTACCTGTTTCTATAAACTGCGAGCCGGTGGCTACGCCAAACAGAAATCCTGAGCAAGCTGCATTAATATCATAACTCCATGCGTTTACGGCTCCTACTTTGTTGGATATAATGTTGGCAGTAGCCGGAAAAATATAGTCGGCTGTAACTGTGCAGCAGATAATCAGGTCTATTTCTTCGGCACTAATGCCACGTTTTTTCAAAAGACCTTTTACGGCCTCTGCGCCCATATCGCTTGTTCCCAGGCCTTTGCCCTTAAGTATATGGCGCTCCTCTATACCTGTGCGCGTCTTAATCCACTCATCGGTGGTATCTACCATTTTTTCCAAATCAGCATTGGTAAGTAAGTCTGGCGGTAAGTATCCCTGAACGGCAGTTATAGCGGCTGTAATTTTCGACATGGTGTGTGGTTGGTTGTATGTATATTATTTGCAAGCGGGGGCGAATGTAATGGACATAAGCCAATGGTTGATAATTTTGGCGTGCCTTGGCACTATTGTAAACAGGAAAGCCAGCCTGTGAACAAGCTGGCTTAAAATATTATGTACGCAAGAAAAGATTAAGCTTCTGAAGCGTTTTCTTTTTCCATTACCACTCTACCCTTGTAGTATAGTTTTCCTTCATGCCAGTGTGCATGGTGAAAAAGGTGTGCTTGACCGGTTGTAGGACATGTAGCAAAGTTTGGTGCCTCTATTTTGTAGTGCGTTCTGCGCTTTGCTTGGCGGGTTTGCGAAATTCGGTGTTTAGGATGTGCCATTTTAGGTACTTATTTAAAATCTGTTATTCTTCTTCTTCGTCAAAAAATTCGTTGTCTTCTGGGTCTTCGTAATTCAGGTTTTTGAGTTCGGCCCATTGGGTATTGCTGGTGGTGTCTACTTTGTGCTTTTCAAGCACTTTTATTACTTCTTGGTTGCAATCTTCTTCCCTTGTATGCTCGTGCTTAGCCGGTAGGGCCAGGTGCGTATATTCATATAAATATTGGCTCACATTCAACTCATATTCAGACGGGCCCAGTATTAGCACCTCATCATCTGTATCGTTGGTTTCATCGCCATATTTTATAATCAACTTGTGCTGGCCTTCTATGGGCATTTCCATATCATCGCCACAGTGGTCGCATACCACCTGCACAGTGCCTTTTAGGTCAAAGGTAGCAATCATCATGGTGGACTGTTTTTCTAATTCCATTTTCACCATTATGTCTGCATTACCTATTTCCGATAACTCAAATACCTCAAAGAACTTAGCAGTCAAATGAAACTCAAACTCGTGTTTGCCTTGCTTGAGGCCCAGGAAAGGGATATAATAATCTTTCAGGGGTTTCATCTTTCTGCTCTTCCAAAAAACGGGCGGCAAAGATAGCTACTTTTCAACACGATACAAACCAAATCTTATTTTTACGCTGAAATAGCTCGGAATTAAGATTTTGGCCGCAAAACAGAAAGGCAAAATCTTAGTAAATATGAGAATTAATAGTGGGCATAGCCCATTTTTGGAATAAACTTGCAGAAGTGGCCCGATGATTGGATATCCAATGGCACAATAATATGCAGCCCCCGCTGTTGGTGGCTTTAACAGTAAAAACCAATGAAGAAATTACTTTTTATACTTTTTCTGGGTGCTTTTGCCCCAGTTATGGCCCAAAGCGATATAACCCCTTCTGTAGCCGATGCTCTTAAAAAGGGCGATGCAGCTGCGCTTGCAGCTCATTTTATGGGCCAAATTGAGCTAACTATTTTGGACCAGGAAGGCACCTACAACAAGGCCGAGGCACAAAAACTGGTGGCAAAATTCTTTGCCGACTACGGAGTTACCAATTTTGTGGTAAAGCACCAGGGCACCAGCAAACTGGATGACCAATACAGAATTGGCGACCTTACTACCAACAAGGGTGTATTTAGAGTCACGTTTTTTATTAGAAAAAACGGAACCACCATGCAGATAAAGCAATTGAAAATTGAAGAATAACTGCTAATAAGTAAAATATAATAATTGAAAAGGCCGCCCAAATAATAGGGCGGCCTTTTTTATGCTTTAGCTTCTTACTTTTTATCTGGTTACATTGCTACTTCCTGAATTATTCTAAATAAGCCTATGACTATAGCAAAAACGATGAAGAGTTTTTTATGCGAAGGATTGCGGGCATAAACTGCTCCCAGCACAGGCACAAGTATGGAGGTAATGATGGACAATGGTGTAAGTATAAATCTCAACGTTTCGTAAATTTCATAATTGGAACGGGCAATTAAATTGAAAAGCATCCAAAAAATAGTAATAGCAACATTGGCCATTACAACAATAAAAAGGGCTTTGCCTGCTTGCTCATATTGACCTGCAGTATTGGGATATAACTCACGCTCCAGTGCTATGTTGCCATCTTGGTTCATTGCTAAAGGGTCGCCTATTCGTTCTTTAGGGTCATCGCCATAATCGTTAGGCCCCACGGTGCCATCGGTAAGCAGTAATACCAAATTGTATATGGGTACCAGCACAAACCAGCCCGACTTATTGCAATCATGCAAGCGCTTTACGGCCTGAATTATTATGTATACAGTTATTATCATGCTTATGAAAAATCCCATAACGACTCCACCCTCTGAACTAGGCATTACAAGCAAAAATGCCACTTGAATGAGTATGCAAATGAGCCAGCGTGTCCAATAGGTTTTTCTGCGAATACGACCTACTCCTGTCAATATATTTTCTTCCATAAACTATTCATTTTTTGCGAAAAATATCATGTTTGATTCATAATCGTATGATCTAAGAACTCTTTTATCATGCTGTTGGGTAACTTATGTCACCATATGCTGCCTTATATAGCCATTGCTTTGTGTTTGAAATTTAATATTCACCAATAAAAACCAAATAAGATGAAACCAAACATGGGAACAATAGATAAGGTGCTGCGAATATTGGCGGCAGTGCTTATAGCAGTGCTTTATATGACCAATGTTATTTCTGGCACATTGGCCATAGTACTTATGGTGTTTGCCATCATTTTTATCATTACCAGTTTTATGAGTTTTTGCCCGCTTTATTTACCTTTTGGAATTTCCACAAGGAAGGAGACTAAAAAAAATTAAACAAAATGAAAACAGAAAAAATTGTTATTGCCAACTTGAAATGTGATGGTTGTGCTACTACTATAAAAGGTGAACTATTGAAACTGGAAGGTGTAAAATCTGCTGAGGTGGAAATGGAAGCCGATGCTGTAAATGTGACTTATGATGATAATGTGAGAGATGCAATTGTAAACAAGCTGCACTCACTGGGCTATCCGGAAGCTACTGAAAAGAACGGTTTGTTGTTGCAATTAAAAAGCTATGCCAGCTGCATGGTGGGCAGGGTAAGCAATATGAAACATGCATAATTTTTTTTTGAGATAAGACAATGAGCATTGAAAAAATAATAAAGGAAAAGAAAGGCACAGTGGTAGATGTGCGCACACATGAGGAGTTTATAGGCGGGCATATTGCTGGCTCTGTAAATATTCCGTTGCAAGAATTGGTTAAACGATTGGATGAAATAAAAACGTTAGATCAACCACTTGTGCTTTGTTGCGCTTCGGGTGGCAGAAGCGCCCAGGCGGAGGCTTATCTGAAGCAACAGGGTATGGATTGTTATAATGGGGGGTCATGGTTAGATGTAAATTATTATCATACATTGCATCACGCTAAATAATAAAACGAAATTGTTTTGCTATTGAGTATTTAGACTAACTCATCATTGAAAACTAATTGAAATATGTATCCACATTACTATTCAGTACAGCTTAATTGGATTAAGGGTCGCAATGGTATTCTTTCATCTGAGGAGTTGGACAATTCGCTGGAAGTAGCCACACCGCTGCCCTTCAAAGGTGGGCAGGAACGCATTTGGTCGCCAGAGCATTTGCTTACTGCAGCAGTAAATAGTTGCTTTATGACAACCTTCTTAGCCATTGCCGAAAATTCGAAACTGGAGTTTATAAGTTTTAGTTGTGCATCCAGAGGTAAGTTGGAACAGATAGAAGGTAAGTTTTTAATCACAGAAGTTTTTCTATTTCCTGAGTTGAAAGTAAAGAGCATAGAGGATGAAGAAAAAGCAATGCGCATTCTTTTGAAATCTGAAGCTGCTTGTCTAATATCTAACTCCATAAAGGCAAAGGTGAGCATGCAGCCTGTAATTAATAGCGCCTTATAACAGCATTTACGGTTAAGTTTGCTTATTGCAGCGGCTGTATGCCGAGGTGCTTTATTATTCTGTGGCCTTTACAATATTTGATAGTTGCTATGAAAATTATATTCGCTTTATTCATTCCATTTTGTTTGCTTATTGCAGGTTGCAGCAAGCATGAACCTAATAGAATAGGGACTACGGAATTTTACAATAAAATGAAAGAGCTGCCACAAGCCGCAGTGTTGGATGTGCGCACGGCCCAAGAATTTAATAAAGGCTATTTGCCAAATGCCATCAACATTGACTGGCAAGAAAAGAATTTTGACAAGGGAATAGAAAATCTGGATAAGAACAAGCCTGTCCTTATATACTGCCTCAGTGGGGGCCGCAGTAGCGAGGCCGCTCAACACATGCGCCAAATGGGTTATACAGCTGTATGGGAATTAGACGGAGGAATAATGAAGTGGCGCGCAGCAAATTTGCCTGAGGAAAAATTGGATGCTATTAATTCCTTAGGAATAACTAAAGCAGATTTCGATGCGCTGTTAGTTTCAGACAAAATTGTACTTATAGATTTTTATGCTGACTGGTGTGGCCCTTGTAAAAGAATGAAACCATATCTAGATGAAATTTCCAATGAAATGTCAGATAAGGTAGTGGTGGTAAGAATAAATGCAGATGATAACCAAACCATATGCAAAGAATTGGGAATAGATGCACTACCTGTGTTGCAAGTGTATAAAAACAAGTTGCTTACCTGGTCTAATGTGGGCTTTATAGAGAAGTCGGAAGTGCTCAAACAATTTTAAAAAAAATCACATCTTTATTATTCGCCCATCTTCCATTTCTATAATGCGGTGGGTGCGCGCGGCAAACTCGTTGTCGTGGGTTACAATTAATAGCGACTGGTGGTATACCTCTGCTAATTCTTTGAATATTTCAAAAACTATTTCGCTGTTTTTTTTATCAAGGTTGCCTGTGGGTTCATCGCCCATGAGTATAAGAGGATTGTTGATGAGTGCTCTGGCTATTGCCACCCTTTGCTTCTGCCCACCGGAGAGTTGGTTGGGGCGTTTCAACGCTTCTTTTTCTATTCCAAGCAGTTTTAGTTTTTCATAAGCGTTGTGTTCCACTTCCTTTTCTGAAAGCTTGGTTAGTTTCAACCCCGGCAACATTACATTTCTTAATACTGAAAACTCATTGAGCAAATAGTGAAATTGAAATACAAAACCAATGCTTTCATTGCGAACCACTGCAAGTTCAGCTTCGCTTTTACCGCGCATTTCCACACCGTTAATGCGCAATGTGCCTTCGTAGTCAGTGTCCATAGTAGACAGTATGTATAGCAGAGTGGACTTGCCGCAGCCTGATTTGCCTATAACCGAAACAAACTCACTTTTATTAATTGTAAAAGTGATGTCCTTCAGCACTTGTACTGTGGTGGGGTCGTGAAAATATTTGGATATGTTTTCTGCTTCCAGAATTTTATTTTCCATTCTTATTTGCCCCTTATAATTATTACAGGATCTATTCGGCTTGCCTTGCGCGATGGAAAATATCCGGCAAAGTATGTGGTGACAATAGAGAACACACTGCCTATGACATAGAACTTAGGATTGTAGTTGATAGGGTATGTTTTTATAGTTGGCAATGCCGCAGTATCAAAAGGAATTTGGTCAATGATGGATGATAAACTGAAGCCAAGGATAAGCCCAAGTAAACCACCAAAAATGCCGATGCTTAATGCTATAGATATAAAGATATGATTGACATCGCGTCCGGAAAATCCTGTAGCTTTTAATATGGCTATGGAATCCATTTTTTCATATATCATCATATTCAAAATGTTGTAAATACCAAAGCCTGCAACAATTAAAAGTGTAATGCCTACTGCATAGGAAATTAATGTGCGCACTGAGCTGCCGGTTTCAAATTGCGAATTGGCGGTCTGTATATCCAGGGCATCTACTTCAAATAATTTTTGGTATTCTTTGGCCAATGCCGGTGCTTTTAAAATGTCTTTTAATTTTATTTGAATATCTGTTATATAACTATCAGATTCGCCCAGTAGTTTTTGCACAGTGCCTATCGATGCGTAGCTCTGCACTTTGTCTAGTTCCAGCAGTCCTGACTGAAAAAAACCAACTACCTTCAGCTGTATGCGTTCGCCTTTTGCAGTAGTTATTTGTATGATATCGCCCACGCTGGCCAGCATTTTGTCAGCAGCTCCTTTGCCAAGAATAATGCTATTGGGTACATTTTTTAAATCGATGTATCTGCCCGATGTTACATAGTCAGAAAAGGAGAACAATCGTTTTTCGGCCTCCACATCTACACCATTTATTACACCTGTTAGATCTGTATTGCCCACATTGTAAAAAACCTGTGCCGTTATTTTAGGTGCTATTCCCAGCACTCTGTTGTCTTGGGCGAGTGCCTTCATTATAGCCGCATTATTGTGCAGCTCAGGTCGCTCATCTTTTGGTTTTATAGAGCTTATAAAGTTGTGCTTATCGTTAAAACTGTCTGACTGATCTATGGGTTGTTTTTCCGATGCTTTTATTTCATTGTACAGGAGTATGTGTGGTGTACGGTTTAGAATAAGCCCATCCAATAAGTCGTTTAGCCCGGTCATAAAACTGAGCAGCGTTATAAACATGCCTATGCTAAACGTAACGCCAATAGCCGCAACCAGCGTCTGTTTCCAGCGCGCAAGCAGCAGCGATTTTGATACGCTCGTTAGCAGACTTATTTTCATTTATCTGGTTTTAGTAATTCGTCTTGTGCGGTTATGCCCGATAGTATTTCTACTTTCTGGTAATCCTTTAGACCAATAGCAACCTGCACAGTATCACCATTAGATTTTATTACCTGCGATTCATTTATCAAATAGTTGCGAGGTATAAGCAGTGCATTATCTTTTTGCTCAAGCACTATGTTGGCTTCAAAGGTTATGTTGGGGTATAGCACCTCAGGACGCGTTTTAAATGCAGCTTCTACTACAAATGTTTTGCTGCGCTCATTCATTATAGGTTCTATTTTAGTCACTACAGCTTCAAATACTTTACCTCTGTAACTGTCCATAGTTATCAGTACCAATTGGCCCAAGCGTACTTTTAATATGTCGTACTCATCTACCTGAAGTTCCAGTATAAAGTCTTTGTCAGACCCTATTACTGCAAGGGGCGAATTCACTCCTACCATTTCGCCTTTGGTTTTGCTAATGCTGTATACTATTCCATCCGCCTCGCTTTTCAGAGTATAGTCACCTGTTAGTTGTTCAGTTATTTTTAAATTTTGTTTGGCTTGCGCGGAGGAAAATTCTAACTGTCGTTTCAAGTCGTTTAGTTTAACTGTTGCACTGACCAAAGCAGCTTTGGAATTCTGATAGGCTAATTGGCGCATTTCAAATTCATTGCGCGATCCTATTTGTTGGTCCCATAAGTTTTTTTGTCGGAAATAAAGAGCCGAGTCGTTGGCGGCCTTGCTGCGGGCCACTTCTAGCATTTGTCGCGCTTCATTTAACTTTCCCTGGTTGGCATTAAAGTCATTGAACCCCGCTGTAAGCTCAGCGTTTTTCTGATTTAGTTTTTGCGTTTCGTTGGATATGGAAAGTATAGGCGTGCCCTTTACTACAGTGTCTCCTTCGGTTAAGTACACCTTGTCTATTATCCCATTCACCGGTGCAAATACTTGGTATTGATTGGCACTTTTAATTATGCCCGAGGCATAAATGGACTCTGTAATAGATTCAGTGGTAGGCTTGGTTTTTTCTACTTTGTGTGAGCAGGCATAAAGCAGAACAACAGTTAATACAATCGTAATTCTATTCATCATAACAACACAAATTTACCTATTAGCGTGTAGAATTTAACCGCAGCATTGAGTAGAATGACAAACATCATGTTATGGGCAGTTGTTTAGTTTTTTGTAATAACCTACTGATAAAAGTAATTACAAAAAAAAACGGTTGTCACAGGGACAACCGTTTTTATGGATAACAATAAATATTCTGTTTATTTCTGAACCATTAAGCGCTCAGTAATAATGTCTGTGCCAGTAGCAAATTCTACTAAATAAACACCGTTGGCTAACGATTGCTCAAACATTACTGTTGTATTAAGCGAACCGTCTACAGTGTAGCTATGCGCATATACTATGCGGCCTGTGCCATCCATAATACGCACACTTACTTGCTTGCTTTCAATATTGGTAAGGTTGATATTTATCATATCGCCATTGCAAGGATTTGGGTAAAGTGCAGCTTGAGTAAACGTTGCAGTGCGCTCTTCGTCTTGCGAATCGTTCATACTAACCTCGCCCATAGCAGACCCACCTATGAAAATAACCTGAGGCAAACCATAGCTGCCAGCGCCATAGGCAAAGTTTGGCTGCCAGCGTACTTTGTACCATGCGTTATTTAAAAGCCCCGATACAAAGCCTAACTGAAGGCTGCTTGAAGCTCCTGTGGTAGTTGCAGTAAATGGGAAGCCCACTGCAGTAGCGCCTGTGCAATCTGTTACTTCGGTAAATTCTACAGTAAAGTTGTTGGCCGCACACACGTATGGTTTTCCGTAAAGTATAGAACCCTTAAGCAAAGTAGCAGGACAGCGCTGTGTAGTTTTTACTTCCACACTGGCATGAGGTGCAATGGTTACAGCACATATTTCATTGCCCAACACTGTTGCTACCTCTGGATTGTTAGCACCATTTAATACGTTATATGTTGCATCTATACGCACATCATAAGTACCACCATGGCGAAGGGCCAGTGTAGGGTTGCTCAAAGCAATTTGACCTATAGATGTGGATGTGGTAACACTGCCAGGTGTAACACCTGTAGGGGTAAAGGTAAATGTGTAAAGGTTAGCACCTGTCCAGCTTGGTTTGAAACTGCTGCATAAATCGTAAGAACCTGAACCATCGCTACAACGGCTGTCGTATAACGCTTGCATGCAGATATTGAATGCACCTACAACACCATCGTATGAGCGAACAGCTACAAAGTATGTATAGCCTTCAAGAAGTCCTGTAGTTGTCATAGACTCACCACCTATGCCAGCCACTGCATTCTCCGTGTCTACCAACGAACCATCAGATGCATGCAATTCCAAAACTATATTCATAGCAGTGGTGGTGGTAACAATGCGCACTGCTGGGCTTGGTGCCACTATAGCATACCATCTGTCTTGGCCGCCAGTTACTAATACGTTTGCCGCTGTGCCTTCAGTAGATACTGATGCGCCTACCAGTGAGCTGTTGTAGCACTGACTTTGTGGGTATGCAATACCTGTAGAAGGGGCTAATACCGCGCTTAAGAAGTTGTCGTTATTACCGGGAGTTAATGTGATACAAGCAGGGTTAAATTCTGCATCGGCAGTGGTGAATACCTTAGCAGTAGTGCCTGTATTTGGATTTACTGTATTTGCGCCACTTGGCCAAATACCATCAGAATCGGTAGCTGCACAGCTTACTATAAGGCCTTGAGAAAGTGAGCGCTGCTCTACTCTGCGAATACCATTTGGAAGTGTATTAGGAATAATAACGCCATAAGCACCCGCTACACCCTCTACACTTGATGAGTAGAATGTTGCATATGAATTGCTAAGGTTGTTTGCAGAACCATCTGACTCTAGAAAGCTAACAGCTATAGGGCGACCAGTTCCGGCTACGTTGTCATACAACAACACAAAGTTTTTGGCTATTGCAGATGAGTTGCCTCTAAGCGCAGTGCCGTTAGATGCCGCAGCACCAAAGTTGATAACACTTACTGTGCTGGTAGTAGTAAGACGAAGCGCAGCAAATGTGCCGCCTGCACCATTGTTAAGCACAATGCGCATAAACACGTTGTTGCCTGGAGTGAAACGAGCATTGCCCGTTGGCTCTACTGCAAACCAACCAGCAAATTGACCCGCTGCATCCGTTGTAAATTCGCCATAGCCACCAAGGGTTGCAAGGCTGGCAGAGGTAGTTCTTACAAAACCAGAAGCGTTTACATAAATAGGATTGCCTGCACCACTTACTGTAGCACCATCTGCTGCCTCTACCATTTGGTTGGTATAGCGGTAAGTGGTGCTTGGTTGTAGGCCATTTAAAGTAACTCTACAAGCAAACGGTGTGCGTGTTGGGTTGCTTGCCACGTTAGTTCCTTGCATGTATTGTGGTAAGTAGTTTTCTACTAGACCTGGAGTTGATACTGTAATATTTGCTGACTGTATAGCGGCAAAAACACCTGCGTTAGCATCAATTTGTTTAACACCTGCTGTGTTAAAGCTTATATCGTTGAACAATGCAACACCATTTACAAATGGTTTTACAAGCGTTCCTGCCAGAGCACCAGTGCCAGAAATTAATGAGATAGTAGCATTACCAGAGTAGGTATTGTCAATTGTATTGTCTGGTCTGCGTGCCTCTACATTAAAGAAACCTAACACGGCATTTGTAAACGCATATGTGCCAAGATTGTTGAAAGCAATATGATCTGCTGCAGGTAGTACGGTAAACGCAGCACTTGTGCCTGGGTCTACGTTGTCGCCAGCTGTTCTGCTCACGGTTACTGTTACACCAGCTTCTGCAGTGTTATACAATACGCCAGAAATTGTGAGGGTGCTGCTTCCTGCTAATACTGTGCCTGTAAGCGTGCCTGCCAGTGCGCCTGAACCTGTAGTGAGTGTTATCACTACATCTGTATTGGTTACACAGCTTGCACCAATGTTTAAGTTGTCTTGCATTTCAATAGACACAGTAAATGGAGCGTTTACTGTAGGGCTTGTGCCTCCATTTACGTTTGTAACTACAATCTTAGTTGGGCCACCAAGGTTAAGTGCAAACGGTGTCTGATTTAAAGTTACAATTCCAGTTGTTACATTGGTCCAGTTGGCTGTGTTATTTACCAGGGCTTTGTAGCCGGCAAATGTCATTTGACCATTGCGCGTGCCTATGTATTGGCCACCAACAGCATTGCCGCCATGTGTAATATTTCCATTAGCCACGCTAAGTTCTGTAGGCAAAAAACTGGTGCTTGTGTTGTTAGCCCCTGTCCATGTGGCCGAGCCTCCTGTACCTTGCCAGTTTATACCATATATTACCCATCCGGTGAAAGTAGAGGGGTTGGTATTGCTACCAAAATCTGAATTGGTTGCCGTAGTACCCAATCCTGTTCCTTGGTAAGCAAATATTTGCTCGCCATTAGTTAATCCAGATAAGCCCTGCACCGCAGTGCCTATGCTGGCTGTAGCACCTTCCATTTTTATTACTGTACCTGCTAATACTGGACCGGCTGTAGTGTTAGTCCATTTTACAAAATTCTCACCACCGCGGCCGTTGTTGGTGCCATTGGCACTGGCAGCTGCAAGAAATCCGTTGTCTGTAAACTTGATTACAGTACCCACAGGTAAGTCTACCCAAGTTACAAAATTGAAATTGTCAGGTGTGTTTGAGTTAAATCCAATAATAGAAATATCGCCCACATTCAGGTACGTAGTAAAGCTAGACTGAGTGGTGTAAGAAGTTCCGTTGCTATTAGTAGCAAAGGCTTTGAAATAAATGGTAGAGGCTGCAGGCAAGCCTGTAACGTTAAGTGTATAAACACCAGCAGTAAAAGAACCGCTTTGAGTAAATGGAGTACCTGCGCCATCAGCAAAACCCGGAGTAAGGCTCCACTCTATACCTCTAACGGTAGCATTGCTGCAGTTTACTGCTGTTATATTTCCACCTAGGGTAGCTGTAGTAGCACCAATATTCGTAACAGAAGGTGTAGTAATCGTTGGAGGGCCTGCCAATACTCCGCTGCCAGTAGCAGCCACGTTGATGCTTGTTGCTCCACCACCGCTCACCGCTATGTTGCCATTGTAGCTGGTTACAGCCACTGGAGAGAAATTAACGTAAATGGTTTTGCTAAATGCGCCTAAACCATGTGGTATAGATAAGCTGTTGTAATAAGGTCCAGCAGGAATAGTGTCGTAAGTAAAACCTGCTAATGCAGCTACTGATACAGGAGTAGCATCTAAGTTAGCACCTGTAATGGTGAATGAATTAGGGCCATAGGTTCCACCCACGCATTGTGCACCGAAAGCGGCAAGGGTACCAGCTGAAAGCGATGGTGTGGCTGTAGCTGCTGTTGTACCATTTAAGGTGACGTTAACAACGTTGGTGCCTATATCAAATCCTCCTGTTCCGCCTGTGGCGGTAGCACCATAACCATATAGGCGGAAGGTGGTTGCAACAGTGATGTTGGTTAATCCTGATATAGTTATTGTGTTGGATGTAGCAATTGCTGCAGTGGGTACTACTGTGCCAAGGTTAGCAACAAAACCATCTACCGAAGACCTTAAGGCTACGTTTTGAGGACCAGAGGCTGATTTATCCCAGTTAAAAACAAATGAAGTAGGAGTAAATGAAAATCCAGAATTTGGGGTAACTATGAATTGGACGTAGTCATTGCCAGCAATGGCTTCTGCCAAAGTGCTAGGGTTGGTGTTTCCAGTATTGAACCATGCATTACCACCAAACCTGTTAGTATTAGCTGCTGGTGTCCAGCCACCACCATTGGTGAGGTTAATTGGGCCCGCAATATTAGCGTTGTTAAATACACTAGGCTCTGTGGTTTCAGTACCAACATTGCCAAAAGTGTTCCATTGCAAAAGCTGCGCATGGCTTGCAAGGGTGATTGAAAACAAAAATAGCAAGGCAAATAGTGCTTTGCTAAAGTTGAATGTTTTGGTTCCAATTCTCCAATTAGAATTTGTAGAGGTTTTCATTGTTATTTTACCTGGATTGATTAAGAATTTGTTTGGTCATTTAAAGCGGCTGCAAAGATGGGTTTTTATTCCAGACGCACGTTAAGGAATTGCTATGTATTTATAGTTATTTAATGGGATATTATAAACAAAATACCGATGGAAGTAAGCAAGTTTT
>JANOXJ010000063.1:0-20159 GCA_031418455.1 Flavobacteriales bacterium | reverse complement strand
TTAAGCCTAAGCGGATTTCTGCGCAAGTCCAAATAGCGCCATTGCATGCGCAAATCATCGCCTCCATCGCTCTCATCTTCTATGGTAAACGGAGGGGTTTTAGACCCGTTCAATACCTCTAATTTTTCTACCAGCACTTCCACATCACCGGTGTTCATGTTAGGGTTTTTAGAAAAACGCTCTACTACTTTGCCCGTTACCTTTACTACAAACTCACGCCCCAATGTGCGGGCGGTAGTTAGCAATGCTGCATCGCATTTGCCTTCTTCTAAAAAAAGCTGGGTTATGCCATAGCGATCTCTTAAGTCTATCCAAAGCAGTGTGCCCTTATCGCGCGAGCGTTGCACCCATCCGCTTAGGGTAACTGATTGGCCTATGTGTGTATCGCGAAGTTCTCCGCAGGTGTGTGTTCTGTGCATAATAATTGCTTCTTTAGGGCCGCGAAGATAGATAGGCTTTATTACTCGCCATTTAGACTACCTAAAATTCATGTATTATGTGCCTCTAAAAAATGAGCTAACTCACTCCATTTCTGTTATTTTCGCCCCGCTTTTTATAAAAAAACCCTTAATAACAAAACCCAAATGAAAAAATTGATTTTCGCTGCAGCTGCTGTTGTTGCTGCTTTCACCTTCACATCATGCGGTGGTGCCGGTTGGACAGACGAAACCAAAAAGGCCCTAAAAGAAAACTGTATGATGAGCCAAGAAATTTTCTACGAAAAATCTGAAGCAGAAGGTATTTGCGACTGCGCTGTAAAAGGCCTTGTAGAAAAATTCCCAAAGGCTGACTACACAGTAGACCAACAAGTAGCTGCCATGGAAGATTGCTCTAAAGACATTAAGAGCAAACTTGAAAAAGAAATGGATAAGCAATTAGAAGAATCTGCTGCTGACACTACTGCCATGAACGAAATGATGGAAGAAGCTGTAGAAGGCGCTATGGATAAAGTGACTGAAGAAGTGAAAGATGCCGCCAAGCATTAATCCTTTTTAAGGTACAATTCCCTACTCAAAGTATAAAACCCGCCTTGGCTTGGCCAAGGCGGGTTTTTTATTCTCATGACTTATCTCCTAGTTTTTGTCCTCATGGTTAGCTAGCTTCGCATCAAACTAAAAAAACAATGGACAAGAAATTAATAAAAGAGCAGGCTGCGCGCTTGCTTATGGAAATAACCCTTACTGAAAAAGAGGCTTTAACAGAAAAACTAGCGGGTGTAATAGAAAAATTTAGAGATAATCCGGAGAAGTCGCATGCATTGGCCTCTACCGTAGTGGGGTTTTTTGAGGGTTTTCTAAAAGAAGATGCGCCCAATGCCGCATATGGCAGCGCTGCCACAAGTAACCTGGCCAGCAAAGAAGACATAGGGCTTCTGCTACTGGAAATTCAACGTTTGCGCAAAGAAATAGAAGAGTTAAAACAACTGAAACCAAATGTTTAGACTATTCCGATTTAAATCGATCCTGATGCGGTTGTTCAGAATTGCCCACATTGGCTATGTGCTCATAGGCTACTTTTGGGTAAACTGGATGGGCAATAGTGGTTTTTCGCGTCTTTTTGTGCCCCGTGTTTACAAGTCAGAAGGTGCTGTAAAATCTAAAGAAGAGCGCCTTCGCATAGTTATAGAAAGACTTGGGCCTACATTCATAAAATTTGGCCAAATACTGGCCGACAGGCCCGACATAGTTTCCAGCAAATTTCGCGATCAGCTAAAGAACCTCCAATCATCTGTAAAACCCTTTGACGATGATCTGGCCTTTGAACTTATAGAACAAGAGTTAGGCGCTCCTATTGAAAAAACTTTTGAATACATAGATAAAAAATGCATTGGGTCGGCCAGCATAGGCCAGGTGTATAAGGGCAAGCTGCACACGGGCGAAGAGGTGGTAATAAAAATACAGCGCCCAAACATTAAAGATAAAATAAAACTTGACTTACAAATACTGGAAATAGCAGTAAGGCGACTTACCAAAGAATACCCCGAACTTATAGTAATGAATGTGCCCGCCTTTGTGGAGGAGTTTGGCGAAACACTCAAGAATGAGCTCAACTACTTTAATGAAGTGTCAAACGCTGCGCGTTTCAACGACATGTTTGCTAAAGTGGAATATTGCAAAATTCCAAAAATGTATATTCCGCTGTGTACTAACAAACTTATAGTAATGGAGCACATAAAAGGAATAAAACCTGATAACAGAGATACTCTTGTACTGCAAGGTTTAGACCCATCTGAAGTAGCAAAAAACGGGGTTAATATTTTTCTAAAAATGATATTTGAACATGGCTTTTTTCATGCAGACCCGCATGCAGGCAACATGTTCATTCTTTCAGGCAATCGCCTCGCTCTTATTGACTTTGGCATGACAGGGTCGCTTAAGCCTTCGCACATGAATTTCTTAGCCTCCTTTATACTGGGTGTGGCCAATAGCAATGCAGGCAAAATAACTGATGCATTGCTGGAAGTGTCAGGCAATAACTTTTTTAAAGACAAAGAAGATTTAGAATTCAGACTGCAAGAAATTCTGAACCGCTATGGCACCATGAATTACAACACCATTAATTTTAGTGCTGTGTTGCAAGACTGTGTAAAGGTCATTGTGCGTTTTGAATTGCAAATTCCAAGTAGCATTTACCTCCTTATAAAAGCCTTGGCCACGCTGGAAAAATTTGGGTATGCGCTGGACCCTGACATTACACTAGCTACCTACATACGTCCTTTTGCTACCGCTCTTATAAAGAAAAAATATTCTGCTAAAAACATTGCCGGAGGTTTGGCAGACATGGTAAAAAATTATGCTCATCTCATTCAAACATTCCCTTCGGAAATGAGCGAAATATTGAACAACGTAAAACAAGGCAAACTTACCTTTGATATAAAGATGAATAACAGCGAAGTAATACAGGGCGCTATAAAACAAGTAGGACAAAAAATAGCACTTATAATACTCGTCATTAGCGCTCTTATAGGCTCTGGCCTTATGCTAGCATGGCAGCCTGAACATAGCTTGGCAAAAACTGTTTTCCTCTTGTCGTCTGTAGTAGCTGGCTGGCTAGTTTTTAGACTTTTATTGAAAACCAAATTATAAACTGCTATAGTTAAATGGCGTTTTTCATTTAGGTTTACACCGTTATAATTTCATGTGTTCTTTTCATTTTTTTCATTCCTAATATTTAAAAACAGAAAAAAGAAATATGTCATCAACCAATTTTACGGCACGCCACATAGGCCCTCGCCAAGAAGAAGTAAAAGAAATGCTGCACGCTATAGGCGTAAAAAGCATAGATGAGTTAATAGACCAAACTGTACCCTCGCTTATTAGAAACCAAAAGCCATTGGCAATAACCGATGGTATAAGCGAGCATGACTACTTGGGAATGATGTGGGAAAAGGCAAGCAAGAACAAAGTAAATAAAAGCTACATAGGCATGGGCTACTCGCCCACCATAGTGCCGCCTGTAATACTGCGCAATGTGCTGGAAAATCCGGGGTGGTACACTGCGTACACTCCCTACCAGGCAGAGATAGCGCAAGGTCGTTTGGAAATGCTTTTGAACTTCCAAACTATGACAAGCGACCTTACCGGATTGCCCATAGCAAGCGCATCGCTGCTTGACGAAGGCACTGCGGCTGTGGAAGCCATGATAATGTTTGTGCACAGCATATCTAAAGAAAAAGAACAAGCAGGTGCCAACAAATTTTTTGCAGACAAAGAAGTATTTCCGCAAACGCTAGACTTGCTAAAGGGCAGAGCGAAGCATTTGAAAATTGAAGTAGTAGTGGGCGACTTTGCCACACACTCCTTCGACCAATCTTACATAGGCGCATTAGTTCAATACCCAAACAACAGTGGGCAGATAAACGATTACAAATCATTTGCAGAAAAGGTGCACAGTGCAGGAGCATTTGTATGCTGTGCAGCCGACCTTATGGCACTCACACTTATAACCCCTCCGGGCGAGTGGGGAGCTGATGTTTGTTTTGGTAACTCGCAGCGCTTTGGTGTGCCTATGGGTTATGGTGGTCCGCACGCTGCATTTTTCTGTGCTAAAGAAGATTTTAAACGCAACATGCCTGGCCGCATCATAGGCCTTAGTAAAGATCGCCATGGTAGGCCTGCATTGCGCATGGCGCTGCAAACACGCGAGCAACATATACGCAGAGAAAAAGCTACAAGCAACATATGCACAGCTCAGGCACTACTTGCTGTAATGGCCGCTGCATATGGCGTATATCATGGCCCTGATGGGGTTAAAACCATAGCATCTCGCATACATGCGCACACTGTTGCATTAGCAAAAGCTCTTGGCAATGCACAGATAAATTCTTCTTTTTTCGATACCATAAAAGTGAAAGTATCTGACGAAAAAGCAGTTAGAAAAAATGCAGAAGCAAAAGGAATTAACCTGAGATATTTTGGTGATGCACATGTGGGCATATCGCTGCACGAAAGAACAACGCTTGGTGACTTGAATGAGATCGCAACATTGCTTGGAGGCCTCACCCCGACCCTCTCCTTCGGAGAGGGAGTAAATGCAACGGGGCCATTCATGCGCACGTCAGCATACATGACACACCCTGTGTTTAAAACTCATCGCAGCGAAACAGAAATGCTGCGCTATTTGAAAAAATTAGAAAACAAAGACTTGTCGCTAGCACATGCTATGATACCTCTTGGCTCGTGCACCATGAAGCTGAATGCCACCAGCGAAATGATTCCGCTTACTTGGCCTGAATATAGCGACATACATCCTTTTGCGCCCATAGAACAAGCTGCAGGATATCAGGAAATATTAAAAGAACTGCATGACGACTTGTGCCAATGCACTGGTTTTGCAGGCATGAGTTTGCAACCTAACAGCGGTGCCCAAGGCGAACTTGCAGGCCTACTAGTTATAATGGCATATCATGAAAGCAGAGGCGATGTAAAAAGAAATATTTGCCTTATACCTAGCTCTGCACATGGCACCAATCCTGCCTCAGCTGTAATGGCCGGACTGAATGTGGTAATAACCAAGTGCGATGAAAATGGCAACGTAGATATAACTGACCTTGCCGCAAAAGCTACTCAATACAAAGACAGCTTAGCTGCGCTTATGATTACATACCCAAGCACACATGGTGTGTATGAGGAGGGCATCAAAGACATTACACGTATAGTGCATGAAAATGGTGGCCTTGTGTATATGGACGGTGCTAATATGAACGCACAGGTTGGTCTTACATCGCCAGGAAATATTGGTGCAGATGTTTGTCACTTGAATTTGCATAAAACATTTGCCATACCACACGGTGGTGGTGGCCCCGGCATGGGCCCTATTGGTGTGGTAGAAAAATTAGTTCCATTCTTGCCTGGCAACGTGAATATAAAAACAGGTGGAGAACACGCTATAAACGGTGTGTCATCAGCACCATATGGCAGTGCGCTTATATTACTTATATCATACGGTTATATAAAAATGCTAGGCGGCCAAGGCGTAACAGATGCAACGCGATACGCCATTCTGAATGCCAACTATATGAAGGCGCGTTTGAAAGGTCATTACGACATTCTTTATACAGGCAACAACGACCGTGTAGCACACGAAATGATTTTGGATTGCAGAGACTTTAAAAAAATAGGTGTGGATGTAACCGACATAGCAAAGCGACTTATGGACTATGGTTTTCATGCGCCTACCGTTTCTTTCCCGGTGGCCGAAACACTTATGGTAGAGCCCACAGAAAGCGAACCACTTTCGGAGCTCAATCGCTTTTGCGATGCCATGATAGCCATACGCAAAGAAATAGCAGAAGTAGAAGCTGGCCTTGCTGACAAGCAGGACAATGTGCTAAAGATGGCACCACATACAGCACTTGAACTTACAAGCGACAATTGGACACACCCCTACTCTCGCGAGAAAGCAGCTTACCCTATAACAGGCCTGCGCGAAAATAAATTCTGGGCCTCGGTAGGCAGAGTAGACAATGCCTTTGGCGATAGAAATTTGGTGTGTACTTGTGCGCCTGTGGAGATGTATGAACATATTTCGGTATAATCATTTTTTTAATAAATATCATACTAAAAAGGCCCTATTTCAGGGGCCTTTTTTTACTCCCCATAACGATAGCTTTACTATCATTAACAAAAGTTAATGAACTATTTTAGGTAGTAAGTGTTACTATTGGACTTCACTTAAATAACACGCTTTGCACCGACTACTAGGACAACTCACTATAAAGATAAATGAGCAGGTATATGTAAAAGACCCCATGAGCAGCAGCGTGGGTCACGAGATACTTCGCCATAGCGTAAACATAATTGCTCAGGAGGGTCTGGAGCTTTTTACTTTCAAAAAACTGGCAACTGCACTGGGCTCAACAGAAACTACTATTTATAGGTATTTTCATAATAAGCAACAATTAATGATTTACCTGGCCTCGTGGTACTGGAGCATGCTGGAGTGGAAAGTGGCCTTTGCTACGGCCAACATTGAAGCACCCTGCGCCAGGCTGGACAAAGCTCTTACTGTGCTCAGTGCTCCTGTGAGTTTCAATTTGCAATCGGATTTATTAAACGAAAGCAAACTCTATGATATAGTAGTGAACGAATCTTTCAAAGCGTTTGCTGTGCGCAACCTCTCCAAAAAAGAACGCATTGGCTATTTCCAGGCCTATTCACAATTATGTGGCCGTATAGAAGAATTAATCTTGCTTAACAACAAAAACTACAAATTTCCAAAAGCACTTGCAGCCACGCTCATTGAAACGGCCCATTACCAAACCTTTTTGCAAACACAATTATCCGATTTGACAGACATTGGTAAAGGCCCTTCACTTAACTCGCTGTTGCACCATATTGCATTTAAAGCATTGGAGGAAAAATTATGACACAACAAAAAACATCGCCACTCCAACGGTTTTGGAGAATCATTCGCGCTGAAAGGCAAGAAGTAAGAAGCATATTTCTGTTCGCCATTTTTCAGGGCTTGGTAAATTTATCGTTGCCACTAGGCATACAAAGTATTATCAACTTTTTGCAAGCAGGCGAACTAAGCACATCGTGGTATATACTGGTGCTGTTTGTACTTGCGGGCATTTTCTTTGCCGGTCTGCTGCAAATAAAACAACTTGCAGTAACTGAAACTATTGAGCAACGCCTGTTTGCCAATGTTAGCTTTCAGTATGCTGAACGTTTGCCGCGCCTTTCTATAGAGGGTATAAGAGGCCGATATATGCCAGAGGTACTTAATCGATTTTTTGAAGTGGCCACTATACAAAAAGGATTTTCAAAACTGTTGCTCGACTTTTCGGCAGCTGTTATTCAAGTGTTTTTTGGTATTTTGTTGCTTTCTCTTTACAACAGTGCTTTTGCCATTATGGGTGTTTTGCTGGTATTGGTGCTATATATCATTTTTAAGTATACTGGGCCAGCGGGGTTGCGCACTAGCATGGAGGAGTCTAACAACAAGTTTAGAGTGGCCCATTGGCTACAAGAGGTAGGCAGAACACTCAATTCATTTAAGCTTGCCGGAAACACGCCATTGCCTTTAAAAAAGACTGATGAGCTCACTTCAGAATACCTTGAATCGCGCAACAAACATTTTCGCATTCTGGTGACGCAATACAAGGCACTCATAGTTTTTAAAGTATTGTTAGCCGCCACACTTATCATACTTGGCAGCATGTTGGTTATAAAAAAAGAAATAAATATTGGTCAATTTGTAGCTGCAGAAATTATCGTGTTGTTGCTCATCAGTTCCGTTGAAAAAATAATATTGAACATGGGTACTGTTTACGATGTGCTCACATCACTCCAAAAGTTGGAGCACGTAACAGAGCTCGCCACAGAACGAAGCAATGGTGATGAACCACCTGCAGACATAACAGCAGCGGGTCTTAGCGTTAGCATACGCAATCTTACCTACAAGTTTGAAGGTGCACACGAACCCATTATTAATGATGTGTCGGTAGATATAGCCAGTGGAGAAATAGTATGCATAAAAGGAAGCAACGCCTCCGGCAAAACCACATTGCTAAAACTATTAGCCGGTTTTTATGAAAAATTTAATGGCACCATTGTCTACAATCAAATGCCCATTAATAATCTTAAACTAACATCGCTTAGGGCACTTGTTGGTGAAAATTTTACAGAGCAGGAAATATTTAAGGGCACAGTTGCAGAAAACATTACCTGCGGAAGAACAGACATTACGCAGGAGGAACTATTATTAGTGGCAAACAGAGCGGGAGTTTCATCGTTTATAGAAAGTATGCCTAAAGGCTACAATACCATGCTTGAACCAGAGGGACAACGATTGCCGGGTAGCGTAAAACGCAAAATACTTTTAGCAAGAAGTTTTGCAGGCAAACCCAGACTGCTGCTTATAGAGGACACACTCACCGCACAAAGCGCACAAGAGCGCAAGCAATTTTTCGATTTGTTATTTAACTATTGCAGCGGTGTTACTACTGTAATTGTAACCAATGATGAAGATGTTGCAATGCGTTGCAACAAAGTGTTCGTGTTGCGCAACGGAAAAATTTCACAACAGTAATTCTGCATTATAACCCATGCTATACGATAAAGAAAACCCCGTACCCCTCAATAGTGAAGCAGGTAGCTTCATGTCATTTCAACGGGTGATGGACATCACCAACAAACGCGCTGTGAAGCGTTGGTTATTATTTATTTGCATTACCGCACTTGTGTTTTTGATGTTGCCCTGGACACAAAATATAAAAGGTAGAGGCTACCTCACCTCTCTGAAACCCGAGCACAGGCCACAAACCATACCTACTATAATAGGCGGCAGAATAGAAAGATGGTATGTGACAGAGGGAGATTTTGTAAAACAAGGTGACAGCATTATGTTTTTGTCTGAAATTAAAGATGACTACTTTGATCCCAACTTGCTTGCCAATGTAGACAGCCAGATAAAAAACAAAGAGGGAAGCGTGAACGGTTATATGCAAAAGGTAAATGCACTTGATGCACAAATTGACGCTCTCAACAAAAATTTAGATCTTAAGCTGCAACAACAGAAAATAAAAATTCAGCAACTTGTGCTTAAGGTGACCACTGATAGTACAGAACGTATAGCTACCTATGCCAACGCTCAGGTGGCAGAAGATCAGATTGTGCGTTTCAAACAGTTATTTAGCAAAGGGCTTATATCTGAAACGGAACTGGAACAACGAGAGGTGGTGGCACAGAATGCCCGTGCAAAAAAAATGGATGCTGATAATAAATTTATGATTGCCAAACAAGAGCTCATAAATGCTAAAACTGAACTAAACACGCTGCGTGCCGAATACACCGATAAAATTTCAAAAGCAGAGAGCGAAAAATATTCTGCCATGAGTGCCATGTATGATACAGAAGCTCAGGTAACAAAATTGCAAAACAGCTATGCCAACTACACCACGCGAAATGGAATGTATTGCATACTTGCTCCGCAAGACGGCTACATCACCAAAGCCGTAAAAACAGGTATTGGACAAACAGTAAAGGCAGGTGAAGAATTGGTGACAATAATGCCTTCCAATTATGAGCTTGCTGTTGAAATGTATGTGGAGCCAATGGATTTGCCGCTTATAAATAAAGAACAACGAGTGAGATTTATGTTTGACGGTTGGCCTGCTTTTGTATTTAGCGGCTGGCCCGGTGTTTCTTTTGGCACCTATGGAGGAAAAATAGTAGCTATAGATAAATTCATAAGCGAGAATGGTAAGTACAGAATACTCGTAGGGCAAGACCCAAACGAGGAATCCTGGCCAACAGGCCTTCGTGTGGGTGCAGGAGCTGAGGGAATTGGGTTGCTGAATGATGTGCCCATCTGGTACGAATTGTGGCGCCAGTTCAACGGTTTTCCGCCAGACTTTTATAAAAACGAAATGGCATTAAAAGAAAAAGATAAAATGCCTAATCCAGATGAAACGGGCAAATGATGATTAAGACCGCTCTAATAACTCTATTGATACTTGGCGCAAATGCCTGCGCTTTTGCTCAAAGCAACACTGTCTTTTCATTCCAAGACTTTAGAGTGTTGGTAAAGAAAAACCACCCCTACGCACTGCAATCAAACTTGCAATTAATGCGTGGCGAAAGCACCGTGCGCAGGGCACGTGGCAACTTTGACCCTAAACTTTCAGCAAGTTTTGATAATAAAGAGTATAATAATATAGACTACTATTCATTAACCAATGCTACCATAAAAGTGCCCACTATAGCGGCTGTAGAATTAAAAGCGGGCTTTGACCTTAATACGGGCGAGTATTTAAATGAGGCTGATGCCACACCTGATGATGGGCTATTGTTTGCGGGACTTTCGCTGCCGTTGTTGCAAGGCCTTGTAATAGACGAAAGAAGAACAGCCCTCAATCAAGCCAAAGCATTTCAGCAATTCAGCATTTTTGAGCAAAAAGTATTATTGAATGATTTGATGCTGAAATCATATAACACCTATTGGGAATGGTGGGCAGCTTACCAAAAAGAAATTATTGCAACACAAATACTAGATGTGGCAGCCCAGCGATTTGATGCTGTAAGAGAACGAGCTATTGCCGGACAGGCTCCTATTATAGATACTGTGGAGGCCAATATTCAAGTGTTGCTGCGCAAACAAAATTTGCAAGAAGCACAAGCTAACGAAATAAAAATGCGCATGATCCTTTCATCCTTTGTCTGGGACGAACAGGGTGAACTAATAACACCACGCATTATCAATCAAGATTTCGTGCCAATTGATTATGCATTGGAAAACACCAACAACGTATGGGTTATGAATAACTATTTAGCACTGCTAGACAGTGCTCAATTCATAAACCCCTACCTGGCCCAGTTCAATGCAAAGCTTGACAATGTAGAAGCAGAAGAGCGCATGAAACGCGAAAAGCTAAAACCAAAACTGAACCTTAATTATAACCTGCTTGCCGAACCAATGGGCAACAACACAGATGCAAACTTTAGTTCTAATAATTACAAATGGGGGGTTGATTTTAGTTTGCCAACATTGCTACGTGCTGAAAGGGGCGACCTGGAATTAACACGCATTAAACTGCAAGAAACAAAATTGGAACAACAACAAAAAACGCAGGATGTAAAGAACAAAGCCAGATCTACTTATGAAAACATACTGCTGCTGCAACAGCAAGTAAGTTTGGCTGAAACTAACCTTACCAATTACTCAACACTGCTGGAAGGAGAAAGAACAAAATTCTTCAATGGTGAAAGCTCATTGTTTTTGGTAAACCAACGCGAACTGCAATTTGCTGATGCACAAAACAAGCTCGTAGATCTGAAATTGAAATTGCGTTTTGCAGAGAATGAATTGCAATTTCTTTTAGGCGTGATAGAATAAGAGTAACGTCAATCAGCTTCTTCCTTATCGCGATTGGGCCATTGGCTTATACGCTCGCCATCATCATGCTGATTAATAATTGAATTTTCTTCAGGATGCTCCATTGCCATTACCTCAGGCGCAGTTGCCAATGCTGGCGCAGGTTCCGGCTTGGTAAAAAATTTGCGTTGAAATAACAGAATGGAAATTATACCTGCGGTAATGCTGCTATCAGCCACATTAAACACGGGTGGAAAAATTTCGCGCTTCACTCCATTCCAACTAAACTCTTTGGTAAAATGAAACATGTCTACCACATTGCCCATAAGTGGCTTTGTATAGCCCTGGCCATTCATGGTGGCTTTGCCAAAGTACATGGTGAAGTCTTGCATGTCGGGGTCAAAGAGTGAGCCCTTGTCGAACAAGAGGCCATAAATAGCACTGTCTATAATATTGCCCATGGCACCCGCTACTATAAGCGACACACTGGTAATGTAGCCCCAATGTGCCTTTTGCTTAATGAGCTTAATAAGGTACCAGGAAATACCTCCCACCACAAGTATTCTAAAAATACTTAGAGCAAGCTTACCACCCTCGCCCGGCAGCATCCAGCCAAAGGCCATGCCCGGGTTTTCTACAAATTGCAGATCGAACCAGCCGGGTATTAGCTCCTTGCTCTCGCCATAATGAAAATTTAGTTTTACCCAAATTTTTATCCATTGGTCGAGTGCTAAAACGGTAAATATGGTGAGTAGAGCTTTCTTCAAAAGGAAGTAAAATTGAAAATGGACAACTGACAACAGAATTTATTTTCCATTGTCAATTGTCCATTTTACTTTAAATATTATTGCATGTTTTTAGCTTCTATGCTAAGGGTAGCATGAGGCACCAGGCGAAGGCGTTCCTTTGGAATAAGCTTGCCGGTTGCGCGGCAAATACCATAGGTTTTATTTTTTATTCTCAATAAGGCGTTGTCCAAATTTTGAATAAACTTTTCTTGACGCGCTGCAAGCTGTGCAAGGTCCTCGCGGTTCATAGTCTCGCTGCCATCTTCCATCATTTTAAATGTTGGCGATGTATCGTCAGTGCTGTTATCGCTCTCGTGCGACAATGACTGTTTCAATTCATCTAAGTCAGCTTTTGCCTGACCTAGTTTTTCGTTTATTAATTCTTCAAATTCTTTTAAGTCCTTGTCTGAATATCTTACATCTGGCATACTGCTGGTTTCCTCTTTTCTTGCTGTTGGTTTAACTTCTGGTTTGGTTGGGGTAGCTACCGGGGCTGGTTTAGCAGCCACTACCGGGGCTGGTTTTACTACTGGTGCAGCAGGCTTTGGAGCAGGTGCTGGAGCTGGCTTAGCTACCGGGGCAGTTGGCTTAGCTGCAGGAGCCGGTTTGGCTACTGGCTTGGCTACAGGTTTTGCCGGAGCCTTCACTACTGGCTTAGCCGCTGGTTTTGCTGCTGGTTTTGCTGCTGGCTTAGCTACAGGCTTTACTGCTTTTTTAGCAATAGGCTTAGCTACTTTTTTGGCAGCTGGCTTTGCCTTTACTACCGGTTTTTTCTTAGCCACAGGTTTTGCAACTACTTTTTTAGTTGGTTTAGCTATTGGCTTTTTAGCTGCTTTAGCTACCACTTTCTTTTTAGCCACAGGCTTAGTTACTTTTTTCACAGGCTTTGCTGCCTTTTTAGCTATTGCTTTTTTAGCCACCGGCTTTTTCGCTACTGGTTTTTTAGCAACAACTTTTTTAGCTAAAGGTTTTTTAGGAGCTACTTTTTTAGCAGCCGATTTTGGCTTGGCCACTGCCTTTTTCACCACCTTTTTTACCGCTGCTTTTTTAGCAGGCTTTGCTTTTGCCACAGGTTTTTTAGCTGCGGCCTTTTTTACAGCAGGCTTCTTAGCTGCTGGTTTCGCCTTTGGGGCGGGCTTTTTGCTCGCTTTTATTGGAGCTTTCTTTTTCGTAGCCATTTTGTATTCTTACTTCTTAATTGAGTTTGGTGAGTGATATTTTCGAGGTCACTCCATCCTCTATTTCTACAGTAAAACCGTTGTCAATCATTTCAGTTATAACTAGTTCGCCTGCTAAAATTTGCGCGCGAATATATTCTGAATTTGTTTCAATTGCTTGGTTATAAAAATCATTACTTTCAATCTTCACACTTATTTTGTCTGTAACCTCCAGACCACTGTCTTTTCTAAGGTTCTGTATGCGGTTTACAAACTCGCGGGCAATGCCCTCTGAGCGCAGCTCTGGTGTAATAGTTATGTCTAATGCCACGGTGAGGGCGCCATCATTTACCACCTTCCAGCCGGGTATGTCCACAGGTATTATTTCCACATCTTCCCTTTCCAATACTATGCTTCCTACCTCTTCCGGTAAGGCATAATTTCCTTTAGTTTCTATAGCCTTTATGATGGCCTCGCCATTGGCAGCAGCATAGGTTTGCACGGCTTTCATGTTTTTGCCGCACTTGGTGCCCAGGGTTTTAAAGTTTAGCTTCAGGTTTTTAATAATGTGTGCATCCTCTTCACTTACCAATTCCATTGTTTTCACATTGGTTTCCGCTAATATTAAATCTTTCACTGCTTCTATTCTCGCCTTGTCAGTTTGATTTAGAATGGGTATGCGTATGGCAGTAAGTGGCTGGCGAACGCGCAGGTTTTCCTTTTTCCGAATGGATAATACCATAGAAGAAATTTCTTGGGCAAAACCCATTCTTTCTTCCAACTCCATATCAATAAGGCCCAGGTTTGCCTTGGCCAATAAGGTTAGGTGCACGCTGTCAATTGTGCCTTCATTTTGCCCTGCAGCTTCTGTTAGGTTTTTGTATAACCACTCGCTAAAAAATGGAGCGAATGGTGAGCTGAGCTGCGCCAGAGCTTGCAAACACTCGTACAGCGTTTCGTATGCGGCTTTCTTGTCGGCATTCATTTCGCCCTGCCAGAAACGCTTGCGCGAAAGGCGCACATACCAGTTGCTTAGGTGCAAATCCACAAAAGACTCTATGGCGCGTGCTGCCGGGGTTGGGTTATAGTCGTCCAGCTCCTCGGTTACCAATTTTATTAGGCTGTGCAATTTGGACAATATCCATCGGTCGAGCTCGGTGCGCTGCGCTGGCAAAGTGGCCGTGGCGGCATTGTATTGAAAGCCATCTATATTGGCATAAATGGCAAAAAAGCCATACGTATTATATAGCGTGCCAAAAAACTTGCGCTGTACTTCCGTTATACCCTCTAAGTCAAATTTCAAATTATCCCAAGGCTGCGCATTGGTTATCATGTACCAGCGGGTGGCGTCTGGTCCATACTTTGTCATTGTTTCAAAAGGATCTATGGCATTGCCAAGGCGCTTAGACATTTTGTTGCCATTCTTGTCCAGCACCAACCCGTTGGAGATTACATTTTTATAGGCCACACTATCAAAACACATGGTGGCTATGGCGTGCAGGGTATAAAACCAACCGCGGGTTTGGTCTACTCCTTCAGCTATATAATCAGCCGGAAATGCTTTCTTGCTATCTATTTGCTCCTTGTTCTCAAAAGGATAGTGTTGTTGTGCATAAGGCATGGCACCACTATCAAACCACACATCTATAAGGTCCGACTCACGCACCATTTTTTTGCCCGAGGCTGACACCAGCACAATGTTGTCAGCGTAGGGTTTATGCAAGTCAAAGGTGTCGTAGTTGGTTTTAGAAAAATCGTTTGGCTTGAATTCGGCCAATGGATTGTTCGCCATAAAACCTGCCTTTACCGATTTGTCTATTTCTTGTTTTAGTTGCTCTGCGCTGCCTATGCAAATTACCTCTTCGCCATCTTCAGTGCGCCAAAGCGGTAGTGGTATGCCCCAAAAGCGCGACCTTGACAGGTTCCAGTCGTTAGCATTTTCCAGCCAATTGCCAAAGCGGCCTGTGCCGGTAGCCTCCGGCTTCCAGTTGATGGTTTTGTTGAGCTCCACCATGCGGTTACGCACCTCCGGAATTTTTATAAACCACGAGTCTAGCGGGTAGTAGATTATAGGCTTGTCTGTGCGCCAGCAATGGGGATAGCTGTGCTCGTATTTTTCTTTTTTAAAGAGCTTGTTTTCGTTTTGTAGCTTCAGGCAAATGCGCTCATCTATACTGAGGTAGCTCAGTTTAGAAGTGTCTTTTATAAATCCGCTAAGTCTTTGTTTTTGAATGTCAAGCTCTACAGCCTTCTCGGTTTCAGAATAATAGTCTTCCTTTACAAACTCTTCGCCATAAAGGAATACATCATCTTTAACAGCCGGATGGAAACGCCCGCGCTTATCTACAAGTGTAAGTGCGCTTATACCATTTAGTTTGGCCACTCTAAAGTCGTCAGCACCAAATGATGGGGCTATGTGAACTATACCTGTGCCGTCTTCGGTAGTTACAAAGTCGCCAAGAATTACGCGGAAGGCCTCATCCCGGCCCTCTCCAGAGGAGTGGGAGGCGCCACCCACGGGTTGCTGCCCTCCTTGGATAGGCGTGGGCTGCACACCAAAAGGCAAAAGCTGCTCATAGCGCAGGCCTTCCAATTCAGAGCCTTTGAATGTTTGAATTATTTGAAAAGGAATGTTCTTGTCGCCCGGCTTATAGTCCTCAAAACTGAGGTCAGCATTTTTATCACTGAAATAAGCCCCCAGCCTATCTTTTGCTAACACCACTTGTATAACTTGGTGCGAATAATTACTTATGGTTTTTACCAATGCATACTCAATATTGTTGCCTACTGCAAGAGCTGTATTTGATGGTAAAGTCCACGGTGTTGTTGTCCAAGCAAGAAAGTACGCCTCACCCCGACCCTCTCCGGAGGAGAGGGGGGAGATACGCTCGGTGAATTTGGAATCCACAATTTTAAACATGGCCACCGCGCTGGTATCCTTCACATTGCGATAGCAGCCCGGCTGGTTTATCTCGTGCGAGCTAAGGCCCGTGCCCGCTGCGGGAGAGTAAGGCTGTATGGTGTAGCCTTTGTACAAAAGGCCCTTATTAAATATTTGTTGCAATAGCCACCAAACACTTTCTATATACTTGTTATCGTAGGTTATATAAGGGTCGCTCATATCCACCCAATAACCCATCATGCGCGTTACCTCTTCCCACTTGTCGGTATATTTCATTACCTCAGTGCGGCAGGCTTTGTTGTAGTCTTCTACGGTTATTTTTTTACCTATATCTTCCTTGGTTATACCCAAAGTTTTTTCTACAGCAAGCTCGATTGGAAGGCCATGGGTGTCCCAGCCTGCCTTGCGCTTTACCTGTTTTCCCTTAAGGGTTTGGTAGCGGCAAAAAATGTCTTTGATAGTGCGGCCCATAACGTGGTGAATACCAGGCAAGCCATTAGCACTTGGGGGGCCTTCATAAAAAACAAAAGAATCCTTATCGCTACGCTCATCAATAGAGCGTTGGAAAATGCTCTCCTTATCCCAAAAGGCTTGAACTTCTTGGGCTATTTGAGGAAGATTGAGGTTTTTAAATTCTCTATAAAGCTGCGGCATCAGTTATAAATATTGAAGGTGCATTTTAAATGGCGCGCGAAGATAGAAACTCGGCAGAGCTATAAGTTTGAAAATAGCACAATTACAAAAAACTTAGGGAAGTATTGACTGAAATAGAAACCTTTAAGGGTAAGTACAAGTACAAATGCCATGTTTAAGTGAGTAATAAACACTTATTCTATCTAACCCGACTTTAAAGGAAATATTGTTAAAACCAAGCCCACCAAGGGATTGCTGAATCAACCAACAGCAACTTTTGAGGCCTGACAAATAGTTTTTTTTAAATCCAACGAACGTGAATCGTATGTTGACCTCTACAACCTCAAAATCGCGCAATCCACAAAGGATTGTGTTTTCCATTCTTCTATTTGCCGGTCTTTTGCTCAGCAGTGCAGATGCTTTTGCACAGCCTGGGCCCTACTTGCCCGGTACTTGCATTACGCAGCATAATCCTGCTACATGGACACAGTTTCCCGCGAATGATGATGGATCGTTAGGGCCATTGGCACTACCGTTTACGTTTCAGTTTTATGGAACCAACTACAACCAGTTTTACCTGAACAACAACGGTAACATTACCTTCAACGCAGCTTATTCAACATATACCCCAACAGGATTTCCTATAACAACAGCCATGATAGCGCCCATGTGGGCCGACTGGGACTCTAGAAATGGACATGGCGAAGTTTGGTATTTAATTACAGCAAATGCGGTTTACATAAGTTGGTTGGCTGTTGGTCCATACGATGCTAACGCGGCCTACTCTAATGGTCTAGTATCCACCATGCAATTGGTAATAACCAATGGCGCAAGCCCTGCATTATCTCCAGGTAATAACATTGGTTTCTTTTATGGTGATATGGGCTGGACCACAGGTTCGGCATCAGGCGGTGCAGGTGGTTTTGGCGGTTCGCCTGCAACTGTGGGTTTAAATGCGGGTGATAACGTTAATTACCTTCAAACCGGTTTGTTCAATGTAAATGGCAATGGCTATGATGGTGGCAACGGAACCAATGACGGTGTGAATTGGCTAGATAATCAGTGCCTAGAGTTCAATGCAACAAGCGGTACTAACTTCCCTCCTGCTGTGGTGAGTTTGCCTAATAATAACATTACACTTTGCCCTGGTGCAACCACCACACTAAATTTTGGATTTACTGGTCCGGAGAATAGCCAAACTGCCACTGTTACTAGCATAGTAGCAGGTGGCGGATATACTGGCATGACAGTGAATACCAATACCCCCGGCAATCCTTCGGTGCAAAGTATAACACTAACTGGCACTACACCGGGCACTTATCCAATAACGATAACGGCAGTTGATAACTACTTAACGCCTGCAACTACTATAGAGGTAATTAACTTAACTGTATTAGGCCCCAATATTGGGGTTTCTTGCGCTGCCAACGTTACTCAAAATGTTGGGGCGGGCTTATGTACAGCTAGTGTTACAGTGCCTCCACCTACGGTAACTTCTTGTGTGGCTTTTACTTTAACTAACAGTTTTAATGGTACCAATAATGCCAGCGGAACTTATCCTGTAGGTACAACAAGTGTATTATGGACCGCCACAAGCAGCAATGGCTCAGTAGCCACCTGTACCCAAACGGTAACCATAGTAGACAATATTTTACCCACTATATCATGCCCGGGCAATTATGCTGGAACGGCAAGCGGTGCAACATGTCCGGCCTCTGTAATTACATCAGCTCCTACTTATAGTGATAACTGCGCTGTAACACAGCTAACATGGGCCATGACGGGTGCCACAGTGGCAAATTCGCCAGCTACTGGTATAAACACAGTAGGTACTTATAATTTCAATTTAGGTACTACTACTGTTACCTATACAGCTCGCGATGCAGCGGGAAACACAGCAGTTTGTACCTACAATGTAGTAGTAACCTTGAGTGCCACTCCTCAGAACGCAAGGATTAATAGGACCCACTCATCTCAATCATGTATATATGGCAGAGAGCAAGCTTTTTGGCAAACCCTTTCAAGCATTACCGCTATTAATGATGACTTGACCAAGCCTAATAATAATAATATTAATACAACTAATGCTTTCTCATCCAATTCGGTTAATAATAATGGTTGGGTAACAACCACTGTAGCTGAAACAAATACAGAACGATATTTTGGAATAAGCGCTACCGATGCAGGTAGCAATTCCGGAGGTATTGATTATGCATTTAGATTAAGAAGCAATGGTGCGCTTACTATAGTGGAGAACAATAATGCTATTACACCTGTGCCTGCTCAAACCTATGCTACAGGTGATGTTTTAAGAATAGCTATTGAAAATAACGTGGTTAGATATTATAAAAATTCTACTTTAGTATATACATCACTCATTATTCCCGCGCTTAATACTCCTTATTACTTGGATTGCGCAATGAATCAGCAGAACTCGACACTAAACGACATTTATATTACAAATCCCATTTGCGATAATTTCTCAGTAACAACATTTAATACAAGTGGGCCTTTAAGTTACCAATGGTATGTGAATGGGACAGCTGTAGGAACCAATTCATCGACCTACTCGGCTGGTATACTTGCAAACAATGACCAAATAACCGTGCAGGTAACAAGCGGCACTTGTTCTGTTACTTCTAACACAATTTTCATAAGCACTGGCGCCAACTCATGCAGCGCCTCCGACATAACGGTGAATGCGTTAGCGGGAACCTGCTCTGCTGCAGTGGTTGTGCCAAACCCAACAGTTACAACAACTTGTGCAACCTATACAATTACTAATAGTTTTAACGGAACAAACAATGCAAGTGGTACCTATCCTGTAGGAACTACCAATGTTGTTTTCAGTGTTGAACATGCGTGCGGTTCTATAACCTCGTGCAGCATAAACGTAACAGTAAATGACAATATAGCTCCAACAATAACATGCCCCGCAAATATTAATAGCACGGTGAGTGCCGGCACCTGTTCTCGAAGCATTGCTACAACTAACCCAACCACTGCTGACAACTGCGGTGTTACTCGTTTAACATGGGCTATGACGGGAGCTACTGTTGCCAATTCACCAGCGACTGGTATCAACAATGTGGGTACTCAAACATTCAACCTTGGTGTTACTACTGTTACCTACACGGTGCAAGACGGTGCAGGCAATTCTGCTAACTGTTCGTTCACTGTTACCATCTCCGATAATATTCTTCCAACGATAACCTGTCCTGCTAACATTTCGCAAAATGTTGGGGCGGGAACTTGCACTGCTTCTGTTGTTACACCGAACCCTACTACTGCTGACAACTGCGCAGTAACTGTGTTGACATGGGCTTTAACGGGTGCCACCACAGGCACTTCTGCTGCTGC
>JANOXJ010000062.1:0-3485 GCA_031418455.1 Flavobacteriales bacterium | reverse complement strand
TTGTATTTGCAATTCTGATCCCACATTATGTCGCGCCCGGCAAGGCCTGCTTCATATAAATAATATACAAGTTCCTTCTGTTTTGGTGTTAGTTTTTCAAAACCATTTACATAATAGTGCAACACGCGGTAGTCAGCAAATTGTTCGCTTTGGTAAAGTTTGCCGTCATCGCCTATCACACGTGTGCTGGGCTCTTCGGTATTGGGTTTGGCACTGTCAGATTTTGGTTTTTCTCCGCAAGAGCAAAGTAATGCGGTGCACAGTCCTAGTGCTATTATGAGTTTTGATTTCATTGTATGGGTTTGATGGTAATTGATTTAATTGTTTGTTTTTATATACTACACTCCAAATTGTTGGAGGTGATGATTTAAATGGTTGTACATAAGTTGGCCCCATTCTGTAGGGGTCATAGGGCCAAAGAACGGATGGTCGGCTTTGGTTACACCTTGCGGACCGTTGCTTTGAAACTTATCTAAATGGGTGATTAATCGCATTTTTTCGGTTTGAAAATCGCGCTGGTCGGTTATTTTAAATGTGGGGTCAGTAGGGTCATTTTTCTTAAACGAGTTATCGTATACATATTTTTTCTTATATACTCCGCCAAACAGGTAGCCGAGTAAACCTCGCTTGCGAGTGCGCTCGCCACTTGCAACTTCAAAGGCTGCGGAGCAATGTGCCATCATTTGAGCCACATCCATTTTGCCCCATTGGCGTTGTGTGTTACTTTCTAATTTATCAATTCGTTCTAACAATTCTTTCTTTGCGATTAGTAGTAGCAAATTTTTCATACTTAATAGAAACATGTAGTTATAAGCCGCTAATTAAGCAGATTTCTTCTCTCTAAAAATTAAAAGTATTAAATTAATTGGAATTATAACATGGCGTATGAGAAGGGGGTAATGTTAAAATGATAAAAAAATTTGAAAATTGACAAATGTCTAATATATTTGGACAAAATTCTAAGAATGAAAAAGCCTTCGGTTTTCACATCTAAGACAGTATATAAATTAAAGAATACACCAGCCCAGGTTGTTAGTGATAAAGATTTTTCTTCTGATTATTTGGAGGTAAATGATTCTAACTCTATTGCATACTCATCCAACTGGGAGAGTTTTTTTCAGACCACTCAGCGCGGTGTACTTGTGGCAGATGTTTTAAAAGTAATGGCTATGGGGCCATTTAAAGCGGAGTTTTATTGTGATGCGTTAGACATATCCACCAAAACTTTAGATAGGCACATAGCTGAAAAAAAACGACTTAATCCAAATGATAGCGAGCTATTGCTAAAATGGAAAGCCATGTATGCTCAAGGTAAAGAGACGTTTGATTCCTATGATGCTTTTGGTAGTTGGTTGCAAAAGCCTGCTTTTGGTCTTAATGGAATAGTGCCCAAAGAGCTAATGAAAACCAGCAGAGGTGTAGACCTTATTATAAATGAATTGAAACGAATAGAGTGGGGCCAGCTGGCTTAAGCAGGTTATGGTAGTGTATCGCATAGTGAAAGAAAAGCACGCAGATTCGATGGTGCCTCCGCGTATGAACAACAGATGGAACTCTGAAAAGAATCTGCTGTTGTACACCGCGTGGAGCAGATCATTGGCTTGTTTGGAAAATTTGGTGCACCGCTCAGGCGAGGCTCTATCTGCTAAATATTCATGCATGGTAATAGAGTTTCCAGATAGTATGGTGGTAGATGAAATACCACTTAAACTAATGACACCAAACTGGAAAAGTGCAGAAGGTACCGAATGCCGCACGTATGGCGATGCATGGGCCATGAGCATGACAACCCCCGTGCTAAAGGTGCCATCGGCATTGGTAGATGAGGAGCACAATTATTTATTCAATGTCAATCATCCTGATTTTAAAAAAATAAAGCTTGTGCGAAAAATTCCTTTTGCCTTTGACGCGCGGTTAAAAGCAAAGTAATTGTTCTATTACAAAATTGGTATTAGTAGTTTACCAATTTTAAAAGCATTCCTTCAAAATATTTATTGGCTAAATAATTTTTTTCTAAAGCTGCATTGAACGGTATGGGTGTATCCATGCTGGCACAACGAACCACCGGTGCATCTAAATTTTCGAAGCAGTGTTCGTTTATCAATGCCGAAAGTTCACCTCCTATGCCGCCTGTTATATTGTCCTCATGTAGTATGATGGCGCGGCCAGTTTTTCTTACTGAGTTATAAATAGCTTCTGTGTCTAGCGGTGCCAATGTGCGCAGGTCTATTAGGTCTGCACTTATGTTGGGATTTTTGCTAAGTGTGTCCAATGCCCAATGCACTCCCATTCCATAAGTTATTATACTCACTTGTGTGCCTTCTTTTAAAAGGTTGGCTTTGCCAAATGGAAGCGTGAAGTAATCGTCATTTACTTCCTGATTTCTGCTGCGGTAAAGGGCTTTGTGCTCAAAAAACATTACAGGATTTTTGTCTTCAAATGCCTGACATAAAAGTCCTTTGGCATCTTGCGGAAATGCGGGGTATGCAATTTTTAATCCTGGTGTATGAAAGAACCACGCCTCGTTGCTTTGGCTATGGAAAGGGCCTGCGGCCACGCCTGCACCAGTTGGCATGCGCACCACCACATCAGCATTTTCGCCCCAGCGGTAGTGCAGCTTAGCAAAGTTGTTTATTATCTGATTGAAGCCTACTGAAACGAAATCGGCAAACTGCATTTCAACCATAGCCTTCCAGCCTTTTATACTAAGGCCAAGGCCTGCGCCCAATATGGCCGATTCGCACAGAGGTGTATTTCTCACTCTATCGGCTCCGAATTTTTCTACAAAACCCTCGGTTACTTTAAACACGCCTCCATACTTAGCTATGTCTTGGCCCATAAGCACTAGTTTGTCGTGCCTTTCCATGCTTTGGCGCAGTGCATCGCTTATGGCGTCTATCAATCTTTTTTCAGATGTTTTGGTAGTGGCCGGTTTTATTTCCTGGTTGCTAAATGGAAAAAACAAATCTGCTTTTTCTACTTCTGTATTGGGCGTAATGTCAGGCAAGTCATAAGCAATTTTTAGCGCATCGTTTATTTCTTGCTTTATGGTATTGCGTATTTCTATTACATCATTTTGCCAAATGATGTGTTGGTCAAGGAGCCAGTTTTCAAAGTTTACCACTGGGTCTTTGGCTTCCCAACTCTCTATTAGTCCTTCTGGATAATATTTGGTGCCGCTAGCTTCCTCGTGGCCGCGCATGCGGAAGGTCATAAATTCTATAAGTATGGGGCGCGGATTTTCGCGTATGCTTTCGGCTGCTTTTTTTACTGTAGTGTATACTTCCAGTATATTGTTGCCATCTATTTGTATGGCATCTTCTTGTGGCATGCCATAGCCTATGGCTTTGTCTATAAATTGTTTGCACCTAAACTGCTCGCGGCTGGGTGTACTTAGTCCCCAGGCGTTGTTTTCAATACCTATTATAACTGGTAAATCCCACACAGTGGCCACATTGAGTGCCTCGTGAAAATCGCCTTCGCTT
>JANOXJ010000061.1:0-8998 GCA_031418455.1 Flavobacteriales bacterium | reverse complement strand
GGATATTATCATTACTCTTTCTAACATAAAGCATTTGCGCGTGGTGGGCCGTAGGTCATCATTCCAATTCAAAGGTGGCGAAACACCACTGGCTGAAATAGCAAAAGTGCTGAACGTAAATAGAATATTGGACGGAAGCATTCGCAAACATGGCAACATGATTCGTGTGAATGCTGAACTGATAAATGTGGAAAATGACACACAAATATGGGCGGAAAAATATGACAGGGAGCTGACCGATATATTCGAAATTCAAGACGATATATCTGCCAACATAGCCGAAAAACTCAAACTTACTTTCATCAACGACTCTGGCAGGGCTATGCCCCTCAACATGGAGGCTTACGAGCTGGTGCTCAAAGGACGTTATTATGCCGAAAGATTTTTGGAAGGCTTTGAAAAAGCCCACGTATGTTTTGCAAGAGCTATAGAAATAGACCCATACTATGCCGATGCTCACCTCGAATTGGGCAAGCTTTATTTTATGCTCACCGCATCGTTGTTCTATCCGCCCAAAGAAGGTTTTGCAAAAGCGCAATACCATGCCGACAAGGCGCTTAGTCTAAACAAGGAACTTGCAGCTGCGCATTATTTGTTGGGTCAGGTAAATCTGTGGCATCTTTGGGATTTTGAAAAGGCTAAGGAAGAGTTTGAAATTGCAGCAAGCTGCAAAATACCTTCTTACTTCACAGGTATAGTATACGACCCATGGTACACTGCGTTTGTATTGGGCGATTTTGACGGAGCTTTTGAGGCTTGTTATAAAATTATTGAAAATGATCCATTGTCGCTTTATGCGCACTTGCACCTAGGCTATTTTTATGTTTATGGAGGCAAGCCAAGAGAGGGCAGAGAAGTATTCGAAAAAATATTGGCCTTGGCACCATACTACAGCGAGGCTATGCGCATGGTAGCCATGAGTTATTCGTTTGAAGGTGACTTGGACACAGCGCTTGAACTATCTAAAAAAGCAGCTGAAATGAGCCAAGGTATGGGTTGGACGCAATACTTCTACATGATATCACTTGCTAAAAAAGGCATGGCCGATGAGGCACTCAAACTCCTTAAAGCATTCGAGGAAAATAAAGGACCGCTTAATATTTCGTATGTGGGTATTTCCATTATACACATGCATTTGGGTGATTTCGATACTGCATTGGATTGTTTAGAAAAAGGATTAGAACAGAAAGATGTATGGGCATTTTCTATGAAGTACGGTTGCGAGTATGATTTGGTGCGCGACCAGCCGCGTTTTCATAAATTGCTTGAGACGCTGAACTATCCGCAAATGCAACATGCCTGAAACCACATCTAAACCTGAACCATGAGCAACCAAACCATAACTAAAAAACTAGGCGCTGAATACATAACTGCTGATGAGGATACCATCATAACACAAATGGTAAATGAGATGGAGCTCCAAATGGAGCGCATGTACAGCGACAAAAATATGCTCCGTCAAATACACACCAAAATGCATGGTTGTGTGCGTGGCACGTTCGAAATAGAAAAAGATTTGCCTGAAGATTTAAGAGTGGGTGTTTTTAAATCGGCCACCACTTATCCCTGCTGGATTCGCTTTTCTAACAGCAGCACCATTCCCAAACACGACAAGAAAAAAGATGTAAGAGGCATAGCTATAAAGCTAACGGGAGTAGAAGGTGACAAAATCATAAACGATGAGGCGCATTACAAAACGCAAGATTTTTTGCTCATGAGTAGCGAAACTTTCTTTAGTAAAAACCTAAAAGAGTTTGGCAAAACCATGAAGGCATTTACCTCTCCCAACAAGCTGAAAATATTGATTTATGTATTGAATCCTCTGCATTGGCAACTAATGTCGAAGGTGCTTAAAACAAATATAAAATGCCTTAATCCGGTGTGCATTCCCTATTGGAGCACGCAGCCTTATCAATTTGGTAGCTCGAGCCGCGCAGTAAAATATTTTTTAAAACCAGCTGATACCAATCAGGTAGTTACCTCCAACACGTGCGACTACAATTACCTGCGATATAATCTGGCACAAACACTGAACAACTACGAAGTGAAGTATGAGTTTTTTGTTCAATTTCAGACCAATGCTGATACCATGCCTATAGAAGACCCCACCGTGCCTTGGGATTCGCAGTTTGTAAAACTGGCTACACTTACCATTCCACCTCAATTATTTGATAGCAACAAGCAGTGGGAATATGGCGAAAATTTATCGTTCAATCCGTGGCACAGTTTGCCTGCGCACAGACCGCTTGGTGGTTTTAACAGAGCTAGAAGAAGAGCTTATGAAGTGATGAGTAAATATCGTCATAAGCATAATCACATGGAGCTTTATGAGCCAACAAACACTAATGATATAACCTCTGGAAACGTGCCACCACTTAAAACTTCTGATGTAATAAGCGGCCATATACATGGCAGCAATTGGCTGAGCAAATGTGCAGAAGTAACAGTGGATTGTAGTAAAGAAACAGCTTTCAAATTTATATCGGGAAATAGCGAACTGCCGAGCTGGTTAAGAAAAAGTGGCCCAATACACGGGGCTGTTTTAGTAGAAGTAATGAAGGGGCCGTATGATTTTCCGGGTGCCACACGCAAGGTTATTTTCGATAATGGCGATACTATTATAGAACAGCTAATTGATTATAATCCTTATGCTAACTATGCTTATTCGGTTACGGAGTTTAGCAATTTTTTCAAGCACCTTACCAATAAGGCCTATGGGCAGGTTTGGTTCAATACCGTAAACGACAATACCTACATAAAATGGAAATATACCTTTACAGGTAAAAATATTTTTGCTAGTTTGTTCATCTGGCTTTTTCTGAAAGTGGCGTATAAAAAATTTATGCAGCTGTCGCTTAACTATGCTAAACAAAGCATAGAGGACGGAGCATTTTCTGATATGTAAATAAAGAGAATGATTTAGCAAAGCATCTTGCGACTAAGCGGAAAGCGATGCTAAAAATCTTACTACACTTACTGCAGGAAAGAAAAAATAACCGCCACCTTTTACGGTTACAAAACGTGGCAAGCCTTTTACTGTTTTGTTTACAGGGCAGGCTTGTATAGTAAAGTTTTGTTGTTCGTCAAGCGTTGTATTTTCTTTAGCACCAAGCACCGGATCGGGGTCGTTGTACAATTGCTTGTTCATAGGGTAGTTCAGCCATGCAAATTGAATAAATTCAAATTGGCGATTGATGTCGGCATTGAAACAATTGAAAATAATACCCACTTCACCATTGGGTGTCTTGTTGGTAGGCGAGCCTACATGTGTTTCGCCATACATGCGCCCACGCCTTATTATTCTATGTCTGTTACTTAACAAGAGAGATTCTTTTCGTTTGTTGTCTTCAAAATTATCGCGCGGATTGCTTCGTCTTATGTGCGAACCAAAGGGACACTTCAATCCATCCTTGTCATTCTTAGCATAACCAAAATCGTTAAAGTCGTTTATCAAAACGGGGTCCTTGTCAGGAAAGAGTGTTACAGGTGCACCATTGGGCCATCTGCCTATCATTTTTGAGGCAAGTTTTACACTTTCATCAGTGTTTAATGTGCCATCATCGTTTTTAGAATTGTCATTCATATAACTCCAAAAGGCATCTACATCTTGTTGCAGTTGGCGTATTACTAAATAGGTACCATTGCGGCCTATATCCTTTTTGCCGCTGCCATCAGTATCGGGCGGTAGCAGGTTCCATTCGCCTTGCTCATGGTCTATCACAGGGCTGTCAGGATATACGTTGTAGTTGTTTTTGTAGCCCAGTATAAATTCACCGGGGTTCACAGTATTGTCAGGCGAACCGACACGACCACTGCCTTTTATTACCGGCTGAGATATTCCATCTCTAAATCCAAAATGCTCTTTATTTTCAGGAAGCGTTTTACCATCAAGGTATTTTATTTCCTGCAAGCCTTTGTCATCATATACCTGTTTTAATTTTTCATAATAGTTCAAGCAAGTATTTTCATCTTTACCAAACACAAGGAGCACTATGTGAACGTTTTCGTTTTTTGGTCCACCCCATCGCCATAGAAGTGGGTCGCTGCTGTCAAAATCGCCCATAAGACGAGTGCGATGAGGAGTTACCATACCTTCTCTAAAGGGTGCACAAAAGGCTTTTAAATTATCTCGCTTTAAGCCAAGATGCACCAAACCGTTGGCAGTAAATGCAATGTTGAGTTGAGTGTCTTTTCGTGGTGCTTCAAAAGGAGTAGGCTCTGCATTAGTTAATTCAGGCCACAACTGCCCAAGCCACTTGCAAGACGCTTTGGGGTCTTTTACTTCCAGCAACACAAAGCGGGAGTAGAGCATATCGCTATAGCCACGAATTACGTAGCCCTGTATATCGTTTAGTTCTAATAGTTCCATAGCGTTATATAATTTTTAAGAAGTCTTGTGCGCATTGCTCAGAGAGCGACTGTGTGAGCATGGTTCTTATTCTGGTATTGTTGTTTACATTTTTTATAGACAAGTGCGGATAGGCATCATACCACACTTCGGTAGGTATTTCGGTAGAGCGGCTCCATGCTAAAAAGTGTTCTTCATCATAAGCACCACCGGTGAGCAAGAAGTTTGTTTTTGGAAAGTTGGTTGTGTTAGAGAAAATACCTGTAAGCCCCCAACCACTTTTGTCTATAAAATCGCCTAGGTATTGTTGCCAGCTACCATCAAAGTTGCTAAAAAAGAGCACACGCTTATTGTCGTCAAACATTACCCACCGTGCAAAGTGAATAGTAGGTATGCCCATAAGTTTTCCGGTTACAAAAAGGTTTCTTATAAGTGCATTGGCAAATGCAAAGAGTGCTTTTATGGCTATAAGGCGAACCATACCTTTTTTCATTACCACCAATTGCGAGAATTGATTTTGGTAATTTAGGTCTTCATACGATTCAAGTAATTTCATTTGACCCTCGCGCAGTTGGCTGCGCTTGAGCATAAACACCTCATCATTTTTTTCATAGAAAAAGTGTATGATGAGCACAAAAGGAATAATAAGAGGAAGCAGTGCAAGTAAAATTATTCCCAGTCCTATGAGTCCAAAATAATTTACAGTTGGAACCTGTGCTTTTTCTTTTAGCCAACTAAACTCTGGCATAGCAAATACTTCATGTTTTATTTTTCCATGTATTTGTTTGCAGCTCATATTGTCCCACTTGCCATTCTCTATTATTTTTTTTAGTGTGTTGCGCAAGTTTTCTTCATTGCGTATTTGATTAAGCGTGCGGCCTGGCGAGCCTTGGTAAAAGGCTGTAGTCTTCACAAAGTGTTTGTCTAAATACGCCACACGCGATTCAGGTGTGCGTTCGCTTGGTATTGGGTAGCCCTCACAGTAGCAATAGATAGCATCTATTACATTGGCAGCTTTGGTACACAAGTCTTTTATTTGTTCGTTCTTAGGCCCATCATAGTTAGAGGTAAATACCAATTTGGCTTTTACACTCTCATCGGTAGTATGGTGGTAAGTGCGGTGCGGATGGTCTATTACTACCCACCTGCAATAGTGTATAGTGCCTATATCTTCAAATTGCTCGTGTTGGTTTGCTTCCAATTCCAACCTTATTTTCTTTAAGTATTCAAACAAATCATCATACTTATCTTTAGCAATAGGTGTTATTATGGTGAGTGCGTTTTGTTTGGTCATAACTATAAGGTGGCTGTTTTACATGTTTGGCTTCTGCATTTATTTCTGTCTAATCATTCACTTGCAGCTTTTCTAATTTATATGATTCCAAAAATTCTATGGTGGAATTCTTGCCTGACTCTATTAGTTTCATTACCTCTTCGTGTGTGAGATTAAAATCAGTGCCAGAAAGGTTAAAGTCATCTATAAAAATAGTGCGTGAGTGATGCACAGTATCTTCATCTTCCACTATATCCTGAGCATCTGTAAAAGCCTCAAAAAGCTGTTTTATAAATTCCCCGGGCTCATTGTATTTCAATTGACTGGGCGGAGCAGGATTTTTAGAAGTAAGGTATAAGCCTATGCTTTCGTTGTTTGGCTCATCAGGATTTTCGTTAAAATTTGGGTGGTCAAAAAAATCGAGAGGATAATTAAATGCAATACCACCATCTACAAAAATGTGGTTGTTGGGTTTGCTATTAGAAAATTGCCATGCTTTGTAATAGATAGGTATAGACATGCTGGCTCTTATGGCTTCTGCCACGCACACATCTGGTGTTTTGTTATATGAAAACTCTACAATACTTTGAGCATTTATGTCCATGGCAAACGCATACAATTCCCGACAGCCTGCTCGTTGCATATCAGCAAAAGTTGATTTTGCAAGCAAGCCATGGGGCGATTTTTCTACCACATGTTCTATGTAACTAAGCAAGTAATCGCCACTATGTACACCATATTTGGTAAGCAGCCTTAGCGGATTGGTGCCTGATGATAGTTTTTTAAAATCAAGACTAAACATGAGTTCTTCTATTTGCGAAGCGCTATAGCCGCACGATACCATAAGGGCCATAAGTGCTCCGGCAGAAGTGCCCGCCACGCGTTGTATTCCTTTGAATAGTTTGGCGGAATCGAGTACATTAATGGCACCTACATAGGCAATGCCTTTGATGCCTCCACCTTTTATGGCTAGGTTACGTATCATCAAAAAGATTTAGTATAAGAATTGAGACTACTAAAGTAGTCCTTTTCAGCCATTTAATACTTCTGTAATAATTAATTTCAAATTTTTAGGAATCAAACAAAATCACCAGCAATTAGCGTTTTACATAATTGTTTTTTTTTGTCATTTTCGTAAAGTGCTACTGTTGATAGAAGTACATACTATTTGCAACACAAACTGATTTGAATCAGTGCAAATGCAAAATAAATGTAGCAACTTAGTGGTGGGATTATGGCCAAGGAAACAACCATAGAAAAACTGATAATGCTACCTCATATTTTAGGATTTGTTTGGGGTATCGTATTTGCTTTTGAGTTTTGGGAAATTTACACTATGCCCAATAGCGCGCAGATGATTAAATATTCCACCAGGCATGAGTTAATTGATTTTATAGCCGCAGCGGTTGCGCTGATAGCGGTGGGAGTGTCATTTATTTGGCCTGTAGCAGGTGGCTTGGTTATGATGCTGGCTTATATTGCCATGGCTACAGTGGAGAGGCAAGTTTTTGTTGGGCCGGTTTTCCCTATAGTTTTTATAACAGGTATGTTGCACGTGGTGCTACATGTTATACATATGCGAAGTGCTCAAGAAGAAGGACAAACAAACTAAAATGAAGAATATTTAATTATGAAAAACGCAAGCAACGAACATTATAAAAAGTTTTATGAAAAACTAGCCCATTTATTTTATTCAGTAGCAGCTGCTGACAACGAAGTGCGCTTAGAAGAAAAGGAAGTCCTGCATCAAATGGTGTTGGAAGATTGGTTGGATTTAGAAAATTCTAAAGATGCATTCGGCACCGACTCCGCTTTTTCTATCGAGGTAGTTTTCGATCAGTTAGAAGATTCGGATTTAAAATCAGACAGGGCATTTGAGATGTTTGAAAAATACTATCACAACCATCCGGAAATGTTTGATGAGGATGTTGTGAAACGCATATTTCATACCACACATCGCATTGCGTCAGCATTTCACCAGAAGAATAAATCAGAACATAATTTACTAACGCGCATACACATATTGCTGGGGCATGCAAGTGTGTAATGTAAATCTCTTTGATAATCATATATAAATAAAAAACGCTTCCTGAAAGGGAAGCGTTTTTGGTTGTAAATACTTTTTGTGTGAAGTTGATTAAGGCAACTTCATTTAGTTCTATTTAGAAAGTCGTTTGTTTATTTCATCGCGCAGTTTTGTGGCGCGTTCATATTCTTCGTGTTCTATGGCTTGTTCTAGTTGTCGCTGCAGCTCGTCTAGCCCAAGTGCAGAGGCATCGGTATGCGCAGTTATTTCTTCCAAGTCTATGTCCGGCTCTTCCATTTCTAAATGCTCTGCAGCTTCCTCGCTGCTTACACCGGCTTGCTCTAGTATAAACTCATAAGCAAAAATGGAACAGTTAAATCGAACAGCAATAGCTACGGCATCGCTAGTGCGTGCATCTATTTCTACCCTTTTACCATCCAGACTTGCAACCACTTTGGCAAAGAAAATACCTTCTACCAGATTGTATATAAGCACTTCATCCATTTCTATAGCAAAGGCATGTGCTAAACTTCTAAAAAGGTCGTGAGTGAGAGGGCGGCTTGGTGTCATTTTTTCCAACTCTATGGCTATTGCCTGAGCTTCAGCACCGCCTATTACTATAGGTAATCGCCTGTTGCCATCTACTTCCGCCAGCACCATGGCATAGGCACCACTGGTGCTACCACTAGGTGCTATATCTGCTATCTGAAGTTCAATTTTATTCTGATTCATTTGGTCTGCTTCGGTGCTTCGGGAAGGAGCAAGCTAAATTTTACTTTCTAATTTCGTAATTACGAAAATAAAACATAATGCGTTGCAATTAAAATAAAAAATGAAGGCTGATTTAATAGCCTTCATTGTAAATGCATTGAATATTATTTAGAGGCTGCAAATGTTTTGGCGCCTTCTATTATTTTAGGCAACACTTCAAAAGCATCGCCCACTATACCATAGTCAGCAGCTTTAAAGAATGGTGCTTCAGGGTCTTTGTTTATGACCACTATAGTCTTGCTACCATTTACACCCGCAAGGTGCTGTATAGCGCCACTAATACCTATAGCAAAGTAAAGGTTAGGGCGAATGGTAACACCAGTTTGACCCACGTGTTCGTGGTGTGGGCGCCATCCTATGTCGGCCACAGGGCGAGAGCAAGCTGTGGCTGCGCCAAGTATTTTGGCCAACTCTTCTATAGGGCCCCAGTGCTCTGGTCCTTTCATGCCGCGGCCAGCGCTCACTACTATTTCTGCCTCAGGCAATGGAATTTCGCCTTCTTTATTTTCAGATTTTACTTCTTTTATTTTCACTCCTGCAGCACCCGCATCAGCAGCAAAGTCTTCTACTGGTGCAGTAG
>JANOXJ010000060.1:0-8883 GCA_031418455.1 Flavobacteriales bacterium | reverse complement strand
ATTATTTCTTATGGAAACAATGCGAGGTTTTAAAAATATTGGGGTGGTGTAAAGTCTTGTTGCGAGGTGTTACTGTTTTAGTAGCATCCACAAACTAATGGTGGTGACTGTAAATAGCAATAGCTTTTTTACGTGACCGGTTGTTAGTTTTTCTATTGACATGGCCTTTTGAGTTTAGTGGTTCAAAAAATTATTCTTTGTAATTTTTAAAATGCAGGTTACTGGTGCATCTCCAAAAACATACTACTTAAACTATTGGCGGCTTTCAATAGTTACTCTATATAACTGATTTTTAGTCTAATTGCGGTTTTTTGACGCTTGAAGGGTGTTAGTCAATAACGAAACTATAGTCATAGGTCCCACACCACCTGGCACAGGGGTTATAAAAGAACATTTGGGCGCTACTTCGCTATACATTACATCGCCTGCTAAGCGGAAGCCACTTTTTTTAGTGCTATCGGGCACACGGGTTATGCCTACGTCTACCACCACTGCGCCATCCTTTACCATATCAGCAGTTACAAATTCTGGCTTGCCAAGGGCGGCCACTATTATGTCGGCCTGCAAGCACAGCTCTTTTAAATTTTTTGTTTTGCTATGGGTAAGTGTTACTGTGCAATTGCCCGGGTATCCGCTGCGCTGAAGCAATATGCTCATGGGCAAACCCACTATGTGCGAACGACCTATAACAACAGCGTGTTTGCCCTCAGTAGGCACATTGTATCGCTTTAGCAATTCTATTATGCCCGCGGGCGTGGCAGGCAAAAAACAAGGAAGATTAAGTGCCATGCGCCCCATGTTTTCCGGATGAAAACCATCTACATCTTTGTCTGGATTTATGGCCAACAAAATATTGTTTTCATTAATGTGTTTTGGCAAGGGCAACTGCACTATGTAACCATCTACCAGTGGGTCGTTGTTGAGCGATTGTATGGTTTTAATTAAATCTTTTTCTGAAATATTGGCCGACTCTTGAATGAGTGTGGACACAAAGCCCACCTCTTCACAAGCTTTTACTTTAGCGCCTACATAAGTAAGACTTGCACCATTGTCGCCCACTATCACAGCTGCTAAATGGGGTACTCGGTCCTCCTCCATTTTTAGTCGGGTTACTTCTATGGCTATTTCTTCCTTTATCTGTTTGCTTATCAAGTTGCCATCTAGCAGTGTCATATATTTTGGGAGGTTTGTGTTTTAGGCAAATGAAAAGGTTTTAAGTGCAAAATACAATTCTAAATTTTGAAAAGAATTGAAATGGAATAATGCTTACAGCAAATAATTCAAAGCTCAGCTCACCACTATCCTAATTTTATAAAGTGCTTAAGCACCTTAAGTTTGAAAGAGCTGTAGGCAGGGTATTTTATATTTAACTCAAACCATGTAGGCTTGTCCAATATACTCTTGTAATGCGAAAATGCTTTAAAACCTGCTTCGCCATGATAGGTTCCCATGCCGCTATCACCCACTCCGCCAAAGGGCAAGTGGCTGTTAGAAATATGCATTATGCTATCGTTTATACAACCACCTCCAAATGATAATTCATCAAGTATTTTTTTCTTCTCACTTCTATTATTTGTGTACACATAGCAAGAAAGTGGTTTGGGCAACTGTTTTACTTTTTCTATTGCCTCCTGCAAATTAGAATAGCTAAGTATGGGCCATATAGGGCCAAAAATCTCTTGCTGCATTATAGCATCGGTCCAGGCTACACCGCTAAGTATAGTAGGTTCTATATGCCGCGTAGCAAGGTCATAATGCCCTCCCACCACTACTTTTTTCATGTCTAGCATGGCCACTAATCGTTGCGTGTTGCGCTCATCTATTATTTGGGTGTAGTTGTTATTTTCTGTGGAGTATTTAGCTTTTTCTATTTCTGCTTTGGCTAGTTCTATAAATTTTTGGTGAATAGATTCGTGCACCAATAGGTAATCGGGTGCAATGCATGTTTGTCCGGCATTTAAAAATTTAGACCACACCAATCGTTTTACTGTCATTTTCAAATGGCAACTCTCTGTTACAAATGCAGGGCTTTTGCCGCCAAGTTCTAATGTAACCGGTGTAAGATTTTTTGCAGCAGCTGCAGCTACTATTTTGCCCACTTTGGTGCTGCCTGTAAAAAATATTTTATCCCACTTTTGCTCAAGCAATTGGGTAGTTTCATTTACTGCGCCCTCCACTACTGTTAGGTAGTTTGCATCAAAATTTTGGTTAATTATTTTTGCTATTATGCGCGATGTATTGGCGGGTAATTCGCTTGGTTTTATAACCACCGTGTTGCCAGCAGCCATAGCCGCTATGGCGGGTGCAAGGCTAAGCAAGTAAGGATAATTCCACGCACCTATCACCAGTGTTACGCCCAGTGGTTCTGGCACTACGTAACTACTGGCCGGAAAATTTATGAGGTTTGTTTGTACACGTTTTGTCTTAGCCCAATCATCTACATGACTAAGAGTATCTGTAATGTCTTTTAGCACAAGACCTATTTCTGTGGCATAACATTCAAATTCCGATTTTTTAAAGTCATCGTAAATTGCTTTGTGCAAAGCTGCTTCATTTTCTAAAATAACCTGTTTCAACTTTTTCAATTGAGACTTTCTAAATGCTACGCTTTTAGTGGCATTGGTAAGAAAAAATTTACGCTGATTTTCTACTAAACTATTCATAGTATCTACTTAAAATTCGTTTTGCAAATTAGACTTGTTTATGTCATTTAAACCCTTGTTGTGAAGGCTTTGTTTATTCATCTCTTTTTGCATTAACTGCATTGTGGCAATAAGTGTACTAGTCTTGGATCTTATAAGCAAAAAGAAAAAGCGACTTTGATTTTTAGTCAAAGTCGCTTTTCATTTTTTAATTCCATTTACTCCATGTATGTGGAGATATGCATTCCAAACAAGCCATTAAAATCTACCCAAATTCATCACTTTGTTCCATGCGGCTACAAAATCGTGTACAAATTTTTCTTTACCATCGTTGCAGCCATACACTTCGGCTATGGCGCGCAGTTCAGAGTTTGAACCAAAAATTAAGTCAGCTCTTGTAGCAGTCCATTTTGGTTCGCCTGTGGCACGGTTAGATCCCATAAAGATTTCTGCAGCATCGGTAGTTGGTTTCCATGTGGTGCTCAAGTCCAGCAGATTTACAAAGAAATCGTTGGTGAGTGTTTCCGGATTTTTAGTAAACACACCATGCTTTGAACCATCGTAGTTTGCATTTAGAACACGCATACCGCCCACTAAGGCAGTCATTTCTGGGGCAGTTAATTGTAGTAGTTGTGCCTTGTCTATCAATACTTCTTCGGTAACAGATGTGCACTTAGTGCTTCTGTAATTTCTAAAACCATCGGCTTTAGGTTCTAGCACAGCAAATGAGTCAACATCAGTTTGCTCTTGGGTAGCATCGCCACGGCCAGCAGTAAATGGCACTGCTATAGTATGACCTGCATTTTTTGCAGCCTTTTCTATGGCAGCGCATCCGCCAAGCACTATCAAGTCTGCTATGCTTACTTGTTTATCTGCGGTACTAAATTCTTTTTGTATGGTCTCTAATGCAGCTAGTACAGTTTTCAACTGCGCAGGATTGTTTGCTTCCCAATTGTTTTGCGGAGCTAAGCGAATGCGTGCACCGTTGGCACCACCACGTTTGTCGCTACCACGATAGGTAGAAGCAGATGCCCATGCTGTGCTTACTAGCTGCGCAATGCTAAGGCCACTATTTAGAATTTTATCTTTTAATGCCGAAACATCAGATGCGGTTAATGTATAGGTTGGCATAGGCACAGGGTCTTGCCAAATCAATTCTTCTTTAGGCACTTCCTCTCCCAGGTAGCGCGCTATAGGGCCCATGTCGCGGTGGGTTAGTTTGAACCAAGCTCGTGCAAATGCATCAGCAAATTCGTCAAAATTCTCCATGAATCGTTTGGAGATAGGTGCATAAATGGGATCTAATTTTAACGACATATCTGCTGTGGTCATCATAGGAGCATGGCGCTTATTGGGGTCGTGCGCATCTTCTACCAATGTGGCTGCAGCAGGGTCTACAGGCTCCCACTGGTGAGCGCCCGCAGGGCTTTTAGTTAGTTTCCAGTCGTTGTTAAGCAGTGTTTCAAAGTAGCCATTGTCCCACTTAGTTGGGTTTGGTTTCCATGCGCCTTCTAAGCCGCTGGTAATGGTGTCGCCACCCTTGCCTGTGCCATGTGCATTTAACCAACCCATGCCCATATGCTCTATGGCTTCTGCTTCTGGTTCGCGGCCCACGTGCGAGTCGCTGGCAGCGCCATGTGCTTTGCCAAAGGTGTGTCCACCAGCTACAAGTGCTACAGTTTCTTCATCATTCATAGCCATTCTTGCAAATGTTTCTCGCACATCTTTGCCAGATGCTAGTGGGTCTGGGTTGCCATTTGGTCCTTGTGGGTTTACATATATCAATCCCATTTGCACCGCTGCCAATGGGTTGTCCAATTCGCGGTCACCTTTGTAGCGCTTGTCGCCAAGCCACTCCACCTCATTGCCCCAATTTATATCTTGCTCTGGTTCCCATATATCTTCTCTGCCGCCTGCAAAGCCAAAGGTTTTAAAGCCCATAGACTCCAGCGCACAATTGCCTGCTAAAATCATAAGGTCGGCCCACGATATTTTGTTGCCATACTTCTGCTTTATTGGCCAAAGTAAAAACCGTGCTTTGTCCAAGTTGCCATTGTCTGGCCAGCTATTTATAGGAGCAAAACGTTGGTTGCCTGAGCCAGCTCCACCGCGCCCGTCAGATATGCGGTAGGTGCCTGCGCTGTGCCATGCCATGCGTATAAACAATGGGCCATAGTGTCCATAGTCAGCAGGCCACCAGTCTTGCGAGGTAATTATTAATTCAAAAAGGTCCTTTTTAATGGCTTTCAAATCTAATTTATTAAACTCTTCAGCGTAATTGAATCCTTTGTCCATAGGATCGGACAAGCTGGAGTGCTGACGGAGTATACCTAAGTTTAATCTATTAGGCCACCAGTCTTTGTTAGAGGTGCCTGTGCCGGCAGTTTGTTTCATTTGTCCGTGCGGAAAAGGACATTTGCTCTCGCTAGAAGTACTCATGTTTTATTGTTTTTTTTATATATGAAATAAATTATTCTTAATTGAACTGGCCCGTTATCTGAAGTTTTATGTCGTGAACTTTGAAATTTTTAATCTTGTTTTTCTTAAAGTAATCGCTTATTAATTGGTTCAGTTTTTCGTCAGCATAATCTTCTATGCGGTCAGTTTCTGCGCAGTACAAATGGTGATGGTTGCTAAGCACTGCATCATACCGCATTATATCTTTTTCTGTTTTTACTTTTTTCAGCAGTTCATTTTCCACCAGCGAGTCCAGCACTTTATATACAGTACCTATCGATATGGTGGGATGATTTTTTTTAATATAATCTATTATATTTTCAGCAGTTGGGTGGTTGTTTAGCCTTATTACAGCCTCATATATAGCCACCCGCTGCGGAGTTACCTTTAGTGCTTTTTCGCGCAATTTTTCTATTAGCAACTTGCTCATCTTATACTTTCACTTTTTTTTTGTTTTCAAGAGCCATTCGGCAATGATAATTATTCTCCTTTGAGAATAACTACGAACTGAATAAAAAGTTGATAAATGATATTTCGCAAGGGAAAATTTTGATTGCGAATATTTGAGATGAATGTAGCGGAAGGATGAAATAATGTGAGCCTTATCTAATCCTCGTCCAATACACCATCTACATAGTACATGTCTACCTCGCCTTTGTTTTTAGCGTGTACCTTGCCTCTATAGGTGCATGAGAAAATTTCTTTTACAAGTTCGTAGGTACTGCCCGAAATATTGATGCGGCCAGTATCGCTGGTGGTTTCCATGCGCGAGGCAATGTTTACTGTGTCGCCCCATATATCGTACGCAAATTTCTTAACCCCCACTATACCTGCTATTACCGGACCTGTATGTATGCCTATGCGTATTTCAAATCCTTCTAATTCTTTGTTGTACAATTTTAATTGGTCCATTCGAGCCTCCATGAAATTTTTAATTTCAATGGCAGCATATACCATATCTACTGCATGAGTATGGTTGGGCACTGGTATGCCACCTGCGCACATATAACTATCGCCTATAGTTTTTATCTTTTCTAAATTGTATTTGTCCATTATGTAGTCAAATGCTTTAAAACAAGAGTCTATTTCGCTTACCAAGTCAGTTGCGCTAAGTCTTTCTGCCACTTTGGTAAATCCAATAAAATCTGTAAACATGACAGTTACGCTTTCATAATTTTTAGCATCGGTGTGCCCCTTTTGCTTTAACTCAGTAGCTACCTCTGCCGGCAAAATGTTGAGGAGCAATTCATCTGAGCGTTCTTTTTCCTGGGTTATTATTTTATTGAGTTCTTCCAGAGCTTTGTTAGAGTTGGTTTTTAACTTATACCTGTTGTACAATGCGGCTAGCAACAATGCCAGCAGCACAAATGCTACTATAAAAGCGTTGCGCAATATTTTTTGTTTCAGCAGTAGTTGATTGGCTATTACTTTGTCTTTTTCTTGTCTCAGGTTTTGCAGGTTCATTTTTTTTCTAAATTCAAACATGCTCTGCAAATCTGCCACTTTTTGCTTTATGCTTCCCGTAGAATATTCCTCGTTCTCCTTTGTATATTGTTTCAAATAGAAATACGCATTCTTAAAATCGCCTCTTTGCTCATATACTTTGCTTAAGTTTTTGCACGCCTCTATAAATGTTATTTCATCGCTTGTGCTATTGGATAGTCTATAACTCTTAAGGCCATAGTATAGCGCCTGGTCAAGGTTGTTTTGGTTTAAATACATGGTGCTTAAGAATGCATAAGGCCTGCTTAGGCTTAGGCTATCTTTATCTATATAAGAATTTTTAATAGCCTCGTTTAAGTAGTAATAAGCAGAGTCATATTGCATCTGTCGTTCATACAATCTGCCCAGATATATATGGCATTCATTTATGCGTTGCTGTTGTTTTTTTTGTTTAAACTCATTGCAGTTTTGGAATAGCAACGACTTGGCGATGTCATAGTCCCCCAGCTCCAAGTAAGAAAGTGCCATGAGGTAACTAGAAATGGGATTGTGAGCACTGGCTATACTCAATTCAAAATTCCTAATAGCATCTTCATAATACTGTAATGAATAGCTTATGAGCCCTAGTTGCAAATAGCATTTTGAAAGGCCCTGTTTGTCACCAATTTTTTCAAATAGCATTAAGCTTTGCAACAAACACGGAGCGGCCAAGTCATATTTTTTAGAACCTGCTATATTGTATTTACCCATTTCATACAGGGCCTGAGCCATTCCTTTATCGTACCCTACTTTTCTTGCAAGCTTTATTGCCAATACAGCACTTTTGTAGCCGCTGTCTTGTGTTTGCGTAAGTCCTTTTAGCCAATAGGCATTAGTAAGCTCGTTGTAGAGGTCTACTTTTAGCTGAGTGTCGTTGCTTTGAGCTATTAATTTGATAAGGGAGTCTGTGGCGCTGCCAAAAGCATTGCTGCTGTTAGCTGTGCATAGCAAAATGAAAAAAAATATGATTAGATTTTTTTTCAGCTCTTTCAGGTTTAAGGTTTTTAGTTTTAAGACAATGCTAATTTACCTGTTTTTTCAATTAAACAATTTTTTTCATCTTAAGATGTGTGAAAATTATTTATGTTTTGGTGGGGTGCTTTTTGCTTTTGGTTGGTATCAAAGAATGAAGCAAAAGTTTTAGTTCGTGTATCAAGTACACTTTCTTTACATTTACCGAATACTTAAATTAATCTTTATTGGTATAATGAAATATTCTATTGTTGCAGCAGTATTGCTATTAAATGTATTAGCAGCACATTCACAAATTCTTACCTCTAACCCGCCCTTTCCTACGCAAGATGATGAAATAACAGTATTTTACAATGTAGCCTCTGGCAATGCTGCTATATCTGCCGGCACCATTCCTGTGTATGCTCATTCGGGTATTGTTACTCAGGCCGATGCTGACAATTGTGTAAACAACTGGCAGTATGTGCAAGGCAACTGGGGCACAGCAGACCCATCGGTAGTTATGACTCCCGTGGGTAGTGGTGTGCACAAAATAGTAATAACACCACAGGACTTTTATAACTACCCGGGCACATTTGACCCTGGCAGACTCATGTTTGTATTTAGAAACCAAAGCGGCACTGTAGTGGGCCGCAATGCCGATGGCAGCGATATTTGGTTGCAACTTTACGAGCCTGGTTTTCATGCAGGCATTATTACTCCGTACCAAAGCATACAGAATGTAAGTTCAAACACCAATGTACCTATACACTGCGCATCATCGCAAGATGCTTCTTTTACACTAAGCGTAAATGGCATTGTGGTGGCAACTGCAGCTGCAAATACTGTATTGGATTATACCTTTAATGAGTCTGTAAGTGGTTCTTACCAAATAGAGTTGGTAGTGGACAATGGCACCGAAACCATTACTGATGTATTGGTTATAAACATAGACCCACAGCCTACTATAGAAAATCCTCCAGCAGGATTAATAGATGGTATAAATGTGATAGATAACAACACTGTAATACTTCAGCTATATGCACCCAACAAAGATTTTGTGTACGTACTAGGCGACTTTAGCAACTGGCAATTTAGCCAAGACTATATGATGAAGCGCAACGTAGCAGGCGATATTTATTGGTTGCAATTAGACAATCTGGATCCTAACACGCTATACCGTTTTCAGTACAGTATAGATGTGCAAGACCTGCGCGTGGCCGATGTGTATTCCACACTTATACTGGACAAGTGGAACGACCCTTACATACCACAAAGCACCTATCCTAATATGCCGGAGTACCCAAGCTGCCAAACAAGCGAGGCGGTGTCTACTTTTAAAATAAACGAA
>JANOXJ010000059.1:0-2316 GCA_031418455.1 Flavobacteriales bacterium | reverse complement strand
TCTGCACTTAAGAATATGGGTAGCGGCCGCCTTATGGGTTTTATAGACAATGTGGCACCTGCCGCACACGAGCTAAAACCTGAAATAGGTGAAGATGGAACCGAAGTAAAACTTACTGCTAATGGGCCTGCCGTCATCTTTGTATATCGCACAGAACACGAATCTAATTTAGGCAAGCTATCCTACTTTAAAGTGCTGAGTGGCGAACTTAAAAAAGGTGCTCAACTAAAAAATAGCGAAACACATGCGGTAGAAACCATAAACCAATTGTATGTAATGGATGGCCACCAGCGCAACCCTGTAGATGTGCTAAAGGCAGGCGACATAGGCGCTACTCTGAAATTAAAAAACACTGAAACCAATCATACATTGCATGCATTGGATAAAGAATTAAAAATACAGCCAATAGATTTTCCGAATGCACGCATGACGGTGGTAATAACTGCCAATAATAAAAAAGATGATGAACGACTAGGCGAAGTGCTAAAGAAAATACATGAGCAAGACCCTACTGTGCAGTACGAACAAAATCAGGAATTAAAACAGCTGCTATTGCATTGCCAGGGCGAACTGCATTTGGCTACCACTAAATGGACACTTGAAAAAGTGTATGGCATGGATGTAAGTTTTGATAAACCAAAAATTCCTTACAGAGAAACAATACAACGCTCTGCCAATGCCACTTACCGACACAAAAAACAAAGTGGAGGCAGTGGTCAATTTGGCGAGGTGCATATAAAAATAGAACCATGGTATGAGGGCATGGAAGAGCCCACAGGTTTTAATATTAGAAACAAAGAAGAAATAGATTTGAAATGGGGAGGCAAACTTGTTTTCTACAACTGCATTGTGGGTGGTGCTATTGAAGCTCGCTTTATACCCTCTGTGCTAAAGGGTGTAATGCACAAAATGGAGGTAGGCCCTCTAACCGGTAGTTATGTGCGCGACATACGTGTAATACTTTGTGATGGCAAAATGCATGATGTGGATAGTAATGATATTAGTTTCCAAATTGCCGCACAAATGGCTTTTAAAGAAGCGTTTCACAATGCGATGCCCAAACTGCTAGAGCCTATACAAGAGCTAACGGTAGTAGCGCCTGATGATGTAACAGGCGAAGTAATAAAAGACCTTCAAGCACGCAGAGGTGTAATACTTGGTATGGACAGTACCGGTCAAAACACGCGCATTACTGCACGTGTGCCACAGTCTAATCTATATAAATACACTACTTCGCTTAGAAGCATTACACAAGGCAAAGCATCATTCAGTGGGCGCTTTGCGGAATATGCGCCTGTGCCACCTGCATTGCAAGACGAGGTAATAAACGCTCATAAAGAGGTGCAGGAAGAATCTTTGGCCTAGTGCACAGTTACTATCTCTAAACCAATTAACCAAAAAAAAGGACAGTCGTGCGACTGTCCTTTTTTAATTAAACTATTTTGAAATAGCTGAAAATTGCATTAGCTCTTTTTCACTACACGTAGCAGTTGGTTTACATGCTCATTTATAAAGCGAATGTAATAAATACCATCGGCCTCTGACAATAATGAAACACGTGAAGTAAACACACCATTGTAGCGCGACATAGTGCGGTCTTGCACCAGCTGGCCTGCAGAATTTAATACTTGATAGTGCATCATGTAATCGCCAGAAGGAACACCTGTAAGTTCAATGGTAAAGAAACCATCAGTAGGATTTGGTTTTACCACCGCGTTAATTTCATTCACCAGTTCATCTACACCTACAAGCAATATTATCACCGTTTCAGTATACTCGCATATACCATCGCCCGATAGTACCACCACATTGTAAGTGCCGGCAGGCAAGTTGCTGAACAAAGGATTGTTTTGGAATGTAACACCACCATCTATGCTGTATTGATAACCGGTTACGCCATTCATGGCTGTAATAAACAATGCACCATCATCCAAACCACTATCGGTAGTTATGTCTATGTTGGCTGTAAGCGTGCAGTTGTCCACGCAGAAGTTTACCGTTTCAGAATCGCCAAAATCGCCACCACTTGCTATTAAGCCACCTGCATCAGATATTTCGTAGTATCCTTGACCAAAGCCACAACAAATGCCATCGCCATAAGCATCGTTAATAGTAAAAGTGTAGCAGCCATTTAATTCTAAACAAGCTATCTGAGAAAAATCGGTAAGGTCATTAGCATAAGGGCCACCGCTTAATATTTCATTACCTGCCTCATCTTCCAGGTTCCATGTTGTTTCCTCTGCATAGTTATCAGTGTGTATCAATATTTCTACCAGCACGCCATCTAAAATTGCATTGATAGAATGTGTAACAGCA
>JANOXJ010000058.1:0-2700 GCA_031418455.1 Flavobacteriales bacterium | reverse complement strand
CGGCCATATTCCGGTATTACCAGGTTAGGCCTGTTACTATTGTATGGCTGAAAATCGAGTTCTTTATTTAATCTTTCTTGCATGATAGCAAACTTACTTTTTTTTAAAATCTAAAATTTTTGATGGCAACTTTGGGATGGTGGCTGGAATTTTTAAAAGCCTTTATTCCCTGTTTTTTGAGTCCATAAAAATAGTGACAGGACCGCTATTCACAAGTTTTACTTCCATCATTGCGCCAAATTGGCCTGTTTGCACTGATTTTCCGAGTAAAACACTCAATTCATCTATAAATTTTTGATAGAGCGGAATGGCCTTTTCTGGTCTGGCTGCCTTAATAAATGAGGGTCTATTGCCCTTTTTGGTGCTTGCATGCAAGGTGAACTGACTTACTACAATGATGTCGCCATCCACTTCCTTTATGTCCAAATTCATTTTATCTTCAGCATCACTAAATATGCGCATGGCAACAACTTTTTGTGCCAGCCATTGTGCATCTTCCAGTGTATCGTTTTCCTCTATGCCCTGCAGTATGAGCAAACCATGCTGTATAGATGCTACAGTGCTCCTATTTTTTTCTACTGAGGCAGACGAAACGCGTTGGATAATGAGGCGCATATTTGGTTGTCAATTTAGATTAAACCATACTTAGAAATTGGCACTCTACCAAAGACCCAAGCTGCTGAAACACTAAAGTTAAAAATATTCCCGTTTAAATTGACTCTCTTTACCGAACCGAATAGGCGCGGCTCGTAACTAACTCCTACATCCACTAACATGCTAAGTATTGGACAATATCTGATTGTATAACCAATCTCTGGAAGTATTGCACCCACACTAACCTTATTAGAAATCTTGTTGGTTATTTTCTCAGCTTTGTACTCATACAATTCAATAGCTTCATAGCCAACTCCTATATTTAAAAAATGATGAACCCGTTCATTCAATGAGTGTGCTAAATGTTGTTTGCGCGTTATTTTTGAATACGTACTAAAATATTCATCGGCTACAAATGTGCTATCTCCCTTTGAGTATACAAGTGATGTGTTGCACTTACCCCCTCCTACACCTAACACCCACTCTATGATTGATCGTTTGTGACCTCCCCATCCAGTCAAAAATTCAAAAGTATAAATTGGACTTAGCGCCCTTAAATTACCAAAACCTAATCTGCTGGTACCTTTAGCTCCTATATACCCAATTGGATTATTAAAATGCAATGCTCTCTTATCAAAATAGAAAGAACCAATAGCTGTGGTATCATTTCGAAATAATTTTCTCACATCTTTTGGCATAGGCGAATCTCTGTTTACCAACAGACGTAGAATCTGGCTGTTATAAGAATTGGTTTGATTGGCATCAATTAATGAGTCTACAATTTGTTTAAACTCTGATTGAAATAGATAATGAATTCCATATTCCCTTCCATCAGTAAAATAAAACTTTTGACTTTCAGGAAATAGGGCATTTAAACCAAAGTTTAATTTGTATTCAACCCAAGGAGTTCTCCAAAAATAATAATCGCCAAATGCTGATTCGAATAATAATGAATCTTCGGATACCACATAGTCCTCCGGAATTGAGTCTACAAGCGAACAAATAAATTTTAGCTTGGCCGTAACCTCGTTTCCTCTGCATAGCATTTCCCAATTTTCAGTCATTAGGAGCAAACTATCAAAATCCCTTCGCTTCATATAAGTTGTGGCCATTTCCAATCCTCTTATATTAACTACATCACAATCTGTACCTGATTTTAATTGTTCTGTAATTGTTTGCTGCGCAGACAAAACAAAACAATTCATAAATAACGCCACCAATGGAATAATATAATATGGTCGCAAAGAATCTATCATTTATGGTCACCAAAGTTTTTCAACACTATCAAATTTCTCGGAAATAGATGCAATTTCTGTAGCACCGGATGTAGCGTAGTTTGCTTGCCCACCTCCCTTCATCTTCAATGTTTCTCGAATGATTTTTCCTGCATCTAAATTTTTTGCTTTCACTACATCGTCTGAAATGGCAATGGTATAAGAAACAGATTCGCTGCTCTCATTTGCCAATATTATAAATGCATTTTCTTTTTCCTGTTTCAATTGAAATGCAATGTCCTTAAGCACAGTTGGATCTAACTGAACTCTTTCGCGTAGTACATTCATTCCATTTTTCACTTCCCATTTATCAAGCAAATCTTTCTTTACACTCTGTGCTTTTTCTTTGTTGAATGCTTCAATTTGTTTTTGCAATTCAGAATTTTTTGCCTGCAAATCGCTAAGCGATTTTAAAATATCTTTTGACTTAAGTGTTTGTCTTATTTCCTGCAAGGTGTTCAATTCATTCTTTATAAAATTGAATGCCCCGTTGCTTGAAATAGCCTCTATTCTGCGCACTCCCGCTGCTACTGCGCCCTCGCTTTGTATTTTAAACAAACCTATTTCGCCTGTGCTTTGCACGTGTGTGCCTCCGCAAAGTTCTATGCTGTTGCCAAACTTAATCACACGCACCACATCGCCATATTTTTCGCCAAACAACATCATGGCACCTGTCTTTTTTGCATCATTAATAGACATGGCTCTGTTTTCTTCCAACGCAAAATTTTTGCGTATACGGTCGTTTACCAATCGCTCTACTTGCTCTACTTCCTGATCTGTCATTTTAGAAAAATGCGAGAAGTCGAAACGCAAATGCTCTGCACTTACAAGC
>JANOXJ010000057.1:0-2105 GCA_031418455.1 Flavobacteriales bacterium | reverse complement strand
TGTGTGCTGGGTCCATACTGCCCTGTTAGGCTATTTATATTTATCTGCAACAACACATCGCGGTCCAGCATATTCTCGTACTTACTAAAGTTGGCATGCCAGTAGTCATACCTCTCAGGGTGTGCCAATATGGGCTTGTAGCCTGCCAGGCGCATATTAAATATCGCGCGATTCATATTTATGTTTTCCGCAGCAAACGAAATTTCGAACAGCACATAGTTGTCGCCAAAGGTGAGCAACTGTTTTTCCTCTATCAGTTTTTCAAAATGATCATCGCAATAATATTCTGCCGCTGCTTCTATTGTAACAGGTATTTGTCTGCGCTTTATTTCTTCGCGCACCAATTCAAGTTTTGGAAAAATGGTTTCAGGTGTATTCTTATACATATCCTGAAATATGTGCGGAGTGGTAATGAATTTGTGATAACCCAACTCATGAAGATGAAGAATGAGTTGCATAGATTCTTCAATATCCTTAGCACCATCATCAATACCAAACAATAAATGGCTGTGCATATCCACACCCACCAGCGATAGGTCAACGGGAGCAATAGTCCTTTCTTTTTTTTTATGCTTCCACCAATCTTTTAAAAAACTCATACTGCGAAGCTAACTCATCTAAAATGAGTACAATTATATTTCGTTAGAATTAAACACTCTTACTGTGGCTTACTAAAATTATCCTGAATAGCGTATCCACTTCCACAACTCTTTGTAGGTGGGCTTTTTGCCATACATAAGTATGCCCACGCGGTAAATACGGCCTGCTAACCAAATAAAGAATATAAATGCAACAATAAGTGCTGCCATGCTAGCAAGGCGCAACCAAAGGCTCACACCAATGGCCGTTTTCACCATCATTACTATGGGCGATGTAAGCGGCACTATGGAGAATATGGTGCCTATGTTGCTCTCCGGATTTTGTATCATCATAAAGCTAACCAGATAGCCGAATACCAACGGCAGTGTTATGGGCATCATAAATTGCTGCGTGTCGGCCTCTTGGTCCACAGCAGCGCCCACTGCAGCAAACAAAGATCCGTAAAGCAAATAGCCACCAATAAAAAAGAATAAAAACGAAAGACCTATATCCATCCAAGGTGTGGTATAAATAAACTCCACTACTTCGTTATTGGTAAAATCTTGTTCTGACAATTCTTTTGGCACTCCCGCGGTAATGCCATTGGTTTGGTTTAGCGCTGCACTGCCGCCTATGAGCTGCGAACCAAATATGGACAACACCACTCCGCCTATAATACCACTTAGTATCATCCACATTACGAATTGTGTAACGCCCACCATGCCTATGCCTATTACCTTACCCATCATAAGCTGAAATGGTTTTACCGATGATACAATTACTTCTACCACGCGGTTGGTTTTTTCTTCCATCACACCGCGCATTACCTGCACGCCATATAGAAATATGAAAAGATAAATGACTATGGCAAATGCAAAGCCCAAGCCTGCGCGCATATACACCTTTTCATCGCGGTCAGCTTTTTCTATATTCACTTGCGAAAAACTTACCGATTGCTTTACAGATTGATATGTTTTGTAATCAATACCATACTTTTTTACACGCCATTTCTCTATTGATTTTTCGAGATATTTTTGAATGGTGCTTTGCACACCCAAGCTGGGAGCGCTTTTAAAAGTCATGAGGCACTTACCATCTTCGTATGTGTTGCTATCTAGCTCCACTACTATGGTGTACTTACTACTATTTAAATCTGCCTGTACATCCGTAGCATTTTTCTGAAAGAAAAAATGCAGGTTTTCTTCATCTTTAAAATTATCGCGTGGCACATTATTGTCTGCAGGCTTCACTATCTCATCTTCCATTATCCAGCCTTGCTTGTCTATTATAAGCACATCGTGCACCTTAGTGTCGCTGCCCGCCACCAGCACACCACCTACCATCAACACACCAAATATTACCGGACCCAAAAAGGTCATAATGATGAATGACTTCTTTTTTACTTTGGTGAGGTACTCACGTTTTATTATTAGCCAAATCTTATTCATGTTCTGCATTAAATTTTTGAACCGCTTCTATAAATATTTGATCCATGTCGGGCACCAACTCGCGCACCGAAATTATAT
>JANOXJ010000056.1:0-10091 GCA_031418455.1 Flavobacteriales bacterium | reverse complement strand
GGTGACCAAAACGGCAAACGACAGCTACACATATTCCATACTAAACGCTGCGGATAGCGCTAGCCTAAATGCAACCGCAGAAAATATAACAGCGTGGAGCAACTGGCACGATGCCACTGGCGCAGCGGAAGTGAATGTGCGCCAAATGGAAACCATTGAACAGGGTTTTTGCACGCAGCTTGGCAATCAGCTGCTCAATAATTTATACAGAAAAAATGATGTGGTGCAATACGACCGAGTTGTTGCAAGCCCTGCATATGCCTCTGCATTGTACTATGTAATGAAGTATAATAAAACAGATGCAATGCCATACAACATATGGCAAATAAGATTGCGCTATGTATTTACACCAGAGCCAGGCACAAGCCAGGCAGCTAAGGAAGAAATTGTAGAATTTCCAGCATATACGCACCAACCAAAATGACAGTGGCAGGCTCCATACAAAGGGTAGTGAACTACTTTACACTGAAGGTGCATTCGCCTGGTGCGCTGCAATTGTTCAGCCTATTAGTATATATATGGTTGGCCGTAAATGCTGCTTCACTTTTTATGCTACAAGGCTCTATATGGGGCCGGGGCAAAGTCTTTTATCGCCACGGTTATCCCGATACGTTTATAGAGAATTTCTTTTTTCAACTTGTATATGATTCTGATAGAGCAACAATAGTATATGTGTTACATATAGTATGTAGTTTGCTTAGCATAGGTGCATTTAACAATGTGCTTACCAAAGGCAAATCCAATAGGACAAGCGCCATATGGTGGCTAGCCAGTGTAAGTGTACGCTTAGTTGCTTGGGCAAGCGGCCTCATGCTTTTTTATGCCGCTATTGAAGTGTTTGATGGTGGTATGCTGCTTATGCTCCTTATGAGTTTTTATTGCAGTGTAGTAAATGTGAATGCAAAAAGCCCATATGGCATAGCACTTACCAATGCCGCAAGAATAGCCTGCATAGCACAAGTAATTTTAGTGTACCTAACTGCTGCGTTATATAAACTAGGCGGCACACAATGGATAGATGGCACTGCTCTTTATTATACCATGCATATAGATTTATATAGCACTGCTTGGCTCAAAACATTTATTACCAATCATGTTCTGATGGGTAAAATTTTTACATGGATAGGCCTTGCTTATCAAGTTGTTTTTCCAATTCTTATATGGATTAAATCCGTTAGAAAATCCTTTTTGATTGTTGGTATTGCTTTCCATCTGTTCATTGCATTTGCAATGGGGCTGGTTGGTTTTGGTGCAGCCATGATTATTTGTTACCTGCTTTTTTGGGATACTAGCGCGGAAAAAAGTCAAGTTTCACAAGGCTTTTAAGCCTCAAATGAGAACGTTTGTTAAATAGATATTAACACAAAATAGTCGGCTATATTTGTGATGCGGATTCTAAAAGACTTACACAAAACTCAAAACCGCTCTTATGCCTAATAGCCAAATTGAAATAATACTTGCAAGGCAATTTGCCGATTGCTTATCCATTCCTGTATTTATTGTAGACACCAATGGCAATTTGCTTTTTTATAACGAGCCTGCTGAAGCATTGCTTGGTTTGCGCTTTGGCGAAACTGGCTCCATGGCTGTAGAAGAATGGTCTACAGTATTTAAACCAACCGATGAAAATGGCCAGCCATTGGCACCGGAAAAATTACCTTTAGTGCAAACACTTGGAACTCAAAAACCAGCGCACGGATCCTTTTGGATAGACAGTTTAAGTTCCAATGAAAAACACTTACTCACTGTTACTTCATTTCCCTTAATGGGGCGACCGAACCGATTTCTTGGTGCTGTAGCCCTGTTCTGGAAATCTAACTAGTATGAAGGTTACCATATGGGGTTGCCGAGGCTCGTTACCATCGCCCGGCCCCGAAAAAAACAAGTACGGAGGCAACACTTCTTGTGTGGAATTGCTGCACAACGAGACCTGTATTATTCTTGATGGAGGCTCTGGCATACAGCGACTAGGTTCTGCCATTAATGCCAATATAAAAACCATTCATATACTACTTACCCATTTGCATCTGGACCATACCATGGGTTTGGGTTTTTTCCTTCCGTTGTACAATCCAAATGTGACGGTGCACTTATGGGGCCCTACAGGTACCAATGAAAGTTTAATAAAAAGATTGCGCAGATATTTTTCGCCACCCCTGTTTCCTGTGCGCTTAAATGAGTTGCCTGCCCACCCTATAGTGCATGAAATAAACCACAGTGTTTTTTTTATTGATGATATTAAAATCACTTCAGAATTTATATGCCACCCGGGGCCAACACTTGGGTTTAGAATAGAGTGCGACAATGCAATACTGGCATACATGCCGGACCACGAACCTGCGCTTGGCGCTGCCAATTTCCCTAACGACCCAGGTTGGACAAGCGGATATAAACTGGCCAAGGATGCAGACATACTCATGCACGATGCTCAATATAAAAATTCTGAATATGCCACTCGTGTGGGCTGGGGACACTCTTCCATGGCCGATGCTATAAGGTTTGCAGAAATGTGCTCAGTAAAAAAACTATTGCTCTTTCACCACGACCCGGCACACACAGATGAGCAATTGGAACAACTTTTTGAAGACAATACAAAAGGAAAAAACATACCTTTTGAGGTGGAACTTTGCACAGAGAATACCTTCTTTAATATTTAGTTTGACCGAGTTGATGTCCTTATCTAATTAGCCAGCCACAACGCTGAATTGCATTAAGCTGGTAATACTATACTCCTAATACCAGCATTCTGCCCTGTATTTCAAGCTTTTTAAAATCAAATTCCTGATTTATCCATTCCAGTGTTTCTTTTTGATAAAAGAATACATGCGTGAAATCATTTTTATAATACCACTGCCCAAAATTTATTTGGTCGGAATAAAGGTGTGTCATGCAATAGAGCTTTCCATCTGGTTTTAAGCATTGCCGCAGCAGTTTAAATTCAGAGTATGGATGATGAAAATGCTCCATCACTTCGCAACAGATAATGTAGTCATAGGTAGCATCGAGTAATGCTTTGTTGTCAAAAAAAAACGGATCGTACAATTGAATGTTATATCCATTAATCTGCAACACATGGGCAATGGCCGATGAAGGCCCCGCTCCAAAATCCAACCCTTTGTGATCTGGAGAGTGTGACTTAAAAACTGATTGAATTATAGGCGCCACAAAAGCATTGTAGCCCTCATCGCTTACATCATTGTTATGCAAATGGTAACGCTGCTTTTCGGCATTGGCATTTGGCAAATCTTCTGAAGATCTGAAAATGCCTTTGCACTGCGTGCACATAAAAAATCTGTTTTCAAAAAAATCCGTTGCCGCATGACTGCACAACGGACAAGTTTGATTATGCAAAGCTGTACAAATTATTTAGAATGAATAACTGGCTCCAAGTGTGGCTAAGAGCTGTTGATTTTTATATGCACCCCAACGTTGATATTTCATGGCAAATGCATTGTTAAGCTGCACCCATGCACTCAGGCGTTTGTTGTAACGGTATTCCACACGGAAGTTAGCATCTAAAAATCCTTTGAGTTTGTATTGGTAGTAGGGCTTGTTGTAAATATCCAACGCTGGTTCCACTCCATTCACAGGTACCTGGCTGCGCGCCCATCTAGCACCTATATAAAATATGTCGGTGCTAAGTATGAATTTGTTTTTCAAATTGTATTGTGCATTAGCAAGCAACTTTAAATTAGGCTGATGCCATGCATGGTCTTGCGAACCCAAATCAGTATAGTTGAAATAATCAGCACGCACATTTCCTTTCCATTTTTCGCTGGCGTAGATGGCTAACTCAGCATGAAAATTAACCGCATTCAAATTGTCGTAAAGCATAGTGAACTGGTTGCCCCATGTGTTGTAAGTACCTGTTTGAATGTCGCGCAAGGAATCATTAATAAAGTAAGCAAAATTTGCCCACTCATAATAATTAATACCCACGCTGTATGACACTGTGCTGCTAACTGCGCCACCAATACCTGCGTAAGCATCTAATTTATTGTTCTTATTTTTCAAACGAGGAAAAGTTTGAATAAATGGATTGTCCTGATACAAACTAAGATAAGTAGTAGGCTCTGTGCTGCCGCGTATACCCGCATATGGCACCACTACACCTTTGAAAAAACTATAGCTTGCCTCTAACAATGGATAAAAATGGCCTGGGCTGGAACTGTTGCCTTCTATGTATATACCTGCTCCTACCTTAGCACGCAGGTTGCGCCAATGAGTGCTTGCAGTTGGTACAAATTTAACCACCGCATTTTCGCGTGTGCGGTCGCGGTATTGACGATCGTCAGCCGAATAGGCATAAGGTGTGTATATATCCAAATTGGTACCATCTAGAAGTGGACCATGAAAATTAAACTTGTTATAGTTTACCCCAAAATCAATGCTATAAAGTGTGCTATCGCGCAGGGTGCGACCGTGCAATAGAATGTCAAAATTGGTTTCTGTATTTTTATAATAATCTTTTGACTGGCGCAGATAGGTAGATGCGTTGTAATTAAAATCGCCTGTGTCGCGCTGGTAAGTGAGGAAAGACAAACCACCTCCAAAAGTATTCATACGCTGATTGAACTGGAGCTTATCAAAATCAGGTCCCTTATAATTGTTTTGCACATCCACTCCATAAAAGTGTGTAACGTTTCGTTCCCAATCGGCCTTGGCCACAAGTTGTTGCTTTTTGAAAAACCACTTGCCCCATACTTCAGCTTTGTTATCGCTATATCGGTCTGGTATACTATCGGCATCATTCAGTTGTACACCATCGCCACGCAAAAATTTGTAGTGTGCGCCATAGCTTCCTTTTTTGCTGCGGCCATCCATAAAATAAAAATCAATAGGAATGGTGTTATAACTGCCATAGCCCGCTTTTAGAAAGGCCTTGTAGAGGTATGGCAACTTTTCGTCTACATTAATTTTTGCAGCGGGTATAAGCTGCGGTACTATCGTTATTGATTTTGGCGTGGGCAGTGTAGTGTATTTAATGCTGGTCATTTGCACCACGCTATCTTTGGTCTGTGGCCACACGTTTAGCTTATTCGCATCGCGCAGAAAAAGTCTGCGGTCGCCACCAAAGGTGGTTTCGTAATTGAGCGAATCCTGCGCTAATACATTGAGTGCAGTTAGCACTAGGGTAAATATGAAAATTAACTTCTTCATCTAATTGTGGAATATTTTTATTTATTTCTTATCGCTAATAATTTTTTCAATTATTCTTAGGCACAAGGTCTATTTCTAAATTGCTGTTGCCACTGCCTGCGTTTTGTGCAGCCTCTAGTTGATTCAACTGCGCCTCTTTCACTTTGGCCTCATCTATCACCCACTGCTCAGATACATTCTCGTATATGGCATTTATAGTAGCACGCGCCTGGAAGTAATCTTTCATAGCTATGTAGTCATCTATAAGCAATAAGAATGCTTTGTATTTCCACTCATCAAATGCCGAAAATTTCTCTACCAACGAGAACACTTCTGTTTCGCTCTTTTTATATTCTCCTTTGCCATACAAACATTTAGCTACACCGTATTTAGACTCCGCTGCATCTACTCCACCCTTCTTTATAACCTCTTTAAAATCGGTGATGGCTCCATCATATTCGCCATTGTTCATGCGTATGCGGCCACGCCACAGGTAAGCAGTGTAGCGTATATCTAGCGGTGTGCTTGCATTGGTCAACACCATGTCAGCATAATTTTTAGCTTCGCTAAAGTTGTTTAGCAAATAGTTGCAACGCATCATACCTATTTGCGCCTCTAGCTGATTGGTTTTGGAAACAGCATTAAGCAATTTGCTGTAATGCTCGCGCGCTTGCGAATAGTTGCCCTTGTTGTAAGTAATAATAGCCGCATTTTTCAAACTTATTTCCATATAGCTGTAGTCAGACGAGCCATTATTGATAACAAAATTGTAGCTCTCCAAAGCCTTGTCTAAATTATCTGCCTCATAGTAGCACTGAGCCAATTGGAAGTGCGCATCTGCAGCGTAGTAGGCAGGCTGAAAGCGTTGCAGGTATGCTGTAAGTTTAGTAATGCCTGTGTTGCAATCGCCATTTTGCGCGTACTCAGCAGCTTTCAGATAAACATCTGTTTCCACTTCGTCTTTTGTAGCACCACCCACTGTGATAGCATCGTTCTGAAAATCGGGGTCGTCAATAAGAATGCTTTTGCAAATAGCATAGGCTTCTTTCAATACGGCATCGTTCGGATATTTTTGCTTAAGGGCCAAGTATGTTTCTTTGGCCTTGGCCTCGTTGCCTTCCTTTACATACACAAGGCACAAATCGCGATAAGCGTATTTTGCATACTGCGATGTGCTATGATTATTTACCACATCTGTATAGTAAGTTTTAGCTTCGTTCAGCTTGTTGTCGCTTAGGTATGTTTTTGCTAATTCGTATTTAGCATCTACTTTAAATTTAGAATCGGGGCGCTCGCTCAGCAGGCTTTTTAATACCCATGCTTTTTTATCATTCATGCCCTCGTAGCCATAGCTCATTGCCTTTTGGTACATGGCATAGTCGCGGCCCACTTCATCTTTATCAGCTGCCTTGTCATAATAGGCTATGGCTTGTGTATAGTTTTTATTTACAAAAAAACAATCGCCTATGCGCATGTATGCATCATTCACTTTTGCATCATCCTTCTTATGTCCACCATCTACATACTTTCTAAATGAAGTATTGGCATTGGCATATATATCGCGCGAGGTTTGCACATTGTCCTCATCGTTGGCCATTTTAAAATAACTATAGCCCATGCCATAATGTGCAAGGCCATAAAACTCACTATTGAATGCGCCAGGCTCGTTTAAGAATACATTGTATCTTTTTATAGCATCAGAAAATTCGTTGCGCTGATACTTTATTTCTGCCTTCCAAAATTTAGCATCGGCATTCACTGTTGGATTTATAGGGTAAGTATTTACCTTATCAAAATACTTGTCGGCATTTGCAAAATCGTTGCTTTGAAACAACTCCACACCGCGGTTGTAGGCCACTACCTGGTAAGCTTCCTTTACACGTGCATCTTTATTCTGAATCTTGTCGAGCGATGCAAGGGCGCGCTCGTAGTTGCGCGTTTTCATATACACATTCAGCAAAAACTCATACGCCTCATCTCTTCTGGGCGAGTTCGGATATTTATTCAGGTAGTCTTCAAAAGCAGATATAGCTTCGTGAAATGGATTGTAGCTTAGCTCAAAAGCCAACTTGGCATAATTGAACATCGCATCCTCTTGTATTTCCTTATTAAAATCCATGTCGGCTGCTTCTTCAAATGCATTGCGCGCATATTCCTTTTGCTGCAGTTTCAAATAACAGTCGCCCAGGTTGTAAGAAGCACTCTGCTGCAACTCATCGCGCTGGCCAGCTATTTTAGAATAGTTGTCTATTGCCTTTTGATAAGCTTGTGTGCGTTGGTATGCATAGCCCAGTTGGTAATAGTCTTCTCTGGTAAGAGCAGGTCTGTCGTTGGAACTTATGTATTGCTCCAAATAGGGAATGGCCTCAGCGTACTTTCCTTTTATGCAATAGCTATCGCCTATGAGGCGTGCTATTTCGGCTACTCGTTTAGTGGCATTTGCCTGCGCTTGTTCAAGTGCCTTAGGGCCGTAAGCGAGCACTTCGTCATATTTTTTTTGCTTGTAATAAATCTGAGTGATGTAGTATGGCACAAGAGGTTTAAAAAGCGGATCGCTGTCAAGCAATAAGAATCCTTCTAATGCAGTTTGCAAATCATCCTGCTCGTAAGCTATATGGCTGTAGTAATATATGGCCGCTTGCTTATAGTCGCTTTCAGCCTGTTTTACATCATAAAAATCCTGACGAGCATTGGTCTTGTCGCCTGTTTCAAAACGCGAGTGACCGCGCTTGTATTTCATTTCTATACGCTCGCTTTCACTTAGCATATCCTCATCTACATATGCAAACCACTCCAGCGCTTTTTTGTATGTTTTTTTCTGATAGTTGAACGAGCCCAACTCAAAGTAAGCACGCTGCTTCCATGGCGAATCAGGATGTTCTAATACAAACTGCTCCAGAATAAACTCTGCATCGGGGTGAAACAAATAGAGGGCGCACACACCACGGTAATATTCAGAGTTGATACGCAAAGCATGTTGCGGATTTTTTTCGATAGTTATGTATTGCTCAAATTTTTCTTTGGCTGCCACATACTTTTCGTGGTCAAAAAGATCCATGGCCTCTTTGTACAAGCGGGTATTGTCGTAAAGCGCTATAGGCTCCTGTGCGTGTGCTGCTACTGCGGCCCAAAGTGCCAGACAGAGCATGGTGGTATACTTAAACATAGTTTTCAATAAAGCGTATTTTATCGCCAACAAAGTAAAATCAGGCCAAACTGCTCTCGTTTTTCATTTCAGAACTTGCGAACGCACTAATGTGGAATGTATTGCTTGCGGAAAATGTGCATGAGCATTGGTGTTTGCGGCATTCATTTCATTTCCAATATTTTTTCTAACAATTTGCCACACGATGGCTCTATCTAATTCTTTCGCACCCTCACATTCATTCCTTCGTTTGCTTTTGTATCATTGAACCAAATTTGATGAAGTAAATTGGGATGAAAATATTTACAGCCGAACAAATACGCGAATGGGACCAACACACGGTGTTGCTCTATTACAATAATTCTTCTGAATTAATGGAGCGCGCAGCCAATGCCGTGGTGGAGCATATGAGCTACTCTGAAATAAACAAAACTGTTACTATATTTTGTGGCATTGGAAACAACGGTGGCGATGGCCTGTGCATAGCACGTATGCTGGCCGAAAGGGAATACACTGTAGATGTGTTCATTGTAGGCGACTCACAAAAAGGCACTGATGATTTTAAACTAAATATGCAACGTCTGTTGGAAAGCGAAGTGCCTGTTCAATTTCTTTCGCCTGATGAATTATCATTTGAAATAAAACCCCGCACACTGGTGCTCGATTGCATTTTGGGCACGGGCATTAAACGCCCTGTAGAAGGTTTTTTGGCTCAGGTAATAGACCAAATTAATGAGCAGTCGCCCTTTAGATTAATAGCCATAGACATGCCTTCAGGCCTTATGCCCGATAATATGGCCCACCAGGAAGGCTCAATAATACGTGCTGACAAAACCATCACATTTGAAGTACCTAAGCGCGCCATGCTTTGCGAGGAGAATGAAATGTATGTAGGAGAATTTACGGTATTGACATTGGGCCTTAGCGATGTTTTTCATGAAGAAACTATCTCTAACCTGCGCTACTACGACATGCTGGAGGCCACCATGGATTTTGAACCACGCAACAAATTTGTGCACAAAAACCAACTGGGGCATGTGCATGTAATAGCCGGCAGCGTAGGCAAAATGGGTGCAGCCATGCTATGTGCTAAAGCTGCATTGCGCTCCGGTGCAGGATTGGTGTCGGCCTCGGTGCCCACGTGCGGCACACACATTATGCAAACCACATTGCCAGAGGCTATGTGCATGCTGGATGAGGGCAATGAGTTTTTGAAAAGCACCCACTATGACGAAAGATTTGGGGCTACAGTAATAGGACCCGGCCTTGGCAAGGCGCCTGAAACTGTGCTTATGCTGCGTAAAATATTGCGCGATGCAAAACACCCTCTTGTGTTGGATGCTGATGCACTAAACATAATAGCCGAAAAAAAACTGATAAAAGACATTCCAAAAAACAGTATACTCACTCCACATGTTGGCGAGTTTCACAGGTTGTTTGGCGAACACCACAGCGACTTTGAAAGATTGCAAACACTAGAAGCAAAGGCAAAAGAATTAGAAATATACATAGTGCTAAAAGGCCCTAACACACGCATAGCCACTCCCCAAGGTATAGTACACTTTAATGCAAGTGGAAATGCGTGCCTAGCCACTGCCGGCTCTGGCGATGTGCTGGCAGGTGTTATAGCAAGCCTGTTAGGACAAGGCTATACACCAGAAGAAGCTGCACGTTTAGGTGTGTTTGTTCATGGCTTTGCGGGCGATATGCTAAGAGCCCAATTGGGCGAAGGGGGCATGATAGCACGCGACCTTATAGAAGCGCTTCCGCAAGCTATGCGCACCATTTTTGCTGCTCAAAGCGACCC